>JAHDYJ010000027.1:37900-43198 GCA_023383795.1 Burkholderiales bacterium | reverse complement strand
CGGCATCCGCAACTCGCACCTGCTGTCGATCGCGCCGACCGGCACGATCAGCCTCGCGTTCGCGGACAACGCGTCGAACGGCATCGAGCCGCCGTTCTCGTGGACCTACACGCGCAAGAAGCGCACCGCCGAGGGCACCTTCAAGGAGTACCAGGTGGAGGACTTCGCCTGGCGCCTCTACCGCCACCTCGGCGGCGACGTCGAGAATCTGCCGGGCCACTTCGTCACCGCGCTCGAGCTCTCGGCGCAGGCGCACAAGAACATGGTGGCGGCGGTGGCGCCGTACATCGACTCGAGCATCTCGAAGACGGTGAACGTCCCGGAGGACTACCCGTACGGCGATTTCGAGGACCTCTACCTGACCGCCTGGAAGTCGGGCCTCAAGGGGCTCGCGACCTACCGCCCGAACGCGGTGCTCGGCGCGGTGCTCTCGGTCGAGCCGAAGAAGGAGCCGCAGGACGTGCGCCTCGACGACGAGCGCAACCGGCGCCTCTCGATCAAGTCGCTGCCGGCGCCGGTGCTCTCGTCGCTGCGCTGGCCGGGGCGCCCGAGCCTGCCGGGCGGCAACCTCGCCTGGACCTACATGATCCGCTACCCGCACGGCGAGTTCGCGCTCTTCGTCGGCCAGGTCGAGAACGGCAAGCCCTACCCGTTCGAGGTCTGGGTGAACGGCGCCGAGCAGCCGCGCGGCCTCGGCGCGGTCGCGAAGACGCTCTCGATGGACATGCGCGCCAACGACCGCGCGTGGCTCAAGCTGAAGCTCGACGTGATGTCGAAGACGTTCGGCGACCCGTTCGACCTGCCGTTCCCGCCGCACGGCGAGCTGAAGCGGATGCCGGGCATCGTGGCGGCGCTCGCGCAGGTGGTGCGCTTCCGCTGCGAGCAGCTCGGCGCGCTCGACGCGGACGGCCCGACGCCGGTGCTCGACGCGATGTTCAGCGTGCAGGAGCCGAAGACCGGCACCGACGGAACGCTCTCCTGGACAGTCGACATCCAGAACCCGGGCTCGGGCGACGATTTCGTGCTCGGCCTGAAGGAGATCACGCTGCCCGACGGCGTCACCCGGCCCTACTCGATGTGGCTCTCGGGCCACTACCCGCGCGCGCTCGACGGCCTCTCGCGCGTCCTCTCGCTCGACATGCGGGTGATGGACCCGGCGTGGATCGGCATGAAGCTGAGGAAGCTCCTCAACTACTCCGAGCCGCTCGGCGACTTCATGGCCTTCGTGCCAGGGCAGCGCCGCCAGCAGACCTATCCGTCGATCGTCGCCTACATGGCGCAGGTGATCATCCACCGCTACGCGATGCTCGGCGTGCTCGACGAGCACGGCTTCCCGACGCGCGAGATGGGCATCCTGGAGGCGCCGCGCGAGGCGAACGAGCCGAAGCTCATGCAGGGCGCGCTGTGCGGCGAGTGCGGCAACTACGCGGTGATCAAGAAGGACGGGTGCGATTTCTGCACCGCGTGCGGCGCGGTGGGGAGCTGCGGGTGATGCGACCGACCGGCCGGCGGGCGCTCGCGCCGCTGGCGCTGGCGGGATGCCTGCTCGCGGGCGGAGCCACGCTCGCGGCGGACGAGGCCGGGCAGGAAGCGCCGGCCGGCAGCGGGCCGAGCGCGGTCGAGCGCGCGGCCGAACGGACCGGCGCGGCCCTGAAACGGGCCGGGGAGAAGACCGGGGCGGCGCTCGACCGGGCGGCGAAGAAGACCGGCGCCGCCGTCGAGAAGGCCGCGAACAAGACCGGCGATGCGGCCGAGAAGGCGGCGAAGAAGACCGAGTCGGCGCTGCAGACCGCGCTGCGCAGGACCGGCGAATGGTTCCAGCGCGCCGGACGCACCATCCGCGGCTGGTTCGGCGGCGAGGGCACGTAGCCGTCGCCGGCGCGCGTCAGCGGCGCCGGCCGGGCCAGTTCACCAGCGCGATCCCGCCGGCGACGAGCAGCGCCGCAAGCGCGAAGATCCACGTGATCCGCTCGTCGAGCAGCGCCACCCCGAACAGCACGCCGAAGAGCGGCGTGAGCGACGTGAAGACCGACAGGCGCGCGGCGAGGTAGCGCGTGAGCAGCCAGAACCAGGCGAGGTAGCTCGCGAACGCGACGAGCGCGCCCTGGTAGGCGAGCAGCGACACCGTGAGCGGCGTGAGGCGCACGATGCCGGGCTCGCCCATCGCGACCGAGACCGCCGGCAGCACCGCGGCCGACACCGCGAGCTGGTAGAAGAGCGTCTTCGTGGCGCTCGCGTGCGCGAGCCGAGTCGCGCGGATCACGACGATGGTGGTCGCCCACAGGAACGCCGCGACGAGCCCGCAGAGGTCGCCGATCATCGTTCCGCCGCCGGCCGAGACGAAGCCTTCGCCGAAGGCGGCGAAGATCCCGGCGAACGCGAGGAAGACGCCGGTCCACTGTCGCCCCGAGAGCCGCTCGCTCCGCACGAAGTACGGCAGCATCAGCGCGGTGAAGCACGGCGTTGTGTAGATGAACACGATCATGCGCGAGGCGGTGGTGTATGCGAGGCCGCCGTAGATGAACACGAACTCCGCCGCGAACAGCGCGCCCGCCGCGAGGCCGCCGCGCAGCGTGCCGTCGGCGCCGAAGAGGGCGATCCCCCGCACGCGCGCCCAGACGAGCAGGAGCGCAGCGGCGACGATCGACCGGATGGCCGCCTGCATCACGAGCGAGACGTCGCCGGCGGCGAGCTTGATCGTGACCTGCTGCAGCCCCCACGCCATGCAGAGCACCGTGACCAGGCCGAAGGCGAGAGCGTCGAGCGGCTGGCGGTCGGGCGGGCGGTCGGGGATCACGGGTTCTTGTTATCGGGCGAAACGTCGCCATGTCAGAACTTCGTCACGGGCGGCGGCGGGGAACCGCTCGAGTGCCGCATAATCCAGGGTTCGAGGATCCGAATCAACCACCACCGACGATGCCCCACCCCTTTTCTGGAACGATTCCGGCCGCGATCGCAGCCGCCGGCCTGCTGGGTCTTCTCGGCCCGCCGGCGGCCGCGGCCGCCGACCCGGCGCGCGGGCGCGCGCTGTACGAGGCCCGTTGCGGCGGCTGTCACAATCAGAGCGTGCACAACGACTCCTCCCGCAAGGCGCGCAGCCTGGACGAGGTGCGCGCCCGCGTGGCGAACTTCTCGGCGCAGCTCAAGACGGGGTGGACCCCCGAGGAGGTCGACCACGTCGCGGTCTACCTGAACGAACGTTTCTACCGGCACCCCTGCGACCCGCCGCTCTGCCCGGGCGCCTCCACGGGCGGGCTCTTCCGGTAGATCCTCGCCGACCGATCACTACGAGGTATCCCGCATGACCGAGGCCTATGTATTCGATTCCATCCGCACGCCGCGCGGGCGCGGCAAGGAAAGCGGCGCGCTGCACGAGGTGAAGCCCGTCTCGCTCGTGGTCCAGCTCATGCACGAGCTGCAGGGCCGCCACGGGCTCGACACCGCGCGCGTCGACGACGTCGTGCTCGGCTGCGTCACCCCGGTCGGCGAGCAGGGCGCGTGCATCGCCAAGAAGGCGGCGCTCGACGCCGGCTGGAGCTTCGAGGCGCCCGGCCAGCAGATCCACCGCTTCTGCGGCTCCGGCCTGGAGGCGGTGAACCTCGCCGCGCAGAAGGTCCGCTCCGGCTGGGAGGACCTGATCGTCGCTGGCGGCGTGGAGTCGATGTCGCGCGTGCCGATGGGCAGCGACGGCGGCGAGTGGCACGCCCCGCCCGGTGCCGACGGCGACTACGTCCCGCAGGGGATCAGCGCGGACGTGATCGCGACGCTGCACGGCTTCTCGCGCGACGACGTCGACCGCTACGCGGCGGAGTCGCAGGCGCGCGCCGCGGCGGCGCGGCGCGAGGGCCGCTTCGCGCGCTCGATCGTCCCGATCCGCGATGCTTCGGGCAAGGTCGCGCTCGACCGCGACGAGCACATCCGCGAGGGCACCACCGCGGAGGCGCTCGGCGCGCTGAAGCCGGCCTTCGCGGCGATCGGCGAGATGGGCTACGACCGCGTCGCGCGCAGGCGCTATCCGCAGCTCGAGCGCGTCGACCACGTGCACACCGCCGGCAACTCGTCGGGCATCGTCGACGGCGCCGCGCTCGTGCTCGTCGGCAGCGAACGGGCGGCGAAAGAGCACGAGCTCACCCCGCGCGCCCGCGTGGTCGCGACCGCCCTCTGCGGCGCCGAGCCGGTCATCATGCTGACCGGTCCGGTGCCCGCCACGCGGAAAGTGCTCGCGAAGGCCGGATTGAGATTCGAGGACATCGATCTCTTCGAGATCAACGAGGCGTTCGCCGTCGTGCCGCTCTACGTGATGCGCGAGCTCGGCATCCCGCACGAGCAGGTGAACGTCAACGGCGGCGCGATCGCGCTCGGCCATCCGCTCGGCGCCACCGGCGCGATCCTCGCCGGCACGCTGCTCGACGAGCTCGAGCGCCGCAGGCTGCGCTACGGCCTCGCGACGCTCTGCATCGGCGGCGGCATGGGCATCGCCACAATCTTCGAGCGTATTTGATCGGGAAGAGCTCGCGCCATGGTCGGACGCATCGGGTTCGCCGCAAGAAGAGTCGGTCGCACGAACAAGGGGAGCAGCCCCTTGTATATCCCCCAATCGGAACAACGGGGGCGGGCCCCCCTTGTACGATCCTCCGGAGCTAGCGCGCCATGAGCAGGATGCCGGTCGTGTTCTTCGGGCACGGCAGCCCGATGAACTGCCTCGAGGACAACCGCTACACGCGGGCGTGGGGCGAGATCGGCCGCGCGACTCCGCGGCCGCGCGCGGTCCTGTGCGTCTCGGCGCACTGGTACACGCGCGGCACCGCGGTGACCGCGATGGCCTCGCCGAAGACGATCCACGACTTCTACGGCTTCCCGCGGGAGCTCTACGAGCTGCAATACCCGGCACCGGGCGATCCGGCGCTCGCGGCGCGGGTCAAGGACCTGCTCGCCCCGACCCCGGTCGCGCTCGACCAGTCGTGGGGCCTCGACCACGGCACCTGGGCGGTGATGCGGTTCGCGTATCCGCCGGCCGACCTGCCGGTGCTGCAGCTCTCGATCGACGCCACCCAGCCGGCCGGGTTCCACTACGAGCTCGGCCGCCGGCTCGCGCCGCTGCGCGACGAGGGGGTGCTCGTCGCGGGCAGCGGCGACGTCGTGCACAACCTGCGGCTCATGCGCCGCGAGGCGGACGCGCCGCCCTACGACTGGGCGGTGCGGTTCAACGACTACGTGCGCGACGCGCTCGCGCGCGGCGACCACCGCGCGCTCGTCGACTGGCAGGCGGCCGGCGAGGACGCGCGCCTCTCGATCCCG
>JAHDYJ010000027.1:0-37890 GCA_023383795.1 Burkholderiales bacterium | reverse complement strand
TACTGCCTCGGCGCGCTGGCGGACGGCGAGCCCGCGCGCGTCGCGGTCGACGGCATCGAGATCGGGTCGGTCAGCATGCTGAGCACCGTCTTCGGCGCCGCCGCCTGAGCCTCAGTACTTGAAGTCGGCCGCGCCGGCGGCAATCGCGGCGAGCACGTCGACGTGGCCCTGGACCGCGGCGCGGCGGTGGTAGAACGCGAGCGCGCGCAAGCCGCCGAGCTCCTCGCCGCCGCCGGCGCGCCCCGGCCCGCCGTGCAGGCACATCGGCATCACGTTGCCGTGCCCGGTGTGGCTCTGCCCGACCGCGGCGTTCACCGCCAGGATGCGGCCGTGGCTGTCGGCGAGCTCGGCCGCCGCGTCCGCCAGGAACTTCGCATCGCCGCTGAACACCGAAGCCACCAGCGACCCCTGCCCCATGCGCGCGATGGCGAACGCCTGCGCCGCGTCCGCGTACGGAACGACGGTCGCTGCCGGCCCGAACACCTCGACGTCGTGCACCGCGCGCGCGGCGAGCGGGTCGTCGCAGGCGAGCAGCGTGGGCGGCACGAACGCGGCCTTGGCCGGGTCCGCGTCGACCGGCTTGAACTCCGCGCCGCCGTCGAACACGACCCTCGCCTCGCGTTTGAGCGCGGCGATGCCCTCGAGCGCGGCCCGCTGCTGCGTCCGGCTGACGAGCGGTCCCATGCGAACGTCCTTGTTGCGCGGGTTCCCGACGCTGGTCTTGCCGAGCTTCGCGACGATGGCGTCCTCGACCGCGCCGCGCGCCGCGGCCGGCACCAGCACGCGTCGGATCGCGGTGCACTTCTGCCCCGCCTTCTGCGTCATCTCGCGCACCACCTCGCGCACGAGGAGGTCGAACTCCGGCGCACCGGGCCCGGCGTCCGGGCCGAGCAGCGCGACGTTCAGGCTGTCGGCCTCGACGTTGACGCGCGTCGAGTTGCGCAGGAGCGCGGTATGGCCGCGGATGCGCAGCGCCGTGTCGGCCGAGCCGGTGAACGAGACCGCGTCCGCGCCGGTGACGTGATCGAGCATGTTTCCGGCGCCGCCGCACACGATCGAGAGCGCGCCCTCGGGCAGCACGCCCGCCTTGACCACGTCCTCGACCATGCGCTGCGCGAGCCACGCGGTCGCCGTCGCCGGCTTGGCGAGCACCGGCACGCCGGACAGCAGCGCCGGCGCGGCCTTCTCCCACAGCCCCCACGCCGGGAAGTTGAACGCGTTGATCAGCACGGCGACCCCGCGCAGCGGCAGCGCGACGTGCAGGCCCTGGAAGCCCTCGTCCTTGCCGAGGCGCGCGAGCTCGCCGTCCTTGAGATAGCGCGCCGCGCCGAGCGCGCCGGCGGCGCGCGCGTAGTACTTGATCGTGAAGATCGCGCCGTCGATGTCCACCGCGGCGTCGCCCTCGGGCGAGCCCGAGTTCCTGAGCGCGATCTCGAAGTACTCCTTGCGGTTCGCCGACAGGACGTCGGCGACCTTGACGAGCGCCGCGGCGCGCTCGGCGTAGCCCAGCGCGCGCAGCGCCGGCCCGCCGGCGGCGCGCGCGTGCGCGAGCGCGGCGGCGAAGTCGATGCCCTCGGTCGAGGCCCGCGCGAGCTCCTCGCCGGTGACCGGGTCGACGAGCGCCGTGCCCGGGCCGCCGCCTTCCACCCAGCGGCCGCTGACGTAGTTCGCGAGTTTCATGCCGGTCCCTCCTCTGGATGCGGTTGCGGTATCAGGCGACGATCGTGGCGCCGCGGATCGTCGTCTTCGGCAGCTCGTCGCCCGCCGGGAACAGGGTGAAGTACTTGACGTTCTCGAACGGGATATAGAGCAGCGCGCCGTCGGCCTCGACGGCGAGGAAGCGCCGCTTAAGGATCTCCTCCTCGACGAGCTTGCGGGCGTGAACGTTCGGCGCCTGGACCGGAAACTCGATCGTGACGGAACTGCCGTCATTGAAGTGGATGGTGAGGCCGCGCCGTGGGGTCATCGTCGACTGCTCCTCCGGTGGATCGCAGGGTGGCCAAGCTACCACAGCTTGGCGCGGCCCCGCACGCCCGGCAAGACCCTTTCCTTGTCATGTCCCCTCCGGTGCGGCGGCGGACTCCTTCGACAAGCTGCTAGCATCGGCGCGTCACCGGAGCGCAAGGGGGAATCGCGTGGGTCCGCTGCAGGGAATCAGGATCGTCGAGTTCGCCGGCATCGGGCCGGCGCCGTTCGGCGGCATGCTGCTCGCCGACATGGGCGCGGACGTGATCGTGATCGACCGCAAGCGGCCGCAGGACGAGACGCCGGCCGTGCCGCACTTCGCCTGGGGGCGCGCGGCGATCGCGATGCGCGGCAAGCGCTCGATTGGGCTCGACCTGCGCAAGCCCGCGGGCCGCGAGGCCGCGCTGCGGCTCGTCGCGCAGGCCGATGCGCTGCTCGAGGGCTATCGCCCCGGCGTGATGGAGCGGCTCGGCCTCGCGCCGGATGCCTGCCTCGCGCGCAACGCGAAGCTCGTCTACGCGCGCATGACCGGCTGGGGCCAGACCGGGCCGCTCGCGGCGGCGGCGGGGCACGACGTCAACTACGCGTCGCTCACCGGCGCGATCCACTGCGGCGCGCGCGAGGGCGGCACGCCTTGGGCGCCGCCGACGCTGGTCGCCGATTTCGGCGGCGGCGGCATGTTCCTCGCCTTCGGCGTCGCGTGCGGCATCCTGGAGGCGCGGCGCTCCGGCCGGGGTCAGGTGATCGACGCGGCGATGATCGACGGCGCGGCGCTCCTGATGCACGGCCTCTACACGTTCAAGGCCGCCGGCCGGTGGTCGAACGCGCCCGGCACCAACCTGCTCGACTCGGGCGCGCCGTTCTACGACGCCTACCGGTGCGCCGACGGCCGCTGGATCACGCTCGGCGCGATCGAGCCGCCGTTCTACGCGCTCCTGCTCGAGAAGCTCGGGCTCGCGGGTGACCCGCTCTTCGCCGACCAGTTCGACGAGGCGAGATGGCCGGCGCGCAAGCGCCGCGTCGCGGAGGTGATCCGCGGCAGGACGCGCGACGAGTGGTGCGCGCTCCTCGAGGGCACCGACGTGTGCTTCGCGCCGGTGCTGGATCTCGACGAGGCGCCACGCCACCCGCACAACCGCGCCCGCGAGGGGTTCGTCGAGATCGCCGGCGTGACTCAGCCGGCGCCGGGCCCGCGCTTCTCGCGCACGCCGGGCGGCGTGCGCCACGCCCCGCCGCTTCCCGGCGCCGACACCGAATCGGCGCTCGCCGACTGGGGCTTCTCGGAGGAGGATCTCGCGGCGCTGCGGGGAGCGGGGGTGATTTAGGAGCAGTGGAGAGTTGGCAGTTCAACGAAGCCTAGACGCTCGCATCGCCCTGCCTGCTGCCCACTCCCACTGCCCACTGCCAACTCACTCGAGCTCCAGCTCGAGCCCCGGCAACTCGATCCCGGAAAGCGTCGTCGACCACGTCTCGCCCGGCGCGACGGGCAGCGCAGCAGTGAGCGTGCCGGTGGTCACGATCTCGCCGTCCGCGACCGGAGGGAACTGCGGCAGCCCGCGCAGCACCTCGACGAGGTGCGCCAGCGCGAGCAGCGGGCTGTCGAGCACGTTCGCACCGCCGCCCTCGGCGCGCACGACGCCGCCGCGCGCGAGCGCGATCCTGAACTCGCGCAGCTTGCGGGCGCAATCCGGTATCTCGGCGACCGGCACCTTCGGTCCCACGACCAGCGCGCCGTGCAGCCCGTTCACGGCGACGGTATCTGCGACCTTGAACTTCCACTGCGGGAAAGGGCTCTGCACGAGCTCGAAGCCGTGCGCGATCCAGTCGATCGACGCCAGGATCTCGCTCTCGGGATCCGCGGGGCCCCTCCCCCGCTCGGCATCGCGGGTCGCCGGCGGCGGCGCCTTGAAGTGCAACACGATCTCGGGCTCGATGCGCGGCTCGAACAGCCGCGCGAGCGGGTGCGACCCGCGCGGGCCGTCGAGGAACTGCACGGTCCGGTCGTAGACGAAGCCCCAGATCGGCTCGTACACCCCGTACTCGGACCAGATGGTGCGATTGGTGAACCCGATCTTGCGGCCGATCGGGCGATCGCCTCGCGCGAGGCGCGCCCGGTGCAGCGCCTCGGTCACCCGGTAGGCGCGCGCGACGTCGAAGTCCGGCTCGGTCTGCGAGAGCGGTGCGAGCGGCCGCTGCGCGGCCCAGGCGTCCAGCAGCCGTTGCGCCAGCGGGTCGGCCTCCATGTCTTCCTCCCGGACGGTCAGACCTTGAAGCCGGCGGCAAGCTTCTTGGGCACCGCCGTGTTCTTCAGCCGCACGTAGTCCGGCAGTCCGTTCCGGTACGGCGGGTAGTCCTCGCCCTGGATCAGCGGCGCGAGGTACTGGCGGCACTTCTCGGTGATGCCGAAGCCGTCGGCGGTGATGAAGTCCGCCGGCATCATCTTCTCGACGTTCGCCACCTTGTCGAGCGGCGCGGTGCCGACCTTCCACTTGTACGGCCTGTTCGAGACGCGCACGATGGTCGGCATCACCGCGTTGTGCCCCTTGAGGGCGAGCTCGACCGCCGCTCTTCCCATCGCGTAGGACTGCGCGACGTCGGTCTTCGAAGCGATGTGGCGCGCCGCGCGCTGCAGGTAGTCGGCGACCGCCCAGTGGTACTTGAGGTCGAGCCCGCTCTTCACCATGCTCGCGATCACCGGCGCGACGCCGCCGAGCTGGGCGTGGCCGAACGCGTCGCGCAGGCCCTGGTCGGAGAGGAACTTGCCGTCCGGCCCCTTGACGCCCTCCGAGACGACCACCGAGCAGTAGCCGTGCTTCTTCACCGTCTCGTCGACGCGCGCGAGGAACTTCGGCTGGTCGAACGGCACCTCCGGGAAGAGGATCAGGATCGGCAGCTCGAGCTCCTTCGTCGAGGCCATGCCGCCCGCCGCCGCGATCCACCCCGCGTGGCGGCCCATGACCTCGACGATGAACACCTTGGTCGAGGTGAGCGCCATCGAGGCGACGTCGAGCGTCGCCTCGCGCGTCGAGACCGCGACGTACTTCGCCACCGAGCCGAACCCGGGACAGTTGTCGGTGATCGGGAGATCGTTGTCCACCGTCTTCGGCACGTGGATCGCCTGCAGCGGGTAGCCGAGCTTTCCGGCCAGCTGCGACACCTTCAGGCACGTGTCGGCCGAGTCGCCGCCGCCGTTGTAGAAGAAGTAGCCGATGTCGTGCGCACGGAACACCTCCAGCAGCCGCTCGTATTGCGCGGGGTCCTTCTCGAAGGGCTTCAGCTTGTAGCGGGCCGAGCCGAAGGCGCCGCCCGGCGTGTGCTTGAGCGCGGCGATGGCGCGCGCGCTTTCCTTGCCGGTGTCGATCAGATCCTCGGCGAGCGCGCCGATGATGCCGTTCCTCCCGGCGAACACCTTGCCGATCTTCGACTTGTGCTTGCGCGCGGTCTCGATGACGCCGGCGGCGCTCGCGTTGATTACGGCGGTCACGCCGCCGGATTGCGCATAGAAGGCGTTTCTCGGCTTCATTGGTATCCTCGATGGTCCGGTCTCGAACCGTTCGGTCGGAATTATGGCCCGAGCGCGCAGCGGCGAGCGAGCTTTTGATCTGGCGCAACGCCGCGGCGGCCCGCGCCGGCTACGGTCCGAGCCGGCCGGCGCGCGTGCCGGCGGTTCCCGTTACGATCCGCAGGCGATGCAGGCACATCAGACGGTTCCCCACCTGCGCGAGGTGATCGTGTTCCTCGCGGCGGCGGGCATCATCGTGCCGTTCTTCTCGCGGCTGCGCGTGAGCCCGGTGCTCGGGTTTCTCGTGCTCGGCGCGCTGATCGGGCCCTATGGGCTGGGCCTGTTCGCCGACGACATCGGGCTCCTGCGCTACGCGGTGATCGACGATCTCGCCGGCGTCCGGCCGCTCGCCGAGCTCGGGATCGTCTTCCTGCTGTTCATGATCGGGCTCGAGCTCTCGCCCGACCGGCTGTGGGCGCTCCGGCGCCTGGTCTTCGGGCTGGGCACGCTGCAGGTCGCCATCACCGCGACCGTCATCGGCCTGATCGCCTGGGGCTTCGGCAATCCGCCCGCCGCGGCCCTGATTCTCGGGCTCGGCTTCGCGCTCTCGTCGACCGCAGTCGTGATGCAGCTGCTCGTGGAGCGGCGGGCGGTCGCGAGCCCGCTCGGCCGCACGAGCTTTGCCATCCTGCTCCTGCAGGACCTCGCGGTGGTGCCGATCCTGGTGCTGATCGGACTGCTCGCCGCCCGCGCCGCCGACGATCTCCCGATCGCGCTCGGGCTCGCGTTCGCCACCGCGCTCGCGGCGATCGCCGGCATCTTCGTCATGGGCCGCCTGCTGCTGCGCCCGTTGCTGCGGCTCGCCGGCGCGACGCGCAGCCCGGAGCTCTTCATGGCGGTGACGCTGCTCACGGTGCTCGGCGCGGCCGCGATCACCGAATGGGCCGGCCTGTCGATGGCGCTCGGCGCGTTCCTCGCCGGGCTGCTGCTTGCCGAGACCGAGTACCGGCACGAGGTCGAGGTCGACATCGAGCCGTTCAAGGGGCTGCTGCTCGGTCTGTTCTTCATGTCGGTGGGCATGGGCACCGACCTGCGCATCGTGGCCGCGGGGCCGTTCTGGCTGCTCGCCTCGGTGGTCGGCCTTTTCGCGGTGAAGGCGCCCATCATCGCGGGGCTCGCCTGGGCGTTCGGGCTGCCGCGCCACGTCGCCGTCGAGGCCGGTCTGCTGCTCGGCCAAGGCGGCGAGTTCGCCTTCGTCGTGTTCGTGCTCGCGTCCGCGAGCGGCCTCCTGCCGCGCGACACCGCGCAGTTCATGCTGATCGTCACCGCCCTCGGCATGATCGCGACGCCGGTGGCCGCCGGGTTCGCGCGCCGGGCCGGGCTCGCGCTCGAGCGCCGCCACGCCGGGCGCGCAGCGCAGCGCGATCTTCTGCCCCCGCGCGGCATCGCGGATCACGTGATCATCGCCGGATTCGGCCGCGTCGGGCAGATGCTCGCGCGCGTGTTCGACTCGTGCAACCAGCCCTACGTGGCGCTCGACGTGGACCCGGCGAACGTTGCGCAGCACCGTGCCGGGGGGCTCCCGGTCTTCTACGGCGACGCGGGCCGGATCGAGATCCTGCGGCGGATGCACGCCGAGCGCGCGCGCGCCGTGGTCGTGACGACCGACAGCCCGCTGTCGGCCCAGCACACGGTGCGCGCCGTGCGCAGCCGCTGGCCGCACCTGCTGGTGGTCGCGCGGGCGCGCGACTCGGCGCACGCCCGCCGCCTGCTCGAATGCGGCGCCACCGAGGTCGTGCCCGAAACGGTCGAAGCGAGCCTGCAGCTCGCCGCCCGCGTGCTCGAGGCGGCCGGCGAGCCCGCCGAGGCGGTCGCGCAGTCGATCGCCCAGCAGCGCGAGTTCGAACTCGCCAAGCTCGAGCTGGAGCCCGAGAGCTCGCCGCGCCGCGTCCGGCAGGTGAGCGAATGACGTGCGAGCCCGCCTCCAGGAGGAGACCATGACCGCATCGCGCCCGCCGGGCCCCCGCACCTGCCTCTACGACCGGCGGCAGCTCGAGACGAAGCTCGACGACATGGCGCGCCAGGCCGCGGGCCTGCTCACCGCGCGGCACGCGGTCGTCCTGGTCGGGATCCGCCGCCGCGGCGTGCCGCTCGCCGAGATGCTGCGCGCGCGGCTCGCCGCGGGGTTCGGGTTTCCGCGCCTGCCGCTCGTCGAGCTCGCGATCAAGCGCTACGCGGACGATCTCACGCTGCTGCATCCGGAAACGCAGCTCGTCGAGGATCCGTCGCACGCCGGGCTCGATCTGCGCGGCAAGACGGTCGTCATCGTGGACGACGTGATGTACCAGGGACACTCGATGCTGCGCGCGGTGGACTACCTGGCCGACAAGCAGCCGGCCGAGATGCGCACGGTGGTGCTGGTCGACCGGGACGTGGCGCGGCTGCCGGTGCGCACCGACATCTCCGGCGTCCGGCTGGACGTCGCGCCCGGCGATATCATCGAGTGCCACGTGCCGCCCTACGAGCCCGAGCTCAGGATCGAGCTGCTGCAACCGGACCGCTGATGTTCGAAGACCGCTTCGACGCCGCCCGCCGCCTCGCCAAGGCGCTCGGGCACTACCGGGGGAAGAACCCGCTGGTCCTTGCGATCCCGCGCGGCGCCGTCCCGATGGGCCGGTCGATCGCGGACGCCCTCGGCGGCGAGCTCGACGTCGTGCTGGTGCGCAAGCTGCGCGCGCCGGGCTCCCCGGAGTTCGCGGTGGGCGCGATCGACGAGACCGGCTGGGCGTACATCGCCGCGCATGCGGCGAGCGCGGGCGCCGACGCGGCATACCTGGAGCGCGAGAAGCAGACCCAGCTCGCCACCCTGCGCCGGCGGCGCGGCGAGTACACGCCCGCGCGGCCGCCGATCGACCCCGCCGGTCGCGTCGCGATCGTCGTCGATGACGGGCTCGCGACGGGCGCGACGATGATCGCGGCCCTGCACGCGGTTCGCGCGCGCGCCCCTGCGCGGCTCGTCTGCGCGGTCCCGGTCGCGGCGCCCGAGAGCCTGGAAACCGTGCGGCCGTACGCGGACGAAGTCGTCTGCCTCGAGGCCCCGCAGCAGTTCTTCGCGGTCGGCCAGTTCTATCGCACGTTCGAGCAGATCGAGGATGGCGAGGTGGTGCGGCTGCTCGCAGCCACGCCGCGCTAGCGCGGGCCGCGGGGAGGGGCATGCAGCGCATCGTCGAGATCCCCTCCGGTTCGGTCCGCCTCGAGGCGATCCTCCTGACCCCGCCGCAGCCGCGCGGGATCGTCGTCCTCGCGCTCGGCAGCGGATCGGACCGCCGCACGCCGCGCAGCGCCGCGGTTGCGGCAACGCTCGGCGACGCGGGTCTCGGGACGCTGCTGCTCGATCTGCTCACCGCGGACGAGGACGTCGCCTACACGACCCGCTTCGACATCGGGCTCTTGACGACGCGGCTCGCCGCCGCGGTGAAGCGGGTCGAGGCCCTGCCTGACGCCGCCGGGCGGGCGACCGGCCTGCTCGGCACCGGCACCGGCGCCGCCGCTGCGCTGCAGGTCGCCGCCGCGCTGCGCGCGGAGATCGGCGCGGTCGTCTCGTGCGGCGGACGCCCCGATCTCGCCGGACGCAAGGCGCTCGCGCTCGTCAAGGCGCCGACGCTGCTCGTCGTCGGCGGCGACGACCAGGCGGCGCTGCCGGCCCACGAGCGCGCGCTCGACATCCTGCGCTGCGAGACGGCGCTCTTCGTGGTGCCGGGGGCGACCTCGCGCTTCGAGGAATCCGGCACGCTCGGCCAGGTCGCGTCCCGGGCGGCGGAATGGTTCACGCGCCATCTCGGCGCCCCGAGCGGCGGATCGCGCGCCGCCGGGTGACGAAGCCTCAGCCGCGGCGCGATTTCACGTCGCCCCGCTGGATGCGCAACTCCTCTTCCAGGCGGCGGCGCGCGTCGTCGAAGGCTTCGCGCACGGCGACGTACGCGTCCTCGTGATGGGCGCGATTGGCGACCAGCTCGCGCCCCGGCACCCGCAGGTCGACCCGGACGTTGATCTCGCGGCCGCTCGCCTGGTGGCGCGCGCGCTCCTCCACGACCACGCGGCAGCTCGTGATGTTCGCCTCCAGCGCCTCGAGCTTCGCCGCGGACTCGCGGATTGCCGTCTCGAGCGGCGCCGACTGCTGCATGTGGCGGAACGTGATCTGAAGCGGAACTTGCATGGTCGAGGGGGCCTCTGTCCGTCGGTTCATCATGGCTGCCGTATGCGCTCAAGCTATCGCGGCACCCGGCCCCCGGCTTGACCTCGATCAATTCCCTGCGCCGGCAGCGGGTCATCCTGGCGACGGGAACGAGCCGGCGTGAGCGACTGGAACGTTATCGTCACCGTGACGCCCGGGCCGCAGAACGAGCGACGCGTCCTGGACGCGCTGCATCGCTTCGGCAGGTTCCGCCGCGCGGGATTCAAGGACGTGTGCATCGGCACGGTGGACGACGTCGGCGCCCTGCTCGAGGGCGTGCGGGCGGCCGCCGCCGAAGGCAGGCCGTGGGGGCGGGCGATCGCGCGGGTGATCCCGATCGACGTCGCCTTCACGTTCGCTCCCGAGACGCTGACGGAATCCCTCAAAGCCGCGGTGGTTCCGCTGGCGGCACGCCTCGCGGACGGGACGCTCTGCGTGCGGGTCGAGCGCCGCGGCCTCGCAGGGAGAATCAACAGCCCGGACGTCGAGCGCGCGGTGGCCGGGCACGTGTTCGATCTGGCGCAGGCTGCGGGCAAGACGCTCGGCGTCTCGCTGGAGGACCCCGATTTCCTGCTGGTGGTCGAGACGATCGGCACCGACTGCGGCGTCGGCCTCGTCACGCGCGAGCTGCGCAGCCGCTACCCGTTCGTCCAGGCGCGCTGAGCGCCGCCGCGCGCCGCTTCCAGCTCTTCGCGCAGCTCGGCCTCGCGCTCGGTGTAGCGGGGCGAGAAGTGGAACGGGATCACGAGGCGGGCGCGCGCGGCGCGCGCGATCGTGCCGGCCTGCCGCGCGGTGAGATGGAACTTGCGCGCCGCATGGTCCGCGTCGGCGTCCAGGAACACCGACTCGATGAAGAGCTGGTCGGCGTCGGCGGCGAGCGCGGCGATCCTCCGCGCGTTCTCCTCGTGGTACACGACGTCGGTGACGTAGGCGATCTTCTCGCCGGGCACGAGCTCGAGCACCTTTGCCTTGAGCTCCCCGAGCGGGAACGTGCGCTCGTGCGGACCGTCGCGATCGCGCCACCAGGCCCGGATCGGCGTATCGTCGGGGGCGCCGGCGAACACCGCGTCCTTCAGCGTCTTGAGCCAGGGACCGGTCGGCAGGCCGAGCTCCGCCAGGCGGTTCTTCCACACGTTGACGTGCGTCTTCTCCTCGACCCCGAAGGCGAGGCACGCGGTCTTGTGATCGAGGAACTCGGTGCGCACCGTGAACGCCGGGTCGTCGAGCAGGACGCCCGGCGGCAGGACCGGCGCAGCGGCCGGCTCGCGCCGGAACCGGCGGTGGCAGCGGAAGCGCGCGGCGCGCATCGACCAGTCGGGGGCGACCTCGTGCACGGTGAGGGCGAAATCGACCGGGTAGTTCTCGACCAGGTTCCACGTGTACGCGGCGAGCTTGTGTTCGACCTGGTCGACGAAGCCGGGCGGCCCGTAGAGCCGCACGCCCGTCTCGCGGCCGACGCACACGCGCAGCAGCCGGTCGAAGCCGTAGAAGTGGTCCATGTGCGTGTGCGAGACGAACACGTCCGACACGCGCAGGAGCTTCTTCGGCGGCAGTGCCGCGAGATCGCCGAGGTCGAGGAGCAGCGCGCGGCGCTCGAACTTGAAGTCGAGCAGGAGCCCGGGGTCGCCGAACGGGCCGTTCACGAGCTCGGGGGAGAAGATGGGACGCACGGGGACTTCAGCGGACAGTGGACGGCGGGCAGTGGCCGGTGGGCCGCGGCCGGTCTCGAGAAACTGGAGAGGGTAAACTGTCCGCGGCCTCCTTTTCACCGCCGGCTGCCCACTGTCCGCCTTTCCTGTCACCGTCGAGTGCTACGCCGGCTACCGGGGCGAGGAAGAGCCGCGGGCATTCACGCTCGGCGAGCGGCGGCTGGAAGTCGCGGCGATCCAGGACCGCTGGCTCGCGCCCGAGCACCGCTACTTCAAGGTCGCCGCGAGCGACGGCGACACATACATTCTGCGCCACGACACGCAGACCGGCGAGTGGACGCTGGGCGCGTTCCGCCGCGGCATCGAGTGATCCGTCCCCCGCCTCCGCGGCGTCAGGCCGGGCGCGCCGCGGGCAGCGAATCCTCCGGTGCCTGTGCCGGCGGCGCGTACCACTTCGCCGGCGGCACCACCGCCGGCGCCTCCGGACTCGCGACGAAGTGCGGCGACATGATCTGCACGCCGTGCTCGTTGAAGGCGTCCTGGATGTTCTGGTGGAGCTGCGACAGCGCGAGCGGCATCCGCGCGAGGTCGGCCAGGCTGAAGTTGAGCTCGTACCGGACGTAGAAGTCGTCGAGCGCGGTCTGCAACACGAACGGCGCCGGGTCGCGCGCGACGAGCGCGGTGCGCTCCGCGGCGCCGAGCAGCATCGCATGCACCTGCCGCCACGGCGTATCGTAGCCGATCGTGACCGTGGTGCTGAGCGTGGGCTGCCCCGAGATGCTGTAGTTCACGACCTGCCCGGAAAGGACGAGCGAGTTCGGCACGCTGATCTCGATGTTCTTCATCGTGCGCAGCCGCGTGACGAGCAGCGAGCTCTCGGCGACGACGCCGGTCGTGTCGCCGATCTTCACCAGGTCGCCGGGGCGGAACGAGCGCATGTACGTGATCAGCAGCCCGTTGATCAGGTTGGCCACGACGCCCGTGGCGCCGAGCGAGCCGAGCAGCCCGAGGAAGATCGCCATGCCCTGGAACGCGGGCGACCCCGAGCCCGGGATGTAGGGATAGGCCATGACGATTGCAGTGATCAGAACGAACACCGTCACCAGACGCTGCGTCGGGCGCGCCCACTCCGGGTAGAAGCCGCCGATCTGGACGCGGCCGCTTTCGACCTGCGTGAAGAAGAAGCGCGCGGTGCGTACGAGGTAGCGCGCGGTCACGGCGATCACCAGGACGACCACCAGCCCGGGCAGGGCATGCAGCATGCTGTACAGGAGATGGCCGATCGGACCGAGGATCAGGTCGGCGAGCTGCCTGGCGACGCTCCGGGTCTGGGCGAAATAGGACAACGACAGGTTCACGACGAGGTAGAGCGCGGCGACCCACACCGTGACGTGCACCAGGCGCATGAAGATCAGCAGCGGAAAGCGCAGCTGGTCCGCGCGAAACGCGCTCGCGGTCGTGTCCTCGACCCGCTGCAGGCGCGCCTTCAATGCGCCCAGCACGCGGGCTCGCAGCCGCCGGTAGATGCGCTCGAACAGGAACAGGAACAGCGCGACTATGGCGACGGTGCCGAGCGCCTTCCCGGCGGCGGCGATCATCGCCCCGGGGGTTCGTTGCTGCCGGTAGCGCGCGATCGCCTGCTCGATCCGCTCGGCGGCGATCAGGGCGGTCTGGTGCCGTGGCAGGCCGACCGCCCCCGCATCCTCGTCGAACACCGAGACGAGGACGGTGTCGCCGACGCGCAGATCGCTGCTGATCGGCGTCTCCTCGACGACCACTTTGACCTCCGGCACTGCCGGATCCTCGGCAACCCGGGTGATCCGCCGGGACAGGTCCTCGGCGCGCTCCTGCGGGGTGAGCTCCTTGATCCCGCGGCGGATGTAGACGACCGTCTCGTCCCCGAGCCGCACGGGATGCTTGACGCCGATCGCCTCGCGCGCTTCCTGGGCGCCGAGCGGCACCGCGAGCGCGCTGCCGAGAAGCAGGACGGCGCATGTCGGAACGAGTCTACTCATGGCGCTTCTCCGTGATTGGCCGGCAGCACGTCCACGGCGGCCGGCGCGGAAGAATAGAAGCTATCTCAAAATCGCGGCCGTGCTTCTTCCAGAACCGAGGTCGTACGGACAAGAGGCGCCGAGGGGGAAGGGAAGGGAAGGGGCCCCCTCATGCCTTCCCGCCCCTTGTAAATCCCCGAACGAACAAGGGGCCCGAGGGAAGGGTTGGGACCCTTCCCTTCCCAACCACCCCTTGTAGATCCCCTCTTTCGCGACCGCGTTCGCATCTTGAGATAGGTTCCAGTCGCATTCTGCGGGCTCACGATCCGCCTCGACGACCCGGCCGCGACCAGATCAGCTCGCCGTCGCGCCAGACCTTGCGCACGCGGTGGTAGGGAACGGTGTGCAGCGACCCATCCGCTTCGACCGCCTCGAACGTGAAGTGCGCCCCCGGCTCGAGGTGGATCCGCTCGAACGGGACCTTCGCTTCGGTGCCGCGCACGCGATCCCAGTAGGCGATCTCGAACCGGGCGCGGCCGAACGCCGGGTCCCAGCGGATCCGCGCGAGCAGCTCGTGGATCGGCGTCGTCTTCATGCGGCGCGGCTTGCTGCCGGGGTGATCGTGACCCGCACCCGCTCGCCGTCCTGCGCGTGACCGAAGCGCACCGGCAGGAACCGCTCGATCAGCCACATCGCAGTACGCGCATGGTCCGAGAGCTCGCGCGTCGTGAACGCCGAGGGGCCGCCGGCGAGCGCGAGATAGACGAGGAGCTGATCCGCGGCGTGGCGGTCGAGTGCCACGCCGCTCGCGAGATCCGCGGCGAGCGCGCGCCCGACCGCGTCGCCGAGCGCCTCGGCGCGCTCGCCGCGCTCGGCGACGCGGCCGGCGCCGAGCACGCTCGCCGCGGTCCGCGCCCACGCGACGATCGCCCCGCCCTGCGCGATCGCGTCGGCGTCGCCGAGGACCGACGTCGCGATCCGCGCGCTCGCCGCGGCAGGTCCGAGCGCCTGGAGCGCCGCGGCGCGCATCCGCTCGGCGACGTGCGCCGGCAGATGCGCGACGTGCGCCGAACCGCGGAGCTCGACGAGCGCGCCCGGCGCGTCGAGCGCGACGGCGCGCAGCCGTGCAGGCGTCACGTCGAGCGCGATCTCGCCGCCGCCGCGGGGGAAATAGCCGCGCCGCAGGACGCGCGCCGCGACGCGCGCCCCCATGCGCGCGAGGTGCGGCAGCAATACCTCGATCAGGTAGTCGGCGGGCGGCGCCTGGCGCACGTCGGTGCCGCCCACCACCGTCACGCGCGAGGCGACCGGCGCCGCGACCAGCACCGGAAGCGCCGCCTGCAGCACGAGCGTCACGCTGCCGGCGGTGCCGACTTCGAAGCGGAACGCGCCGCCGCGCGGTGCGCCGGGCGCGAAGGCGAAGCTCGAGGCATGCAGCGCGAGGCCCTCGGTCCGCGCACCGCAGAGCTCGCCGACCGCGCGCACCGCCGCGAGGTGCTGGGGCGCGAGGCCGGGTTTCTCGCGGCCCGCTCGGACGTTGAAGAGCCGGATCGGCGTGCCGGTCACCGCGGCCAGCGCCACGGCGGTACGCACGAGCTGGCCGCCGCCCTCGCCGTGCGCGCCGTCTATGTCGATCACCGCACGGCCGGTCTGGAGGTCCGGCCGCTAGCGCGTCCAGTGCACGCGCAGCAGCTGGTCCTCCTTGTTGTAGTGGTACTCGAGCTTGCCGCGGAACGCGTGCTCGAGCGCGCCGCCGATCGCGCGCGCGAGGTGCGGCGCGGTCGTGGTCACGAGCAGCCCGTCGGCGCCGTCCTCGATCGCCATCAGGCGCTCGAGCGGGTGCTCGGCCTTCTCGCGCGCCTCGACGTTGCGGAGCAGGTGGATGATCTCGTCGCGGTGCGCCTCGAGGAACTCGCCGCCGATCGCGACGTAGCCGGCGGGAAACCGGTCGTGCACGCGATGGCAGGCCGGGCAGCGCTCCTCGTGCGCAGCGGCCTCGGCGGGCCCCCAGCGCCAGCGCCCGGCGCGGTACACCGCGCCGCAGTCGGGACAGCGGGTCGGCTCGGGAAGCTTGGCGCGCGACTTGTAGGTGTCGTGCACGCGCTCCTGGATCAACCGGTTGTTGCGGCGGATGCGGCGAAACCCCTCCGGCGCCTTGATGGCCACTCCCATGGTCATGACTCCTGTTTTCCCTCTGGTTCATCCTCCGCCACCGGACCGCGCGCGCATTGACGCAAGTCAAACCGGGGGCGCCGCGCGGCCTGCGCCCCCCGGCGGCGGTCACAGCGTGAGCGAATAGCGGTGTCCGCCGACGTTGAGGGCCGGCAGCCGGCGCGCGGCGTCCAGCATGACCCGGGCGGCGAGCGTCGACCGGTCGAAACGGCCCTCCAGCAGCAGCGTCTGGTGTGCGCCGCTGCGCGCCGTGCCGCGGCGCTCGAGCAACACGCCTTGCGCCTCCTCCTCTAGCGCTGCAACGCTCGGGACCGCAAACACCTGGGTGGCCTCGCCGACGAAGGCGGGATCGGCGGCGATCGCGGCGGTGACCGCGTCGAGCCGCGCGCCCTCGGCGAGCTCCACGTAGACGTAACGCTGGATCCGGCCGCTCGCGTCCGGATACTCGCAGGCGAGCGCGCCCTTCACGCCCCGGACGGCCTCGGCGGCCGCGGTATGGTGCAGGCTCGCCGCCGGCCGGCGCGTGTGCACGCTCTCGCCCCTGGGGATCAGCGTTTCGAAGCAGCGGCCGACGAGCGTGAACACGCCGGGATCCCAGCCCGCACCGAGCATCGCGCGACCGCGCCGCCGGCGCGCGTAGTCCGCGAGCGCGGCGTAGTACTCGTCGCGCGCCTCGGGCGCGACGGCGGCGCACTCCACGATCGCGAGCCGCTGCTGCAGGAGCTCGCGCGCGACCGCGTCCACCGCCGCGGCCGGCACGCACACCAGCGCGACGTCGAGCGGCCCGAGGTCGCGGACGTGCGTCACCACTGCGACGCGCTCGTGCGGCGGCGCGAGGCGCCCGGCCGATTCGGGACGACGCACCACGCCGGCGAGCTCGGCGTCGTGGCGCTCGGCGATCGCGCCCGCGCAGGCGCGCCCGAGCCGCCCGAAGCCGACGACGGCGAGGCGCTGCCGTCTGATCATGCGGATCTCAGCCCCAGCGAAGCGCGAGCGTGCCGCCGCTCTCGCGCTCGACGCGCGTCCCGAGCTTCTTTCCTTCGCGGCCGAGCATCGCCGCGAGCCAGCGCGCCGCCTCGTCGCTCGCGCGCTCCAGGCGGAAGCGCCGGACCCGCATCGGCGTCAGCGCAAGCCGCAGGAGCCTGCCGCTCGCGGCATCGACGGTCGGGAAGTACATCAGCGTGAGCTCGGCGCGGAAGGCCTCGTACCCGCCGATGCCTTCGTAGTCGTTCAGGAAGTCGCCGCAGCCGTACAGGATCAGCTTGTCGCGATGGACCTCGATGCCCTTCGGGTGGTGCGAGGAGTGGCCGTGCACCACGTCCACGCCTGCCGTGTCGATCAGGCCGTGCGCGAACGCGCGCTCGGCGCGCCCGATGTCGTAACCCCAGTTGCCGCCCCAATGGATCGAGACGACCGCGACGTCGCCCGTGCCCTTCGCGGCGCGCACGCGGCCTGCGATCTCCTCCACGCTCCGCGCGGACAGGTCCGGCAGCACGCACACGCCCGGGCGGCCTTTGCCCGCGGCCCAGTCGGCGCCGACGCCGGAGCTCTCCATGCCGAAGGCGAACACGAGCACGCGGCGCCCGTCCGGCAACCGGATCGTCGCCGGCGCCGCGGCCGCGGCCGCGTCGCGGCCGGCACCGGCGGTGGCGAGGCCTGCCGCATGCAACGTCGCGAGCGTATCGCCGAGCCCGCGACGACCCCAGTCGAGCACGTGGTTGTTCGCCAGCACGCAGCAGTCGAGCTTCGCTGCGGTCAGGCACGGTACGTTCGCGGGATGCATCCGATAGTGGATCCCCTTGCCCGGCCAGGCGTCCTCCGAGGTCGTCACGGCCGTCTCGAGGTTGACGATCCGCGCAGCGGGCCGCGCGCGCTCGAGCTCGGCGAGCGCCTCGCCCCAGACGTAGGCGAATTCCGCCGGACGCGCGATCGGCCCGCTGGCCCTTTCCGCGAGCTCCACGTACTCGAGCGCGGAGCGCACGTACGGCTCGAAGAGGTGCGGCGCGCCCGGGTGCGGCAGGATCTGGTCGATGCCGCGGCCGGTCATCACGTCGCCGCACACGAACAGCGTGACGGGCGACGCCCCCGTCGGCTCAGCCGATCCCATCATGCCGGACTCCCGAGGGGCGGCGGGCGCGGCGCTCACCAGCGCGAATGGCCCGCCGGCGGCAACGCCGCCCAGCAGCATCCGACTCGCGCTGGCGAGGAAACGGCGTCGAGTCATGCCTGGACGTCGGCGTCTCGGTCATCCGCGACCGGGGCGGCATCAGCCCGAGCTGCGACCCCGTCCCGGCGTCTCGCCGCGGTGCAGGCGGTCGTCGTCGGCGATCTGCGCGAGCAGCTCCTCGATGCGCCGCGCGCCACCGCGCCTGGCGAGGAGCTCGCGCGGGGTGCGGCCGCCGAGCTGGACGCTCGGCCGGTCGAGCCAGGAGATCGCCTGCGGCTCGTCGCCGAACACGCGGATCGCCAGCTTGATGACGTAGTCGGGAGCGTGCCGGTGCATGCTCGTAATGGTACCGCGGCCTGCGGCCGGGCTCCGCGTCAGCCGAACAGCCCGCCCACCCGCGCGCCGGCGATGCGGTTCACGATAAAGAGGCTCGCGGCGCAGACCGCGATCAGGATGACGCCGAGCGCGGCCGCCTGGCTCTGCGAGCCCGCGATGTAGAAGGTGAAGATGCCGAACGGGATCATCTCCCACCCGCCGAGCGTGAGGAAGATCGTCGCCGAGGCCTCCTGGATCGACGTGATGAACGAGAACAGCGCCCCGACCAGGATGCCCTTCCACACCAGCGGCACGGTGATGTCCCGGAACGTGCGCAGCTTGCCCGCGCCGACGTTCTGGGCCGCCTCCTCCATCGACTTGTGCACGAGCAGCAGCGACGCGAAGCTGCCGCGCACCGTGTAGGGCAGCCGGCGCACCGCGAGCACGAGCGGCAGGATGATCCACATGCTGGTGAGCGGGACGTCGACGAGCGGCAGCGGGTAGTGGAATGCGCGGATGTAGGCGATGCCGATCGCAGTTCCCGGGATCGCGAGGATCAGCGTGGTGAGCGCGTCCATCGCGCCGCGGCCCGGCGCGCGCGTGCGGCCGAGGATCCACGCCATCGGCACGCCGATCACGAGGCACACGAGCACCGCGATCCCGGTGAACATGAACGAGTTGACGATGAACCGCGGCGTCTGGATGCTCACCTGCTCGAAGAACTCGAGCGTGTACTCGACCGGGAGCGGCGTGAGCGCCCAGCCGCGGCCCACCGCCGCGAGCACGACCCCGATCTGCGGCACCAGCGACACGAACATCAGCAGGCCCAGGAAGCCGACCGCGAACCAGCGCGCCACGGGCCCGAGCTGGCGCCGCTCCACCCGCGAGTAGGTGAGCGAGCTGTAGTCCTTGATCGCCACGTACTGCCGCGCGACCAGCACGAACACTACGGCGAGCATGACCAGCAGCGCCGAGATCACGAGCCCCATGCGGAAGATGCGCCGGTCGACGAACTGCACGATGTTGAGGTACGCCTGCGGGGCGAGCAGGTCCTGCACGCCGACGACCAGCGGCGTGATGAAGTCGGCGAAGGTCCAGATGAAGACGAGCAGCGCGCCGGAAACGAAGCCGGGCGTGGTGAGCGGCAGCGTGATGGTCCAGAACCGGCGCCAGCCCTTCGCCCCGACGCTCTGCGCCGCCTCCTCGAGCGACGGGTCGACGCGCGAGAGCGCGTCGAGGATCGAGAGCGTCATCATCGGGAAGAGGTGCACGGTCTCGACGAGCAGCACGCCCTGGAGCCCGTACATGAAGTTCACCGGGTGCTCGAAGCCGAACCAGTCCATCAGGATCACGTTCACCGTGCCGGCGCGGCCGAGGATGAAGACGAAGCCGAGCACCCCCACCAGCGGCGGCAGGATCAGCGGCAGCATGGTGAGGTAGGTGAACAGGGTGCGGTACGGGAAGTCGTAGCGGACGATCAGGAAGGCGACGGCGATGCCGATCACCGAGGTGGTGAACACCGTGGCCACGCCGAGCAGCATCGACTTCCAGAACGAGCGCAGGTAGAACGAGTCGGTGAAGAACTCGTGGAAGTTGGCGAGCGTGAAATGGCCCGCGTCGGTGGTAAACGCGTCGTAGAAGATGCGCGTCAGCGGATACAGGACGAACAGGATCAGGAACGCCCAGATCAGGCCGAAGCCGAGGACCGCAACGGAGGCGCGGGGCAGCTTCACGACTCGGCCGGGATCGCCAGCGTGCTGCCGACGAGGAAGCTCAGCCCGACCGTCGTGCCGGTCGCGAGCTCCTGATGGTGCCACGGATCCTGCACGTCCGCCTTGAACGTGACGCCGTGGCCCAGGTCCACGTCGTAGCGCAGCGTGTTGCCGAGGTACGCGGCGAACGTGATCCGCCCGTTGACGAAGTTGCGCTTCGCGTCCTGCGGGCCGTTCACCTCGACGTTCTCCGGCCGGATGCAGACCACGCAGCGGTCGCCGACGCGCAGCCGCTCGTCGGGAAGCGCCGCGAGCCCGCCGATGGGCGTATCGATGCGCAGGGCACCCTGCACGCCGTCGGCGGCGCGCACCGTGCCCTCGGCCATGTTGTTGATGCCGATGAAATCGGCCACGAACAGATTGGCCGGCCGCTCGTAGAGCTCCTTCGGCCTGCCCACCTGGAAGACCTTGCCCTGCTGGAACACCGCGATGCGGTCCGACAGGGTGAGCGCCTCTTCCTGGTCGTGCGTGACGTAGATGGTCGTGATCCCGAGCTCCTGCTGCAGCTTGCGGATCTCGGCGCGCACCTGGATGCGGATCTTGGCGTCCAGGTTCGACAGCGGCTCGTCGAGCAGCAGGATGTCGGGATTGAGCACCAGCGCCCGGGCGAGCGCCACGCGCTGCTGCTGCCCGCCGGAGAGCTGCCCCGGATAGCGCTTCTCCAGGCCGGCGAGCTTCACCTTCTCGAGCACCGCCCTGACGCGCTCGGCGATCGCCTTCGACGCGGTCTTGCGCAGCTTGAGCCCGTACGACACGTTGTCGTACACCGTCATGTGCGGCCAGAGCGCGTAGTTCTGGAACACCATGCCGATCCCGCGCTCGTTCGGCGGCACCTCGTTCACCCGCCGGCCGTCGAAGCGGATCTCGCCGTCGTCGGGGACGTAGAAGCCCGCGATCAGCCGCAGCAGCGTGGTCTTGCCGCACCCCGAGGGGCCGAGGAGGGTGAAGAGCTCGCCCTCCTCGATCTCCAGGGTGACGTCGCTCACCGCCGCGAGCGGCCCGAAACGCTTGGTGAGATTCCGTACCGCGATGCGCATGCGCCGTTCGCGTGCTCTTGAAGCTATCTCAGAATCGCGACCGTGCTTCTTCACGCGAGAGGGGTCGTACGAACAAGGGGCCAATTCCCCCTTGTGTATCCCCGAACGAACAAGGGGCGAGCCCCTTGTAAATCCCCTGCTTCGCGCTCGTCCCCATGTCTTGAGATAGGTTCTTGTTGTTCTGGGTGCCGCCTCTGCGCCGGCGCTACTTCTTCAGCTCCTGCCAGGCCGCCTCGACCTCCTTGCGGAACTGCTGGTTCACCTGCTCGTAGCGGGCCTGCGCGATCGAGTCGTCGTAGATGTTGTTGACCTCGACGTCGAAATAGGACCGCAGGCCGCCGGTGAACTCGACCGCCATCTCCGCGCGCGATCCGGGCGCGCCCTGCACCCGGTACTTGGGCGTGATCGGGAACACGCCCCGCTCCATCGCCACGCGCTGTCCGCGCTCCGAGAGCATGAACTCGATGAACGCTTGCGCGGCCTTCGGATGCTTGGCTCCGGCGAGGACGGCGATCGGCTCGGGCGTGATCCACGCGGTCTTCGGGGCGACGAACTTGATGTCGAAGCCGGCGAGGCGGTCCTCGAAGGCCATGTAGCTCGGCACGGCGAAGCCGGCCGCGAACTCGCCTTTCGCCACGACCGACGGCACGTCACGGCTGCGGGCGGTGAAGATCCCGGTGTTGCCGCCGAGCCGCTTCAGCCACGCCCAGCCCTTAACGTCGCCGTCGCGCTGCAGGATGACCTCGTAGGTCGCGTGGCTGCTCGAGGAGCGCGTCGGCGCGCACTGGGCGACGTTGCCCTTCAGCTTCGGATCGAGCAGGTCGTCCCAGTCCTTGGGCGGCGCCACCCCGAGGCGCGCGAGCACCTTCGGGTGATACACCAGGCCGTAGGGCTCGAGCACCGTGCCGGTCCAGTAGCCCTTCGGGTCCTTGAGCGGGATGGGCTTCGGCTTGCCGATGCTCGCCGGAATCGCGTCCAGCACGGCCTGCGGCAGCTCGAGCTTCGCGAGCAGCTTCTGCTCGGTGAGCTTGTCGAAGAGCGCGCTCTCGCCGCCCCAGAAGATGTCCGCCTCGGGCCGGCCCTTCCACTCGACGATGCGGCCGTAGGCGACCGGCGTGCCGGCCGCCAGGGCGCTCGTCCGCACCGTGACGTTCCACTTCTCCTTCGCGTACTTGGCGAATTCCGCCAGCGCCGGATCGGTGAGGGTCTTCGCGACCGGCGTGATGAGGACGAGCTCGTCCTCGATCGCCTGTGCCGCGGCCGGCCCCGCCGTCGCGAGCGACAAGGTGAGTGCAGCTGCGAACCGCATCCAGCGTCTTGCCATGACATCCTCCTTGGAGAACCCACTTGAAGCCGACGGGGCGGTGCGCCGCCCCCGGCGGGCCGGCGAATCGTGCGCGCATCATATTACGGCGGCGCGGTCAAAGGGGGCCGGCTGCGCGAGCAGCCGCCCGATCGCCTCGTCCATGTCCGCCCCGTGGTTGAGCACCCGGTCCACCGCCGCCGCGACCGGCATCTCGACGCCGTGGCGCCCGGCGAGCGCCGCCACGCCCGCGGCCGAATGGACCCCTTCCTGCACCGTCACGCGCTCGGCCAGCACCTCGGCGAGCTTGCGCCCCTGTCCCAGGGCGATGCCGAGCGACATGTTGCGGGAGGTCGGGCTGTGGCAGGACAGATCCATGTCGGCGATCCCGGCGAGGCCGAGGAACGTCTCCAGCCGCGCGCCCATCGCCAGCCCGAGACGCACCGTCTCGCCGAGGCCCAGGGCGACGAGCATCGAGCGGGCGTCGCTGCCGAGCTTCCTGCCGGTCACGATGCCGCACGCGATCGCGACCACGTTCTTGAGCACCCCGCCGAGCTGCGCGCCGATGAGGTCGTCGGACACGCAGAGTCGGAAGCGCGGGTTCTCGATGTCGCGGGCGAGGCGGTCCCCGAGCGCGCGGTCGGCGCATGCGAGCGCGACGGCGGTCGGCAGATCGATCCCGATCTCGGCGGCGAACGATGGGCCGGACAGGACGGCGACCGGCGTTTCCGGCAGCGTCTCGGCGATGACCTCGCTCATGAGCGCGCAGGTGCCGCGCTCGATGCCCTTCGAGCACGCCACCACCGGCGTGCTAGCCTCCAGGTGCGGCCGAAGCGCGGTCGTGACCGAGCGCACGTGCTGCGCCGGCGGGGCGAGCAGCAGGAAGTCGGCGCTCGCGGCGGCGGCGAGATCGCCCGTGGCGACGATGCCGGCGAGCACCGGGACGCCGGGCAGGAAGCGCGGATTCGCGCGATCGGCGTTGAGCGCGGCGACGACTTCCGGCTCGCGTGCCCAGAGCGTCACGTCGTGGCCCGAGCGCCGCACCACGCACGCCATCGCCGTGCCGAACGCGCCCCCGCCGATCACGCCGATCCTCGCCATGGCGGCATGGTCGGGGCGCGCGCGCGCGCGGCCATTGACGCAAGTCAAACCCCCGCGGGGCGGGGCGGTCGCCGATGCACGGCCGCGACCGATCCGCGGGTTGACCTCGGTCAAGCCAGGCCGGTTGCTCGGGGCGACAATGGCACGACCACCGAACTTGCGGCGAAGGGTCGACCCGATGACGTCGGTACTCGAAAAGGGGGGCGGCACCTTCGCAGGCATCAAGCTGCTGCTGTGCGAGAACCCGCTGCCGCCGATCGACGCGGCGGTCGCGGCGGCGCAGGCCGAAGCGCCGCGCGGCAACTACTACACGGAGGCCTACTCCGCGCCGCTGAAGCGCCTGATCGCCCGGCAGCTCGGCGTGCCCGAGCGGCTGATTCACATCAACGCCGGCTCGGAGCTCATCCTGCGTCAGCTCTTCGACCGCTTCGGGCAGCAGGTGCACCTGCTGACGCCGACGTATCCCCTCTTCCCGGAAATCGCCCGGCGGTACACCGAGACGCGGCTCGACCCGGCGCGCGGCTTCGCGTTCGACCTTGGAGAGCTCGAGATTCCCGCCGGCACGACGCTCGCCGTGGTCGTGAATCCGAACAATCCGAACGGCGGCACCTTCGACATGGCGCCGCTGCCGCAGCTGCTGCGCCGGCACCCGGACATCCGGTTCCTGGTGGACGAGGCGTTCATCGGCCTGGCGGGGCAATCGGTCGTCCGGCTGGTCGCCGAGCACGCCAACCTGCTCGTCACGCGCACGCTCTCCAAGGCGCACAGCCTGGCCGGCTTCCGCGTCGGCTATGCCGTGCTGCCGGAGGAGGTCGCCGACGAGCTCAACGCCCACAACGACGCCTACCCGCTCGCACGGCCGAGCGAGGCGGCGGCGATCGCCACGCTGCAGCGCGAGGACGAGATCCGCGCCCGCGCCGCGATGCTGCGCGCGTGGACCGAAGAGCTCGCGGCGCAGTTGCGCCGGCTCGGCGTGCGCACTCATCCGAGCGAGACCTACTTCTTCCTCGCCGACTTTGCGCCGCGCGACGCCGCGGCGCTCGCTCGCGCGCTCGGCGAGCGCGGCATCCTGTTGAAGCCGCTCGGGGACGCGCGCCTCGGGCCGGGCTGCATGCGCGTCACGACCGCGCTGCCGGAAGACAACATGCGCTTCGTCGCGGCGCTGCGGGAGCTGCTGTGAGCCGAGCCCGGACCGGGCCCCGCCGGACGGCACGCGTCCGCTGCGGGGAATCCGCGACATCGAGTCGATGCGCGCCGGCCGCGGCGGGGGCTCGTCTGCCGTTGTCCGGACGATCCGGCGCTGAAGGGGAGCCCGATGGAGAACACGTTCTGGACGGCATTCGGCGCGAGCTTGCTCGCCGCGCTGGTCACCGCGATCGGCATCTACGTCATCCGCCGCTACGAGGCCTGGGGCCGCGCGTACAGCATCTACTTCGTCTGCTTCGCCGCCGGCGTCCTGATCTCGGTGTCCTTCCTGCACATCGTGCCGAAATCCTTCGAGATGAACGCGGGCGCCCCCGGCTACCTGCTCGGCGGGTTCGTGCTGATGCACCTCTTCAACCGGTTCATCACCGCCTTCGTCTGCGAGCGCAGGCCGGACGCCGCCTACCCCATCGGGCTTGTGCCGATGCTCGGCATCGGCTTTCACTCGTTCATCGACGGCTTCATCTATTCGATCACGTTCACCGTCAGCCTGTTCACCGGCGTGCTGGCCGCCACCGGCATGGTGCTGCACGAGTTTCCCGAGGGGATCATCACCTACCTGCTGCTGCTCCGCGGGGGCTTCAGCGCGAAGACGTCGCTCGTCCTCGCCTTGCTCGCGGCGTCGGTCACGACGCCGCTCGGCATGCTGGTTTCCCATCCCTTCATCAGCCGGATCGACGCGCCGCTGCTCGGGAGCCTGCTCGCGATCTCCTCGGGCGCGCTGATCTACGTCGGTGCCACCCATCTCCTGCCGCAGGCGGAGCGCGAGCAGCGCAAGTACAGCTTGTGCGCCATGGGCGCGGGCATTCTGGTGGCCGTGGTCATCGTGCTGTCCAAGTGACCCGGCCGGCGCGCCCGGGGACGGTCCTTGACGGCGATCAACACGGGAAGCCGCGCGCGGACTAGATTGCGCAATGGACGACAACCGCGGATGGGAGACTCGAGCATCCCCGCCCGGGGAGGGCGATAGCCGTCCCCTATCATAGGGATCCGATCAAACGATTTCACAGGCGGGAGCGCCTGTCATCCAATAGCGGCCTGGCTCACTGACGCTGCAAACGCCGTTGCAAAACTCCATCGGAGGCGAGTATGGACACGAAGGTTGCTGACAAAAGCGCGGGCAAGTGCCCGTACACCCACATCGCCGGCGTCGGCCGGACCAACCGCGACTGGTGGCCCAACCAGCTGCGGCTGGAGCTGCTGCACCAGCATTCCTCGAAGTCCGACCCGATGGGCAAGGGCTTCAACTATGCGAAGGAATTCAAGAGCCTCGACTACAAGGCGCTGAAGAAGGACCTAGTCGCGCTGATGACCGACTCGCAGGACTGGTGGCCGGCGGACTTCGGGCACTACGGCCCGTTCTTCATCCGCATGGCCTGGCACAGCGCCGGCACCTATCGCGTCACCGACGGCCGCGGCGGCGGCGGCCGCGGCCAGCAGCGCTTCGCGCCCCTCGGCAGCTGGCCCGACAACGTCAACCTCGACAAGGCGCGCCGCCTGCTGTGGCCGATCAAGCAGAAGTACGGCAAGAAGATCTCGTGGGCCGACCTGATCATCCTCGCCGGCAACGTGGCGCTGGAGTCCATGGGCTTCCGGACCTTCGGCTTCGGCGGCGGCCGCGCCGACGTCTGGGAGCCGGACGAGGACGTGAACTGGGGCGAGGAGATCGCGTGGCTGGGCACCGACAAGCGCTTCAGCGGCGATCGGGACCTGGGGCCGTTCGGCGCCACCCACATGGGCCTCATCTACGTGAACCCCGAAGGCCCGAACGCGAGCGGCGACTACATGGCCGCCGCCAAGGACATCCGCGCCACCTTCGGCCGCATGGCGATGAACGACGAGGAGACCGTTGCGCTGATCGCCGGCGGCCACACGTTCGGCAAGTGCCACGGCGCCGCCCCCGAATCGCACAAGGGGCCGGATCCGGAAGGCTCGCCGCTGGAAGCGCAGGGCCTGGGCTGGACGAGCGACTACAAGTCGGGGCACGGCGCCGACACGATCTCGAGCGGACTCGAGGTGACCTGGACCAAGACCCCGGCGCTCTGGAGCAACAACTTCTTCGAGAACCTGTTCAAGTACGAGTGGGAGCTGGTCAAGTCGCCTGCCGGCGCCAAGCAATGGGTGGCCAAGAACGCGCCGGAGATCATTCCCGACGCGCACATCCCGGGCAAGTTCCATAAGCCGACCATGCTGACCACCGACTGCACGCTGCGCTTCGATCCGGAGTTCGGCAAGATCTCGCGCCGGTTCTACGAGGACCCGCAGGCCTTCGCCGATGCCTTCGCGCGCGCCTGGTTCAAGCTGACGCACCGCGACATGGGCCCGCGCGCCCGTTACCTGGGACCGGAAGTGCCGAAGGAAGAGTTGCTCTGGCAGGACCCGATTCCCGCGGTCGACCACAAGCTGATCGGCGAGAAGGAGATCGCCGACCTCAAGAAGAGGATCCTCGCCTCGAAGCTGTCGGTGTCGCAGCTCGTGTCGACGGCCTGGGCGTCCGCGTCCACGTTCCGCGGGTCGGACAAGCGCGGCGGCGCCAACGGCGCGCGCATCCGGCTCGCGCCGATGAAGGACTGGGCAGTCAACCAGCCGGCGAAGCTCGCCAAGGTGCTGAAAGTCCTCGAAGGCATCCAGGCCGACTTCAACAAGAAGGCCGCGGTTGGCGGGGGCGGCGGCAAGAAGGTGTCGCTCGCCGACCTGATCGTGCTCGCGGGCTGCGCAGGCGTCGAGCAGGCCGCAAGCAAGGCCGGTGTCAGCGCGACGGTGCCGTTCAAGCCCGGGCGCATGGACGCGAGGCAGGACCAGACGGACGTCGAGACGTTCGACGTCCTCGAGCCGATCGCCGACGGCTTCCGCAATTATCTGGGCGGCAAGTTCCCGGTCACCGCCGAGCAGCTGCTCGTCGACCGGGCGCAGCTTCTGACGCTCACGGCGCCCGAGATGACGGTGCTGGTCGGCGGCCTGCGCATGCTGGGGACGAACGTCGGCGGCGCGAAGCACGGGGTCTTCACCTCGAAGCCGGAGACGCTCTCCAACGACTTCTTCGTCAACCTGCTCGACATGCGCACGGAGTGGAAACCGACGTCGGAGGCGAGGGAGCTGTTCGAGGGGCGCGACCGCAAGACCGGCAAGGCCAAGTGGACCGGCACGCGCGTGGATCTCGTCTTCGGCTCCAACTCCCAGCTGCGGGCGATCGCGGAGGTCTACGCAGCTGCGGACGCGAAGGAGAAGTTCGTGCAGGACTTCGTGGCGGCGTGGGACAAGGTGATGAACCTGGACCGCTTCGACCTGGCGCAGAAGTAGGTCATCGGCAGCCGGCGCAAACAGGAAACCCCGGGCTCGCGAGAGCGCCGGGGTTTTCTTGTTGAGCGTGCGACCCTACAACAGACTGCCAGGGGAGTGCCTGCATCGAAGGCGGCTGCGGGCCGGTCATCGACATCCCGTGAGCGGCCCAACGCGCCCGGGGGCTCCTGCGCCGCTTGTCGGCGTACGATCGGCCCGCTACCCCTTGATGCAGACGAGCGGCTCGACGCGCGCGACCTTGCGCGCGAGGCCGGCCGCATCGGCCGCATCGACCACCGCCGCGACGTCCTTGTACGCTTCGGGCGCCTCTTCGGCGATGCCGCGCATCGACGGGCTCTTGACGAGGATGCCGCGCGCGGCGAGATCGTCCACGACCTTGCGCCCCTTCCACTTGCGCAGCGCCTCGTGCCGGCTCATCGCCCGCCCCGCGCCGTGGCAGGCGGAGCTGAACGCGAGCGCCTCTGAGGCCTTGGTGCCGGCGAGGACGTAGGAGCCGGTGCCCATCGAGCCGCCGATCAGCACCGGCTGGCCGGCGGCGCGCAGCGGCTCCGGCACGTCGGGGTGGCCCGGGCCGAAGGCGCGCGTCGCGCCCTTGCGGTGCACGTAGAGTCTGCGCGTGCCGCCGTCGGCGCGGTGCTCCTCGACCTTGCAGGTGTTGTGCGACACGTCGTAGAGCAGCGGCACCCGCGCCTGCGGCAGGATGTCGGCGAACACCCGGCGGACGAGCGCCGTGAGGATCTGCCGGTTCGCGAGCGCGCAGTTGATCGCCGCGCGCATCGCGCCGAGGTAGTCCTGGCCGACCTCCGAGGTGATCGGCGCGCAGGCGAGCTCGCGGTCGGGCAGCTCGATGCCGTACTGCCTCGCCGCGATCGCCATCCGCTTCAGGTACTCGGTGCCGATCTGGTGCCCGAGCCCGCGCGACCCGCAGTGGATCATGACGACGACGTCGCCCTGCTTCAGCCCGAAGATGTCGGCGATCGCCTGGTCGTAGACGGCGGTGACCTCTTGCACCTCGAGATAGTGGTTGCCGCTCCCGAGCGTGCCCATCTCGTCGCGCTGGCGCTTCTTCGCGTGTTGCGACACGTTCCCCGGATTGGCGTCCCTCATCCGGCCGTGCTCCTCGATGCGCTCGAGGTCCTCGGGCACGCCCCAGCCGCGCTCCACCGCCCACTGCGCGCCGCCGGCGAGCATGGCGTCCATCTCGGCGTCGTTCAGATGGATCGCGCCGGTGCTGCCGACGCCCGCCGGGATCCGGTAGTACAGCATCTCGGCGAGATCCTTCTGCACCGCCATGACGTCGGCGCGCGCAAGGCCCGTATGCAGGCAGCGCACCCCGCACGAGATGTCGAAGCCGACGCCGCCGGCCGAGACGACGCCGCCCTGGTCCGGATCGAACGCCGCCACGCCGCCGATCGGGAAGCCGTAGCCCCAGTGCGCATCCGGCATGGCGTAGGAGGCCTTCACGATGCCGGGCAGCGTCGCGACGTTCACCGCCTGCTCGTAGACCTTGTGGTCCATCCCGCGCATCAAGGGCTCGTCGGCGTAGATCACCGCCGGCACGCGCATCGCGCCGTGCTGCGGGATCTCCCACTCGTACTCCGAGCGACGTTTCAGCAGGTTGATATCCATAACTCAGCGGAAGGAGGGTTACGGGAGGAAACCCGTGTGGGTTCCCTCCTGTTCGTCCAGGCTCACACGTCCACGACCGTCTGCGCGACCCACTCGTCGCCTTCCCGCGCGACGCGGAGTGCCGTGTAGGTCGCGCCCTTCGCCTCGACCGCCGGGTGATGGCGCGCCACGTCGACGCGCTCGCCACGGGCCTCGGCGTGCAGGTGCGTGCCTTCCAGCCGAATCGCGAAGCGGCTGAAGAGCATCTTCCGGGTAGACATCTCGTAGATCAGCGCGTTCAGCCACTCGGCGAGCAGCAGCTCGTCGTCCGGCGCCTCGCACTCGATCGCGACCGCCTCGCGCGGCTCCACCGCGTCGAGCTCGGCGATGGCCGCGGTCATCGCGGCCGCCGCCTGCTCGAAGGCCTCGGCCTTGCTCGCGCCGAAGCCGCGCACGCCGACGTCGGCGCCGTGCACGAAATGCTCCCAGCGTGCGGTCATGCCGCGCCGGTCCGGCGCGCTAGCCGCCGCCGAAGCGGTGCTTGCCGGCGGTGACGCGCCGGGCGAGCAGCGTGTCCTTGCCGAGCTCGAGCAGGAACTGCACCTCCTGCCCGACCTCGAGCTCCTCGAACGGCGGGCTCGCCACGTTCTCGGCCGCGAAATAGGCCTCGCCGCCGTCCGAGGTTTCGATCAGGCCGCTGCGCCGGTCGGCGTCGAGGCGGGCGATGCGCCCGTGCGCCGGCGGCGCGTGCTGCTTGACGTCCTGCCGCTGCAGCCTGGCCACGTCCTCGAGCATGCGTTTCGCGGCGTCGAACGCGTCGCGCACGGCGACGAACACGTCCTCGTCGTTGTCGCGCGTCACCGCGAACTCGTGCCCGGGCACGTGCAGGTCGATGCGCACGTTGAAGAGCCGCCCCTGGTGCTTGTGGCGCCGCTTCTCCCCGATCACGACGCGGCAGCTCATCAGCCGCGGATGGAACTCGTCGAGCTTGGCGGCCCGCTCGCGGATCGCCGCCTCGAGCGCGTCGGAGTGAGGGAGGTCCTGGAAAGTGATCTGTAGCGGAATCTGCATGTCGATCCTGCTCTGTCGGCGGCGAAAGTCCGCCTCGATTCCAGGGTGCGCCACGCGCCGCCGGGCCGGTTTGATTTCGGTCAAGCATGCCGCCCGGAGCGCGCCCGATCATGATCCGGCTGCCGCCGTCCGGAGCCTCGCCTTGACCCTGCTCGCCGACCTGGTCGACACCTCCCGCAAGGTGGCCGAAACGGCCAGCCGAACGGCGAAGGCGGGGGCGCTCGCCGCATTCCTGCGTCGGCTCGACCCCGACGAGATCGAGACGGGCGTCGCCATTCTCGCGGGCATTCCGCGCCAGGGCAAGCTCGGGCTGGGCTTCGCGATCCTCGGCGCGGCGCGCGGCGGCGCGGCGGCGGAAGGGCCGCGGCTCACGCTCGCCGAGGTCGACCGCCGCCTCGCCGAGATCGCGGCCGTCGCAGGCCGCGGCGCGGCGGCCGAGCGTGCCCGGCTGCTTGGCGCGCTCTTCGCGCGCGCGACCGCGGCGGAGCAAGACTTCCTCGTGCGGCTCGTCCTCGGCGAGCTGCGGCAGGGCGCCCTCGAGGGGCTGATGGTGGAGGCGATCGCGACGGCGGCCGATGCACCAGCGGCGGCGGTCCGCCGCGCGGCGATGTTCGCGGGAGACCTCGGGCGGGTCGCGCGCGCGGCGCTCGCCGAGGGCGCGGCCGGGCTGGCGCGGTTCCGCCTCGCGCCGCTCGCGCCGGTCGCGCCGATGCTCGCGCAGAGCGCCGAGGACGTGGACGATGCGCTGCGCGCGCTCGGCCGTGCCGCCCTCGAGTGGAAGCTCGACGGCGCGCGGGTGCAGGTGCACAAGGCGGGCGACGTCGTGCGCGTCTACACGCGCAGCCTGAGCGACGTCACCGCCGCGGTGCCCGAGCTCGTCGAGGCGGCGCGGGCGCTCCCGGCGCGCGAGCTCGTGCTCGACGGCGAGGCGATCGCGCTCGCTCCGGGCGGCGCGCCGCGGCCGTTCCAGGTCACGATGCGCCGCTTCGGCCGCAGGCTCGACGTGGACGCGATGCGGGCGGAGCTGCCCCTCACCGCGTTCTTCTTCGACTGCTTGCGCCGCGACGGGGCGGACCTCGTCGACCGCCCCGCCGAGGAGCGATTCGCGGCGCTCGCCGAAGCGCTTCCCGCACGGCTCGTGGTCCCGCGTCTCGTGACCGCAGACCCGGCAACGGCTGCGCGTTTCTTCGCCGAGGCGCTCGCGCGCGGGCACGAAGGCGTGATGGCGAAAGCGCTCGACGCGCCGTACGCGGCCGGCAGCCGCGGCGCGGCATGGCTCAAGGTGAAGAACGCCCTGACGCTCGACCTCGTCGTGCTCGCCGCCGAGTGGGGGCACGGCCGGCGCAGGGGCCTGCTCTCGAACCTGCACCTCGGCGCGCGCGACCCGGCGACCGGCCGGTTCGTGATGCTCGGCAAGACCTTCAAGGGGCTGACCGACGCGCTGCTCGCGTGGCAGACGCGCGAGCTCCTCGCCCGGGAGATCGGCCGCGACGACTGGACGGTGCACGCGCGGCCAGAGCTCGTCGTCGAGATCGCGTTCAACGAGCTGCAGGCGAGCCCGCAGTATCCGGGCGGCCTCGCGCTCCGCTTCGCGCGGGTGAAGGCCTACCGGCCGGAGAAGCGCGCGGAGGACGCCGACACGATCGACACCGTGCGCGCGATCTACGCCGCGCAGCTCGCGCGCGCCGCCGCATGAGCCCGCGCGCGATCGCTTCGGCTGCCGCGAGCTGCTGGCTCGCGCTGGCGTGGCTCGCCGCCCCGCTCGCGCACGCGGCACCCATCGAACGAGGAGCGCCAATGATCCCGTCAGCCGAAACCGTCGCGCTGCCCGCCCCGCGCCGTGACGGCGCCTTCGCAATCGAGCGCGCCTTGGCGGAGCGCCGCTCGGTCAGGAACTTCGGCGATGCCGCCCTCACGCTCGCCGAGCTCTCCCAGCTCCTGTGGGCAGCGCAGGGCGTGGCCGACGCGAGCGGCCAGCGCACGGCGCCCTCCGCGGGCGCGATCTATCCGCTCGAAACGTACGTCGTCGCCGGGAACGTGCGCGATCTTGCGACGGGGATCTACCGCTACGAGCCGCGCCGGCATCGCCTCGTGCGCCACGCGCGCGAGGACCGCCGCGCGTCGCTCGCCGCGGCGGCCCACGGGCAGGACTGGACGGCCGCGGCGCCGGCGATGCTCGTGATCGCCGCGGTCGAGACGCGCACTACGCGCAAGTACGGCGATCGCGGCGCGCGCTACGTGCACATGGAGGCCGGCCACGCGGCGCAGAACGCGCTCCTGCAGGCGGCTGCGCTCGGGCTCGGCGGCACCGTGGTCGGCGCCTTCGATGACGCCGAGGTGCGCAGGGTACTCGAGCTGCGCAGCGGCGAGCAGCCGCTGTACCTGATCCCGATCGGCAGGTAGAGATAGCGAACGCGACGGAGCTGCGGCGCCCGTTCAAGCACCTCGCTTTGCGCACGCTGCGAGATGCGGTCGCCAGCTCTCGCGCACCTCGCTCCTGGCATCCGGATCGTCCAGGCTCGCCCTGAGCTTCACCGGTTCGACCGGCAGGGAGATCACCTGCCAGGCCTGCCCGGCCGAGCACTGGACCGAGAGTTCCCAGCCGCCAGCCTTCTGCTCGACCGTGAACACGTAGGACCCGAGCTCGAGCTCGTCCAGGATGCGCTCGGCCGCGACGCGCGCCGCGCGAATGTCCAGAGCAAGCGGAGTCATCGACAGGCCCCCATGCGACGAGCCTCCATTGTGCGCCACGCGCCCGGGAGGGCGGTTTGACGCTCGTCAAGGCGAGACCGGCGCGATCGGGTACGGTGGAAGCCGAGCCGCCGAGGCAGCAATGAAAGCGCTCATTCTCACGGCGAACGGATTCGAGGAGGCCGAGCTCCTCGTGCCCTGCTACCGGCTGCGCGAGGAAGGCGTCCCGGTGGACATCGCCGCGCCCGCGCGCGGCCGCCTGCGCGGCGAGCACGGCTACCCGATCGAAGCGGACAGGGCGTTCGGCGACATCACCCCGCTCGAGCACGACGTGCTCGTGGTCCCCGGCGGTCGGGCGGCCGAGACGGTCGCCGAGGACGCGGCGGCGACCAGGATCGCCGTGTGGTTCATCGAGGAGAAGCGCCCGGTCGGGGCGATCTGCCACGGCCCGCTCGTCCTCGCGGCCACCGGCCTCATGGAGGAGCGCGAGGCGACCGGCCATCCTTCCACCGCGTTCGCGCTGCGCGCGGCGCGGATTCGCTACGTCGACGAGGAGGTGACGACCGACGGCGAGATCGTCACCTCGCGCCGGCCCGCGGATCTGCCCGCCTTCATGCGCGAGCTGATGAAGCTCGTCCACCGGCGCCGCGCCGCTACGGGCCGATGACCGCGCCGGCAGCCCAGCGGCAGCCCTTCGTTCCGGCGTACGTGCCGCTCGCCGCGAGCGGCGAGCTCGCGCGCCGGGTCGAGGCGGCCTACCGGCATCTCGAGTGCTGCGACCTCTGCGCGCGCTACTGCCGGGTGAACCGACGCCAGACGATCGAAGGGGCAGTCTGCCGCACCGGCGAGCGCGCCGTGGTCGCGAGCTACGGCGCGCACCACGGCGAGGAGGATCCGCTGCGCGGGTGGCGCGGCTCGGGGACGATCTTCTTCTCCTGGTGCAACCTGCGCTGCGTGTTCTGCCAGAACTGGGACCTCTCGCAGAAGGGCATCGGCCGGGAGGCGGAGCCGGCGGCGATCGCCGACATGATGCTCGACCTGCAGGCGCAGGGCTGCCACAACATCAACTTCGTCTCGCCGAGCCACGTGGTCGCGCAGATCATCGCCGCGGTGCACCAGGCCGCGCGGCGCGGCCTGCGGCTGCCGCTCGTCTACAACACCGGCGGCTACGACAGCCCCGAGGCGCTCGCGCTGCTCGACGGCGTGATCGACATCTACATGCCGGACCTCAAGTACGGCGACCCGGCGCTCGCACGCAAGTACTCGAAGGCGCGCGATTACGTCGCGGTGAACCAGGCCGCCGTGCGCGAGATGCACCGGCAGGTAGGCGATCTCGTGCTCGACGGGGACGGTATCGCGCAGCGCGGCCTGCTCGTGCGCCATCTCGTGCTGCCGGGCGGCGTCGCCGGGACCGACCAGGTGCTCGCCTTCCTCGCGCGCGAGATTTCCCGCGACACGTATCTCAACCTCATGGACCAGTACCGGCCGTGCTATCGCGCCGACGAGTATCCTGAGATCGACCGGCCGATCACCGGCGCGGAGTACCGGGCCGCGCGGGACGCCGCGGCGCGGTTCGGCTTGAAGCGGCTCGACCGGCGCATCGCGCGTGAGCACCTCTTCCGATGAAAACGCCGCGCAGGATCCTCGCAGGTGCGCTCGTGGTGCTCGGCGCAGTGCTGATCTTCGCCGCGCCCGAGACGGTGAGCGGTGTCGTGCTGATCTCGATCGGCATCCTGATCGAGCTCGTCGGCATCATGCTCGAGCGTCGTTGACCGCCGCGCCCCGGCGCAGCGGGACTTTCTACCCCTTGCGCTCGGCGCCGAGCGTAGCCGGGACGCCGTCCTCGCAGGACTGCGGTCGCGATCTCGCCGGGTGCGCCAGGGGCATGCGCCTTCTCTCAGTCCGGTCGCATCTCGCCCTCGCGCATCCAGACGCCGCGTCCCTCGCAGTGCAGGAGCTCGCTTCCGCTGCGCACGTACTGCCCGATCGGGTAGGCGACGTCGTTGAAGAAGCAGACGCCCTCCTCGAGCTCGAAGTCGAGGGAGATCTCGTCGTACTCGTCGAAGATCGGCGAGGTCTTGCGCTCCGGATCGGGGCTCCCGACGTCAGGCACATGGTGCGGCATGATCGCTCCTTGTCTCGACCGTAGAATCCGGCATGGGTCGGCCGGCTCACTTCTCCTTGAGCGGCGCGTCGCGCGGCTCGATGCCCTCCACGCGCGGGATCTCGCGCTGCGGGTGCTGCTTGATGACCCGCTTCATCCGCTCGTGCTTCGCGATCGAGCGCTCGTTCGACTGCTGGACCTCGGGTTCGAGCGGCTCGACGGGCTCGGGCTTGGGCGGGTTCGGCATGGATTCCTCCTCGTTCCGTCTGGATCGTCCGCGCGGCGCTCGGGCGGGCCCCGCCGCTCAGAGCTTGGGCTCGGGCGGATGGCTGTAAGTTCTCTCGTGAACGTCCTGGCAGTCGAAGCAGCGCAGGGCGGTCGGTTGCACGGTCAGGCGCTCGGAGCCGATGTCGCGGCCGCAGTCGACGCACTGTCCGTACGCGCCTTGCGCGATGCGTTCGAGCGCCGCCTCGAGAGCGCGAAGCTCTCCGAGATCCCGCGTGATCTCCGCGTTGTCGAGATCGGAGAGCAGGTCGGCGCTCGCCGCGTCGCCGGTGTCGGTCACCGCGCCGGCCAGTGCGCCGAAGCTCTCGTCCCGGGCGCGCCCGACTTCCTCGCGGATCTCCGCCTCGAGGCTCGCCTTGCGCTGCCTGATGATCCGTTCCAGATCAGCGAGTTGGTCACGGGTCAGCGCCATTGGCCGCTCCACACGTCACGCAATCAGTGTGCCCCGCTTCCGCCGGCGCGGATTGATTCTGGTCAAGGATCGCGCTCGCGCGCGATCAGGAGGCGCGCCGCATCGCCCCGCCCGCTTCCGGATGCCCGCTGCCGCGGCTGATCGGCTTCGCGAGCTCCTCCGGCGCGGGCAGGTTGAGCAGCGCGTACAGCCGGGCGAGCTTCTCGCGGTAGAGCTGGTCGAAGCTCGCGACGGCCTCGGGCGGATTGTAGTCGCCGAACCACCAGAACCAGTCCGAAGCCTCGCACGCGGCGAGCTGCGCGAACGCCGCGCGGCTGCGCTCCGCGTCGAGCCGCCCGCTCGCGACGACCAGGTCGAAGCACTGCTTCGCCGCGGCGAGCAGATCCCAGGCGCGGTTCTTGTCGTGCGACCCGATCCACGTCGAGAAGCTCCCGTGCACCCAGCTTCCGGCGGCGATCGCCGGCAGCGCGTCGACCGGCGCGCGCGACGCGCCGCGACGACGGTGGGCCTCCAGCCAGGCCCGGTAGGTCGTGGTGCGGATGGCCTTGTGGGCGCCGAGCGCCGAGTAGAGCGCGTCCAGGAAGTAGTATCCGTTGTACGCGTACCACTCCCAGGCGTTCTCGCCGTCGAGGATCGCGCTGACCAGCGGGCGCGCGCCGCCCTTCGCCGCGCCTTGCGTCGCGATGCGCTCGAGTTCGGCGACGAAGTTCGCCGCCGCGTCGCGTCCGTCCCAGCTCTTGTACTCGAAGCCGATCAGGTCGGAGAGCCGGTCGTCGCGGAAGAAGCAGACGAGCTCCGGAGCGACGTCCGGCGTGCGCCACGGACGATAGAGATACTCCTCGCGCGGCGGCGCCGCGCCGCGGGCGCGCGCGACGCTGCGCGCGAGCACGCGCTCGCCGCTCGCGATCCACGCCAGCCCGCGCTCGCCGTACAGCCGCAGCAGCGGGGCGGACACCGCACCCTCGGCCGGCCACATGCCGTGCGGGCGCGCACCGAAGCGCTGCGCGTGCGCGGCGATCGCCGAGTCGATGTGAAAGGCGACCCGCTCGGCGCCGCCGGGGTAGGCCGCCGCGCGCGGCAGGGCCGCCTGCGGCTCGGCGTCGCGCGCCGACGCGAAGTCGATCAGCAGCGGCGCGAGCGGATGGTGGTGCGGCGTCGCCGAGAGCTCGATCTGCCCGCGCTCGGCGAGGCGCCGATAGCGCGGGACGATTCCGCGCATCACCTCGCCGATCAGCGCGCCGAACGCGCGCCGGTCGTCGTCGCTGAAGCGGCGGCCGGCGGACATCAGCCGCGTGACGAGCTCGGAGCCGCGGCGCACCGTCTCGCCGGTCCACGCCAGGTGGTACCAGGTGACCAGGTCGTACAGGTACTGGTCGGAGAGGTAGGCCAGCGAATCGCTGCCCTGGTTCGACGCGAGGTCGAACAGCTCGTGCAGGCCGCGGTAGGCCGCGAACGGCCGGATCATGTGCTGGTGGTTCGCGTGGAAGCAGCGCTCGAGGATCGTCGCGCGCTCCGAAACGGTGAGCGGCGTCGCCGACGGGCGCACGAGCAGCCGCAAGAGCGGGTCGCGCAGCTCGCCCGAATCGAACTGCCGCACATAGTCCTCGAGCTGGTCGACCAGCACCGGCACGAAATTGACCACCGCGCGCACCTGCGGATGCTGCTCGAGGTGCCACGCCATGTCCGAGTAGTCCTTCAGCGCGTGCAGGTACGTCCAGGGCAGCCGGAACTCGCCGGTGGCGAGATCGCGGTAGTCCGGCTGGTGGAAGTGCCACACCAGCACGAGGTCGAGCGGGTGATGTCCGGCGGTCATGGCGGCGCGGTGTCGGGTTCCGCATTATGCCCTGCCGGTTCCCCTCCTCTTCGAGGCGGGGCGGTCGCGAGGCGGCCGGGGTGGTGCGTGCGCGCGCGGGCGTGCGATCGCTGCAACCACCCCGCCGCGCTAGCGCGCGGCACCCCTTGTATGTCCAACAAGGGATATCGTTGTCGTGGCAGTACCGGCCGG
>JAHDYJ010000191.1 GCA_023383795.1 Burkholderiales bacterium | reverse complement strand
ACTCCTTCAACCCCCTGTTCAAGCATGCCTTCCAGCGATAATCGGGGCGGCCCTGCGAGAAATCCGGGCTAGACCTCTGCAGAGGACTGTCATTCCCGCGAAGGCGGGAATCCGGGCCGCACGCAATCAACGACTTGCTGGTCCCCGCGTTCGCGGGGACCACGCACGGAGAGGCTCCCCGGCCTGGAAGAACGGCCCGCCGGCCGGCGCTGCGGATCTCCGGAGGCGCCGACGCCGCGCTATGCGTGCGCGGGCGCCGCGTGGGTGATCAGGCGCTCGACGTCGGAATCGAACCAGCCGAGCTCGGCGCGCAGCTTCACGACCTCGCCGACGATGATCAGCGCCGGCGCGCGCAGGCCGGCATGCGCCGCCCGGCCCGGCAGAGTCGTCAGCGTGCCGGTCACGACCCGCTGCTTCGCAGTGGTCGCACGCTCCACCGCGGCCGCGGGCCAGTCGCCGGGCAGGCCGTGCGCCTTCAGCCGCTCGCAGATCTCCTCGATCTGCCCCAGTCCCATGTAGAACACCACGGTCTGACGCGGCCGGGCGAGCATCGGCCAGTCGAGGTCGCAGGTGCCGTTCTTGCGGTGGCCGGTGACGAACACGCACGCCTGCGCGTGGTCGCGGTGCGTGAGCGGGATGCCGCCGTAGGCCGAGGCGCCGCTCGCCGAGGTCACGCCGGGCACGACCTCGAACGGCACGCCGTGCTCGGCGAGAAACTGCATCTCCTCGCCGCCGCGGCCGAAGATGAACGGGTCGCCACCTTTCAGCCGCAGCACCCGCTTGCCCTTGCGTGCGAGCGCGACCAGGAGCGCGTTGATGTCCGCCTGCGGCAGCGCGTGGTTCGACTTCTCCTTGCCGGCGTAGATCAGCTCGGCGCCGCGGCGCACCAGCCCGAGCACGTCGTTGCTCACCAGGTGATCGTAGACGCAGACGTCGGCCTGCTGCAGCAGCCGCGCGGCCTTGAGCGTGAGGAGCTCCGGATCGCCGGGCCCGGCGCCGACGAGGTACACCATACCGTCGCCCGGCGGCGGGGCGATCGCGTCGCCGCCCTGCACCGCGGCGCCCCGCCTGATGCGCCGCGCGCGAGGCGCCGCGTCGTCGGCACGCACCTCCTGCAGCGCCGGTGCGCAGTCTTCCCTTCCCGAGTCGCCCATGCCATATCTCCTGGGCCGGCGCGCGCCGGCCGCGTCTCCACAATCTAAGTGGGGTCTCCCGGGCCGACTTTGATGCGGGTCAAACGGACGCCGGCGCGCCGCGGCCGGCGCGCGCACCGCGACCGTTTGACCCACGTCAAAGGCCCGCGGCGCGCGGACGCATCCAATACGCCATCCGCATCGGACTCCACCGTTGACCGCTTCCGGAGCTGGAACACTCGCGCGCGGCCTCGCCGTGCTGCTCGCCGTGCTCGTGCTCGCCTGCGGGTCCGCCGCGCGCGCCGAGGACGGCGCCGGCCGCTATCCGCAGGCGCGCGGCTTCTTTCCGGAGGCCGATCGCTTCGGCGCGTTCGAGGGTGAGCCGCGCGCCGCGCCGGCTTTCCGCGGCGAGCGGCTGCTCGGGTACCTGTTCCTGACCAACGACGTCGTCCAGATCCCGGCCTATTCGGGCAGGCCGATCAACTCCCTGGTCGGACTCGACCTCGTCGGGCGTATCACCGGCGTCGCGATCGTCGAGCACGAGGAGCCGATCCTTGCGGTCGGCATCTCGGAGGAGCGCCTGCGGGTGTTCACCGACCAGTACGTCGGCAAGTCGGCGTTCGACAGCATAACGGTAGGCGCGCCGCGCGAGGGCTACGTCGCAGTGGACACGATCTCCGGTGCGACGATCACGGTCATGGTCCAGAACGCGACGATCACCCGCGCCGCGCGGCGCGTCGCGGAGTCGCGCGGGCTGCGCCCGGGGTCGACCGCGAGCGCCGCGGCGCAGGGTGCGCAGGCGGGCGCGCCGGTCACCGCCCAGGGGGACGAGGCGCAAGCCGGTGCGCCGCAGGCCGCGCCGCCCGACACTTCCGCAGCGGCTGCACGCCCGGACGCGGTCGTGCCCGCGGCGGTGGAGGAGCCGCTGTGGAAACAGGCATGGCGCGAGCGCACCGGACGCATCGCGCTGCTCGTGCTCGGGCTTCTCGCGCTCGCCGGGATCCTCGTCTTCCAGGACTGGCTCGCGCGGCAGCCGACGCTGCTCTGGTACGTGCGGCGCGGCTTCCTGCTCTACACCCTCTTCTTCATCGGCTGGTTCGCGCTGGCGCAGCTCTCGGTCATGCACGTGCTGACCTTCGCCCACGCGTTCATGCACGACTTCCGGTGGGAGAACTTCCTGATCGACCCGATGCTCTTCATCCTCTGGGGCTTCGTCGCGCTCACGCTGCTGCTCTGGGGCCGCGGCGTCTACTGCGGCTGGCTGTGCCCCTACGGCGCGCTGCAGGAGCTCGGCAACCAGGTCGCGCAGCGCTTCGGCGTGAAGCAGCTCGAGTTCCCCGACGTCGTGCACGAGCGGCTGTGGGCGGTCAAGTACCTCGTGCTGATCGTGCTTTTCGGCGTGTCGCTGCAGTCGCTCGGCGAGGCGGCGCGCTACGCCGAGGTCGAGCCGTTCAAGACGACGATCGTCATGGGATTCCAGCGCGAGTGGCCGTTCGTGCTGTACGCGGCGGCGCTGCTCGGGGTGGCGCTCTTCAACCGGAAGTTCTTCTGCAAGTACCTGTGCCCGCTCGGCGCGGCGCTCTCGATCCCCGGGCGCTTCCGCGTCTTCGACTGGTGGCTGCGGCGGCGCAAGGAGTGCGGCCGGCCGTGCCAGACGTGCGCCCGCGAGTGCGAGGTGCGCGCGATCCGCCCGACCGGCGAGATCAACGCGAACGAGTGCCACTACTGCCTCGACTGCCAGGTCACCTATTACAACGAAAACAAGTGCATGCCGCTGGTGGAGCGCAAGCGGCGGCACGAGCGCGCCTCGCGCGCGCGCGAGGTGGTCCATGCGATGGAGTCGCACGCCGGCGCGATGGGGCTGCAGGAGCCCGAGGAGCGTGAAAGGGGCGAGCGGCGCTGAGCGCGCGCGCCGCGTGCGATTCCAGCGACGACATTAGGGTCATCTTGACGCAGGTCAAAGTCGATCCCTCGGCGGCTGCCTAAAGTTTCGGGCAACCGGGAATCCAGCTTTCGTTTCCAACGAGGAGAGTACGACCATGCGTCACATGCATCGCGTACGGGCCACGACGGTCGCCGTCCTTGCGGCGCTGCCGCTGGCGGTCGGCGTCGCCCAGGCGCAGCAACCCAAGCCAGCGCATCCGGGCACGCCGGAGACCGACATCAGGTACAAGGGGGCGCCGGTGCCCATCAAGCCGGAAGAGGCGAAGGAGGCCATCACGCCCAAGGCGCCGTCGCTCACCGCGCAGGAGTTCGACCGCGCAAAGCAGATCTACTTCGAGCGCTGCGCCGGCTGCCACGGCGTGCTGCGCAAGGGCGCGACCGGCAAGCCGCTGACGCCCGACATCACGTTGCCGCGCGGCACCGACTACCTGAAGGTGTTCATCAATTTCGGTTCGCCGGCCGGCATGCCGAACTGGGGCACCTCGGGCGAGCTCACCGAGAAGGACGTCGACATCATGGCGCGGTTCCTGCAGCACGAGCCGCCGATGCCGCCCGAGTTCGGCATGAACGAGATGAAGGCGACGTGGAAGGTGATCGTGCCGCCCGAGAAGCGCCCGAAGAAGAAGATGAACAAGGTGAACCTCGAGAACCTCTTCTCGGTGACCCTGCGCGATACCGGCGAGATCGCCCTGATCGACGGCGACACCAAGGAGATCGTGAACGTCATCACGACCGGGTACGCGGTGCACATCTCGCGGCTGTCGTCCTCCGGCAGGTACCTGTACGTGATCGGGCGCGACGCGCAGGTCAACCTGATCGACCTGTGGATGGAGAAGCCGGACAACGTCGCGGTGATCAAGGTGGGACTGGAAGCCCGCTCGGTCGAGACCTCGAAGTACAAAGGCTTCGAGGACAAGTATGCGATCGCCGGCTCCTACTGGCCGCCGCAGTACACGATCATGAAAGGCGACACCCTCGAGCCGCTCAAGATCGTCGCCACCCGCGGCATGACCGTCGACACGCAGGAGTACCACCCCGAGCCGCGCGTCGCCTCGATCGTCGCCTCGCACTTCAATCCGGAGTTCGTGGTGAACGTGAAGGAGACCGGTCAGATCCTGATGGTGAACTACAAGGATCTCGACAACCTCAAGGTCACCACGATCAACGCCGCGCGCTTCCTGCACGACGGCGGCTGGGACGCGACCAAGCGCTATTTCCTGGTGGCGGCGAACCAGTCGAACAAGATCGCGGTCGTGGACTCCAAGGAAGGCGAGCTCGAGAAGCTGGTGGACGTCGGCAAGATCCCGCATCCGGGGCGCGGCGCCAACTTCGTCGACCCGAAGTTCGGGCCGGTCTGGGCGACGAGCCATCTCGGCGACGAGTCGGTCGCGCTCATCGGCACCGACCCGGTGAAGCACAAGCAGAACGCGTGGAAGGTGGTGCGCACGCTGAAGGCGCAGGGCGGCGGCAACCTGTTCATCAAGACGCACCCGAAGTCGAAGAACCTGTGGG
>JAHDYJ010000190.1 GCA_023383795.1 Burkholderiales bacterium | reverse complement strand
GAGATGTCGAGGCCGGGCCGCGTGCCGAACTTGTAGAAGCGCTGCACGCCGCCGGCCGGCGGCACCGGCACGAGCACCGCGGTCACCAGCTCGCCCGGCGCGCGGCCGGTGCGGCCCGGCCCGACGACGAATTCGGCGAGCGGCATCGCCCGTGTCGCCACGGCGCCGGCCGGCTTGCACGCGAGCTCGACCGCCGCGCCCAGCGCGAGCAGCGGCACCAGCGTGTCGCCGGCCGGCGAGGCGTTGCAGACGTTCCCGCCGAGCGTGGCGACGTTCCTGATCTGGCTGCTCGCGAAGTGCTCGCAGGCCTCGATCAGGATCGGCAGATGCCGGCGCACGAGCTCGTTCGCCATCAGCCCGGTGATCGTCGTCAGCGCGCCGATATGGAGCGCGCCGCTCGCGAGCACGACCCCGTGGAGCTCGGGCACGCGCCGGACGTTGACCAGCCGGCGGCCGAGCGGCGTCTTGCCCGACTGGCTCTGCGGCATGAGATCGGTGCCGCCGGCGAGGATCGTCGCCCCGCCGGCGCGCAGCGCCTCGAGCGCCTCGTCGAGGCGGGTCGGGGCGAGGTATGTATCGATTGTGCTCATGATCCCTCTAACGCTGGTGAACGCTAAACGGTGAACGGTGAACGGAAACACCACCCGCTCTGCAAGCGCCTTTACCGTTCACTGCTCGCAGTTCGCTCTCTTTCCCTAGAACCTGATCGGCTCCCGGTACCTTCCGTACACGCCGACGAGCTCCCTCATGATCTCGCCGACGGTCGCGTAGGCCTTCACCGCCCCGACGATCGCCGGCATCACGTTCGCGCCGGCCTGCGCGTCGGCGCGCACCTGCGCGAGCGCCTGCTTCACCCGGCCGGCGTCCCGTCGCGCGCGCACGCGGTCGAGCGCCGCGATCTGCGCGCGCGCGTCCTCCTCCCGGTACGGGTGCAGCTCGACGTGCGGCGCCTCCTCCTCGATGCGGTGGCGGTTGACGCCGGTCTTCGGGAACCGCCCTTCCTCGATCGCGCGCTGCATCGCGTAGGCCTGCGCCGAGACCTGCGCCTGGACCGCGCCCTCGGCGACCAGCTTGACGATGCCGCCGCGCGCGTCGGCGTCGGCCATGATCTCTTCCATCTTCGCGCGCATCTGGTTGGTGAGCGTCTCGACGTACCACGACCCGCCGAGCGGGTCGACCGTTTCGGTCAGCCCCATCTCGTCGATCAGGAGCTGCATCGTGCGCAGCGAGATACGCTGCGCGTACTCGCTGGGGATGGTATACGCCTCGTCGTAGCAGCAGAGCGCCATCGTCTGCGCGCCGGAGAGCGCGGCGATCAGAGCATAGTAGGCGCCGCGCACGATGTTGATCTCGGGCTGCTCGAAGGTGAGCCCGCCGCCGCCGCCCCCGGCGATCATGCGCAGCCACATCGACTGCGGGTCGGTCGCGCCATAGTGCTCCTTGACGATCTTCGCCCACAGGGCGCGGCCGGCGCGGAACTTCGCGACCTGCTCGAAGATGTTGCCGAACACGTTGAAGTTGTACGACAGCCGCCCGGCGAACTCGTCGATCGCGAGGCCGCGCCGGATCGTTTCGTCGGCGTAGGCCTTCGCGATGCAGAAGGCGAAGGCCATCTCCTGCGCCGGCGTCGCGCCCGACTCGCGGATGTGGTAGCCGCACACCGACACCGGCGTGTACTTGGGCGCGTGGCGCGCGCAGTACTCGATCGTGTCGCCGACCAGCTTCACCGACGGCTCGACCGGGAAGATCCAGGTGCCGCGGCCGATGAACTCCTTGAGGATGTCGTTCTGCGCCGTGCCGCGGAGCTTCTTCACGTCGTAGCCGCGCTTCTCGGCCATCGCGAGGTACATCGCGATCAGGATCGCCGCCGCGCCGTTGATCGTGAGCGAGACGGTGATCGCGTCGAGGTCGATGCCCTCGAACGCGGTCTCGAAGTCCTCGAGCGTGTCGACCGCCATCCCGACGCGCCCGACCTCGCCCTCGGCGAGCGGGTCGTCGGAGTCGAGCCCGATCTGCGTCGGCAGGTCAAAGGCGACGTTGAGGCCGGTCTGGCCGTTCGCGATCAGGTACTTGAAGCGCCGGTTGGTGTCGGCCGCGTTGCCGAAGCCGGTGTACTGGCGCATCGTCCACGGCCGCCTGCGGTACATCATCGGGTGGATGCCGCGCGTGTACGGGTACTCGCCCGGCTGCCCGATCATGCCGAGTCCGCCGCTCGCCTCGACGTCGGCCGCGGTGTAGAGCGGCTTCACCTCGATGCCGGACTCGTTCACCACCGCGCCCGGCTGCGGGCGGGTCATGTCGTTCATGCCGCGTTCTCCCGGATGTAGTTGACGATGTCGTCGAGCTTGGCGCCGGTCGGGAAGACGCCCTCGAACCCGAGCGCGCGCAGCTCGTCGTGGTCCTGCCGCGGGATGTTGCCGCCGATCATCCACAGCTTGTCGGCCAGCCCGTTCGCCTCGAGCAGCGGCTTCAGCTTGCGGCAGAACGGCAGGTGCGCCCCGGCGAGGCTGGAGAGCGCGATCACGTCGGCATCCTCCTCGACCGCGATGCGCGCGACCTGCTCGGGCGTCTGCCGGAGGCCGGTGTAGACCACCTCGAACCCGGCGTCCATCAGGGCGCGCACCACGACCTTCGCGCCCTGATCGTGCCCGTCGAGGCCCGGCTTCGCAAGTACGATCTTGATGCGCTTGTTGCTGGTCACGATTCCATGACTCCGTTCACTGGCCGGGCAATGGGTGATGGGTAACGGGTGATGCAGGGTGCGGCCACGAGCACAGGAACGCGAGTCGTGGCTGGCGCGCAGGCGCCGACCAGAGCGCGCGCTCTTGCGCGCCCGTTCTCGTTCCTCGGCGCTCATCGGCCATCACCCATCACCCGCCCGAGACCTCTTTGGCGATGATCAGCTTGAGGATCTCGCTCGTCCCGCCGCCGATCAGCGTGAAGCGCACGTCGCGCAGGTAGCGCTGCACCGGGTACTCCATCGCGTAGCCGTACGAGGCGAGCACGCGCGCGGCCTGGTCGCAGACCGCGAGCGCGGTCTCGGAGGCGAAGAGCTTCGCCATCGCCGCCTCCTTGTGGTGCGGCCGGTCGGCGTCCTTCAGCCACGCGGCGTAGTAGACGAGCTGGCGCGCCGCTTCGAGCGGCGTCGCCATCTCGGCGAGCTTGAGCTGGATCGCCTGGAAGCGGTCGATCCGCTTGCCGAACTGCTTGCGCTCGGCCGCGTAGCGCGTGGCCTCGGCGAGCGCGGCGCGCGCCACGCCGACCGCGATCGCGCCGGTGATGATGCGGATCTCGGCCAGCAGCTTGCGCAGGTGGTTCTCGCCGTCGCCCTCCTCGCGCGAGAGCCGGTGCGTGTCCGGCACGAAGCACTCGTCGAGCGCGAGCTCGGAAGTCGGCAGCGCCCAGACGCCCATCTTCTCGATCGCGCGCCCGATCGCGAGGCCCCTGAACGCGCGCTCGACCAGGAAGATGGTGAGCTTCGCCTCCTCGCCCGCGCGCGCGAACACGGTGAAGAAGTCGGCCACCGGCGCCGAGGTGACCCAGATCTTCTGGCCGGTGAGCAGGTAGCCGCCGTCGACCTTCCTCGCGCGCGTGGCGATGCCGCCGAGGTCGGTGCCGGCGTTCGGCTCGGTCATGCACACCGCGCCGACCTTCTCGCCGGCGAGCGCCGGCTTGAACAGCCGCTCGACGATGTCGGCGTTGCCGAGCATGTGCAGGAACTTGGTGCCCATCAGCGACTGCATCGCGGCGCAGCCGGCGAGCGACACCGAGCCGCGCGCGACCTCCTCGAGCGCCAGGCAGAAGGTCACCAGGTCGAGTCCGGAGCCGCCGACCTCTTCCGGGTAGCGGATGCCGAAGAAGCCGAGCCCGGCGAGCTCGCGGAACAGCACCCGCGGGAACTCGTGCGCCGCGTCGAGCGCGGCGGCCTGCGGCGCGATGCGCTCGTCGCAGAACCGCGCGAACGCGTCGCGCACCTGCCTCTGCTCGTCGGTCAGCTCGAAGTTCATCGCTCTACCGCTCTGACACCCCATCCCCTCCTCTGCGGGGAGGGGCGGCCGCGAAGCGGCCGGGGTGGTGCAAGCCTGGACACGGCGGCGATCGCCGCAACCACCCCGCCGCGCTGCGCGCGGCATCCCTCCTTGGAAAAGGCGGGGAGGGCTCCCGGGCGGAGGCAGTCCGGCGTGGTCACGCCTCACTCCTTCAACCCATAGACTTCGCGCGCGGCGCGATCGGAAACGACGCCGTTGCGCACTTCCTCGCGCACCCGCGCGCGGTCGCGCTTCCTCGGCTCGCCGTAGCCGCCGCCGCCGCCCGCCTGCTGGTGATAGATCGTGCCCCTCGGCACGCCGGCGATCAGGTCCTTGTTCCGCGGCGTGACCTCGCGCCCGTCCGGGTACTTCAGCTTGATGAAGTTGAGCGTGCCGTCGCCGCCGCCGAAGAGGCCGAACGCCGGCTCGAAGTCGCCGTCGCCGAAGGTGACGAGCTGCGTGTCGTCGGAGCCGATCTCGAAGATCGTCTCGACGCCGAGCCCGCCGCGCCACTGCCCGGCGCCGGCCGAGTCGGTGATGTACTCGTGGCGGATCAGCCGGTGCGGCGTCTGCTGCTCGAACATCTCGTAGTCCTGGTCGAGCACGCCGCCG
>JAHDYJ010000026.1:1827-44765 GCA_023383795.1 Burkholderiales bacterium | reverse complement strand
CGCCGCCGGCGCCGCGGCCCCGCCGAGAGCCTCGACCGAGACCGCCTCGGCGATCAGCCGGCGGTCGGGCATCAGGAAGCTGAAGCGCTGCTTGTAGGCCGCCTCGAACTCCGCGGTCATCTCCGCGAGCGAGCCGTGCGGCACGACGAGCGCGGTGTCGGTGCCGTCGTACTTGAGGTGCACGCGCCGAACCACGCGCACGCGCGCCGCCGGCACGCCCTGCGCGACGACCTCGTCGCGGGCCGCCGCGGCGAGGCCGTCGAGCGCCCGTCCGATCGGCGCGAGCGCCGCCTCGTCGAGCGGCGCCTCGACCGTCTGCTCGCGCAGGGCGGCGATGTCGGCGAGGCCCATCCCGTAGGCCGACAGCACCCCGGCGAGCGGGTGGATGAAGATCGTCTCCATGCCGAGCGCGTCGGCCACGAGGCACGCGTGCTGGCCGGCCGCGCCGCCGAAGCACACCAGCGTGTACCCGGTGACGTCGTGGCCGCGCTGCACCGAGATCTGCTTGATCGCGTTCGCCATGTTGCCGACCGCGATCTGGACGAAGCCCTCGGCGACCGCCTCCGGCGTGCGCGTGTCGCCGGTGGCCGCGTGTATCTCGCGCGCGAGCGCCGCGAACCTCGCCCGCACGCCCTCGGCATCGAGCGGCTGGTCGCCGCTCGGCCCGAACACCGGCGGGAAATGCCCGGGCTGGATCTTGCCGAGCATCACGTTCGCGTCGGTGACCGCGAGCGGTCCGCCGCGCCGGTAGCTCGCCGGGCCGGGGTCCGCGCCGGCCGAGTCCGGCCCGACGCGGTAGCGCGCGCCGTCGAAGTGCAGGATCGATCCGCCGCCGGCGGCCACCGTATGGATGCTCATCATCGGCGCGCGCATGCGCACGCCGGCCACCAGCGTCTCGAAGGTGCGCTCGAACTCGCCGGCGTAGTGCGACACGTCGGTCGAGGTGCCGCCCATGTCGAAGCCGATGATCCTCTCGAACCCGGCCGCGGCGGCGGTGCGCACCGCGCCGACGATCCCGCCCGCGGGGCCCGAGAGGATCGCGTCCTTGCCCTGGAACAGCCGCGCGTCGGTGAGGCCGCCGTTCGACTGCATGAACATGAGCCGGACGCCGGGCAGCTCGGCCGCGACCCGGTCGACGTAGCGCCGCAGGATCGGCGAGAGGTACGCGTCGACGACCGTCGTGTCGCCGCGCGCGACGAATTTCATCAGCGGCGAGACCTCGTGCGACGCGGACACCTGGGTGAAGCCGATCTCCCGCGCCAGCGCCGCGACCGCGCGCTCGTGAGCGGAGTAGCGGTAACCGTGCATGAACACGATCGCGACCGAGCGGAAGCCGGCGTCGTAGGCGGCCTGCAGGTCGCGGCGCGCGCCGTCGGCGTCGAGCGGCACCAGCACGTCGCCGTGCGCGCCCACGCGCTCGCCCACCTCGAACACCTGCGCGTACAGCAGCTCGGGCAGCTCGATCCTCAGCGCGAACAGCCGCGGTCGGTTCTGGTAGCCGATGCGCAGCTGGTCGCGGAATCCGCGCGTCACGAAGAGCGCGGTGCGCTCGCCCTTGCGCTCGAGCAGCGCGTTCGTCGCGACCGTGGTGCCCATCTTCACGGCCGCGATGCGCTCGCCCGGAATCGCGTCGTCCGGTGCGACGCCGAGGAGGTGCCGGATGCCGGCGATCGCCGCGTCGCGGTAGCGCTCCGGGTTCTCCGAGAGCAGCTTGTGCGCGAGCACGGCGCCGTCCGGCCGCCGCGCGACCACGTCGGTGAACGTGCCCCCGCGGTCGATCCAGAAGTGCCAGCGACCGTCCTGCCCGCCCGTGCCGCCTTCTTCGGTGCTCATGGCGGGATTCTAACCGCGCCGTGCTAGACTCCGCCGCCCGTGCGCGGCCGCAACGCCGCGCGGCCTCCCGCGCGATGCCGCTCTCCCCGTCCTCGGTCTGGCTCACCGTGCTGCTCGGCCTGCTGCTCGCGCTGACGCCGCTCGGCACCGATTCGTTCCTGCCGGCGATGCCGGCGATCGCGCGCGACCTCGGCGCCGAGCCGGCGCTCGTGCAGCTCGGCCTCACCACCTACTTCCTCGGCGTCGCGGCCGGCCAGCTCGCGTGGGGCCCGTTCTCGGACCGCTTCGGACGCCGGCCCGCGCTGCTCGCCGGCTGCGCCGTGTTCCTGGGCGCGAGCGTCGGCTGCACGCTCGCCGAGTCCGCGCCCGCGCTGGTCGCGATGCGACTGCTCCAGGGTCTGGCGATGTCGAGCGGACCGGTCGTCGCGCGCAGCATCGTGCGCGACATGCACGCGCACGAGCAGGCGGCGCGGCTGCTCGCGCAGATGCAGATCGTGTTCGGGTTCGTGCCGATCACCGCTCCGCTGATCGCGGGCGCGCTGATCGTCTGGTCGGGCTGGCAGGCGGTGTTCGCCTTCCACGCCGCGATGGCCGCCGCGCTCGGCGCGGCGGTCGCGCTCGGGCTCGCGGAGACCGCGCCGGGCGAGCGCCGCTCGATCCATCCCGCGCGCATCGCGGCGAGCTTCGGCGCGCTGCTCGCGGACGCGCGGTTCGTCGCGCCGCTCGCCACGCTGCTCTGCGCGCAGATCGGGCTCTACGCGTTCCTCGCCAACTCGAGCTTCGCGCTGGTCGGCCGCGCCGGCGTGACGGCGGCCGGGTACGGCGCGCTGTTCGCGGCGGTGATGGTGGGGCAGATCGTCGGCGCGTTCTACAGCAGCCGCTGGGTGGGCCGCGCCGGCATCGCCCGCATGCTGCGCTTCGGCACGCGTCTCTGCGCGGCCGCCGGCGTCGCGATGGCGCTGCTGGCGTGGTCGGGCGCGTCGCACTGGACCGCGGTCGTGCTGCCGATGATGGTATACATGTTCGCGTTCAGCTTCGTCCTGCCGCATGCGACCGCGCTGGCGATGACCCCGTTTCCGCAGTCGGCCGGCGCGGCCGCGTCGCTGCTCGGCGCCGGGCAGTTCGGCCTCGGTGCGGTCGTGAGCGCGGCGCTCGGCGTGCTGTACGACGGCACGGCCCGCCCGATGGCGGCGGCCGTCGCGCTGGCCGGCGTCACCGCGGTCGCCGTGGAGACGCTGCGCCTGCGGTGGGCACGAGACGCGTCGGGAAGCGCGCATGGAGACGATTGATGCCGCGGTGATCGGCGCCGGCGCGGTCGGGCTGGCGGTCGCGCGCGCGCTCGCGCTCGGCGGCCGCGACGTGGTCGTGCTCGAGGCGGCCGACGCGATCGGCACCGAGACGAGCTCGCGCTCGAGCGAGGTGATCCACGCTGGCATCTACTACCCGCCGGGCTCGGCCAAGGCCCGGCTGTGCGTCGCGGGCAAGCAGGCCCTGTACCGCTATTGCGCCGAGCGCGGCGTGCCGCATCGCAACTGCGGCAAGCTGATCGTCGCGACCGCCGCCGACCAGGTTCCGCGGCTCGCCAGGCTGCGCGCGCAGGCGCAGGCGAACGGCGTCCTCGATCTGCGCGAGCTCACCGGCGCGGAGGCGGCGGCGCTCGAGCCCGAGCTGCGCTGCGTGGCGGCGCTGCTCTCGCCCTCCACCGGCATCCTCGACAGCCATGCCTACATGCTCGCGCTGCAGGGCGACGCCGAGGCGCGCGGCGCGGTCGTCGTGCTGCGCAGCCCGGTCGCCGGCGGCCGCGTCGCCGACGGCGGCATCGAGCTCGACGTCGGCGGCGCCGGGCCGATGCGGCTCCGTGCGCGCGCGGTCGTGAACAGCGCCGGGCTGCACGCCCAGCGCCTCGCCGCGGGGATCGCCGGCTTTCCGCGCGGGCACGTGCCGCCGACCTACTACGCGAAGGGCAACTACTACAGCCTCGCCGGTCGCGCGCCGTTCGCGCACCTCGTCTATCCGATGCCCAACCAGGCCGGGCTCGGCGTGCACGTCACGATCGATCTCGGCGGGCAGGCGCGCTTCGGCCCCGATGTCGAGTGGATCGAGCGCATCGACTATCGCGTCGATCCGCGCCGCGCCGACGGCTTCTACGCCGCGATCCGCGAGTACTGGCCGGGTCTCCGGGACGGCCGCCTGCAGCCCGCGTACGCCGGCATCCGCCCGAAGATCGTCGGCCCCGACGCCCCCGCCGCCGACTTCCTGATCCAGGGTCCCGCCGAGCACGGCGTACCCGGCCTCGTGAACCTCTTCGGCATCGAGTCGCCCGGCATCACCGCCTCGCTCGCGATCGCCGACGAGGTCGTCGGGCGGCTCTGACCAAAGCGATCGGGCCGCCGTCGACTCCGGCATCGGCGGCTGCGCCGGGCCGGCGGCTTCGGCCGCGCCCTCCGTCACGGGTGGTTCGTGGCAGCCAGCAGTCGCGTGTCGACTGGCCGCCGCGAACCGGGACCTGGCGGTCGGCGTTTGCGGCTGCAGGCGCCGGCCCGGTGCGGCCGCCGAGGGTGGCACGCGCGGTCGACGTCAAGTCCTCGTAAAGCGCGGCGTGGCAGCGAGGCGAGGCGCCGAGCGAGATCTCGGTACCGCGCTGCCCGTTGACAGCCCCCGACCGCTCGATTAGCGTGCCACTGTGCATGCCGGCATCCGTTCGGAGACGCCGGCCCGAGTCCCGAGTCCACCAGCGGAGGAGCCGCCATGAGCAAGAACAGCCTCGCCGTCGCCATTCTCGCCGGCGCGTTCGGCGCGGCGCCGGCGTTCGCCCAGACCAAGTGGGACATGCCGACGCCGTATCCGGACGCGAACTTCCACACCCAGAACATCATGCAGTTCGCCGAGGAGGTGAAGAAGGCGAGCGGCGGCAAGCTCGAGATCAAGATCCACAGCAACGGATCGCTCTTCAAGCACCCGGAGATCAAGAATGCGGTGCGCGGCGGCCAGGTGCCGATCGGTGAGTTCCTGGTGTCGCTGCTGGCCAACGAGAACCCGGTGTTCGAGGTGGACTCGGTGCCGTTCCTCGCCACCGGCTACGACGACGCGAGGAAGCTGTGGAACGCCTCGCGCGCCCAGGTCGAGAAGGTGCTCGACAAGGAAGGGCTGATGGTGCTCTACGCGGTGCCGTGGCCGCCGCAGGGCCTGTACGCGAAGAGCGAGCTGAAGTCGCCCGACGACATGAAGGGCCTGAAATTCCGCGCCTACAATACCGCGACGCAGAAGCTCGCTTCGCTCGCCGGCGCGGTGCCGACCCAGGTCGAGGTGCCCGACATCCCGCAGGCGTTCACGACTGGCCGGGTCGAATCGATGATCACCTCGCCGTCGACCGGCGCGAACTCGAAGGCGTGGGACTTCGTCAAGCATTACCATGACACCCAGGCCTGGCTGCCGAAGAACGCGGTCGTCGTCAACAAGCGCGCGTTCCGCGGGCTCGACGAGGCAACGCGGCAAGCCGTGCTCGACGCGGCGAAGCGCGCCGAGACGCGCGGCTGGGAGATGAGCATGAAGGAGACGGCCGAGAAGACCGCAGTGCTCAAGCAGAACGGCATGACCATCCATTCGCCGCCGTCGCCGGAGCTGATGAAAGGCCTGAAGGCGATCGGCAAGCAGATGACCGACGAGTGGGTGAAGAAGGCCGGCGCCGACGGACAGGCGATCCTGAAGGCCTACCAGAAGTAGCCGCGCGAGCCCGGGGATCGCGCGCGCACGCGCCGTCCCCGCGGTTTCCCCGAGCCCGCATCCGGGCCAGGCCATGCGCGTGTCTCTCGACTGGCTGTACCGCGCGAGCGGCGCGCTCGCCGCGGCGTTCCTGGTCGCGATCGCGGTCATCGTCCTGGCGCAGGTCGGCGCCAACCTGGTCGACGCGCTGATCAAGGCGTTCGGCGGCGAGCCGTACGGGCTGCTGATCCCCTCCTACGCCGAGTTCGCCGGCTTCTTCCTCGCCGCGTCGTCCTTCTTCGCGCTCGCGTACACGCTCCGGCACGGCGCGCACATCCGCGTCGAGCTGCTGGTGCACCGTCTGGGTCCGCGCGCCCGGCACTGGGTCGAGCTGTGGTGCGTCGCCGTCGGCACGTTCGTGTCCGGCTTCTTTGCGTGGTACAGCTTCGGCCTGGTCCTGGAATCGTTCGAGTTCGGGGATCCATCGCCCGGAATCATCGCCGTTCCGCTCTGGATTCCGCAGTCGGGCATGGCGCTCGGGCTCGCCGTGCTGACCATCGCGTTCGCCGACGACCTGGCGGCGCTCCTGCGCGGGCGCGTCCCCAGCTACGGCGCGGCTGCGCAGGCGTCGGCCGCGGAGCACGAGTGATGGAAGCGACCGCGCTCTCCCTGCTGCTCGTCGTGCTGCTCTTCGCCCTGCTCGGCAGCGGCGTGTGGGTGGCGTTCGCGCTGCTCGGCGTGGCCATGGTGGCGATGGCGCTCTTCACCCAGGCGCCGCTAGGCCAGGTGCTCGCGACCACCTCGTGGGGCTCGAGCAGCTCCTGGGCGCTCGCCGCACTGCCGCTCTTCATCTGGATGGGCGAGATCCTGTTTCGCACCCGCCTCTCCGAGGACCTCTTCGCCGGCCTCGCGCCGTGGCTCACGCGCATTCCCGGCCGCCTGCTGCACGTGAACATCCTCGGCTGCGGCATCTTCGCGGCGGTGTCCGGCTCCTCCGCGGCGACCGCCGCCACGATCGGCAAGATGTCGATGCCGGAGCTGATCGGGCGCGGCTACGACCGGCGCATGGCGATCGGGACGCTCGCCGGCTCGGGCACGCTCGGGTTGCTGATCCCGCCGTCCATCATCCTGATCGTGTACGGCGTCGCGACCGAGGAGTCGATCGCGCGCCTGTTCATCGCCGGCGTGCTGCCCGGGGTGATGCTCGTGCTGATGTTCATGGGCTACGTGGTCCTGTGGGCGCTGCTCAACCCGAAGCGGGTCCCGGCCGCGGCGGCGGACGTCGCGTGGTCGCAGCGGATCGTCGGCCTGAGGCGGCTCGCGCCGGTGGTGCTGCTGATCGCGGGGGTCATCGCCTCGATCTACCTCGGGATCGCCTCGCCGACCGATGCCGCCGCCGTCGGCGTGCTGCTCTCTCTGGTGCTCTCCTGGCTCTCCGGCACGCTCACGCGCGCGAGCTTCGTCGCGAGCCTGATGGGCGCGACCAGGACCTCGTGCATGATCGCGTTCATCCTGGCGGGCGCCGCCTTTCTCTCGGTCGCGATGGGCTTCACCGGCATCCCGCGGCGGCTCGCCGAGGGGATGTCGGCGCTCGAGCTCTCGCCGCACATGCTGATCGTCGCGCTGACGATCTTCTTCGTCGTGCTCGGCTGCTTCCTCGACGGCATCTCGGTGGTGGTGCTCACCACCTCGGTGATCCTGCCCATGGTCGAGGCGGCGGGCATCGACCGCATCTGGTTCGGCATCTACATCGTGCTGGTGGTCGAGATGGCGCAGATCACCCCGCCGGTCGGGTTCAACCTGTTCGTCCTGCAGGGGCTCACCGGCGACGACATCCTCGCCGTCGCACGCGCGGCGCTGCCGTTCTTCGTGATCCTGCTGGTGGCGGTCGTCGTGATCGTGGCGTTTCCCGAGCTCGCGACGTGGCTGCCCGCGCGCATGGCGGCGGCCGGGTGACGCGGCCGGCGCCGATCGCGCGCGACGCGCTACACTCCGCGGCGGCATGCCGACGTCCTTCGCTCCGCTCTACCTGACCGACGAGATGCGCGCGCTCGAGGCGCGCGCGACGGCCGAGCGGCCGCAGCCGACGCTGATGGAGCGCGCAGGCCTCGCGGCCGCCGAGCGCGCGAGATCGCTCGCCGGCGACGGGCGCGGCATCCTCGTGCTCGCCGGTCCGGGCAACAACGGCGGCGATGCGCTCGAGGCTGCGGTCCATCTCAGGCAGTGGTTCTATCGCGTCGACGTCCTGCTCGCGGGCGACGCGGCGCGCCTGCCGCCCGACGCCAGGGCCGCCGCCGCGAAATGGAGCGACGCGGACGGCCGCCTGCTGAGATCGATCCCGGAAGGCACGCGCTACGACCTGGTGATCGACGGCCTGTTCGGCATCGGGCTCGCGCGGCCGGTCGGCGGCCGCCACGCGGAGCTCATCGCGCAGGCCGAGCGGCTGTGCGCGCGCCGGCTCGCGCTCGACGTCGCGAGCGGGATCGACGCCGACACCGGCGCGGTGATGGGCGCCGCGTTCCACGCGACCCACACGATCACGTTCATCGCGCGCAAGCCCGGCCTCTACACGCTCGACGGTCCGGACCATTGCGGCGAGGTCGCGGTCGCGGCGCTCGGCCTCGACGCCGAGGCGCTCGCCCCGCCGCAGGGGCGCCTGGTGGACGCGACGCTGCTCGGCGCGCCGCTCATCGCGCGGCCGCGCAACTTCCACAAGGGGCTCGCCGGCAGCGTCGGCATCGTCGGCGGCGCCGACGGCATGGTGGGCGCGGCGCTCCTCGCCGGACGCGCGGCGCTGCGCCTCGGCGCCGGCAAGGTGTTCCTCGGCCTGCTCGCGGCGCGGCCGCCGCAGGTCGATGCGGGCCAGCTCGAGCTCATGCTGCGCGATCCGCAGGCGCTCGTGAGCGAACTGCCGCTCTCCGCGCTCGCGGTCGGACCGGGGCTCGGCACCGCTGCGGCCGCCGAGCGGCTGCTCGCGCAGTCGCTGCGAGCGGAGCGCCCGCTGGTCGTCGATGCCGACGCGTTGAACCTGATCGCGCAGGACCCCGCGCTGCAGTCGGCCGTCGTCGCCCGCGCGGCGGCGACGCTGCTCACGCCGCACCCGGCCGAAGCCGGCCGGCTGCTCGGCGTGCCGTCCGCCGAGGTTCAGTCCGACCGCGTGGCGGCCGCGCGCACGATCGCCGGGCGGCTGCGGAGCTGGGTCGCGCTGAAGGGCAACGGCACCGTGCTCGCGGCGCCCGACGGACGCTGGTGGGTGAACGCCTCCGGCAACCCGGGCATGGCGAGCGCAGGCATGGGCGACGTGCTCACCGGCATGATCGCGAGCCTGCTCGCGCAGGGCCTCGACCCCGAGCGCGCGCTCGTAGCCGGCGTGTACCTGCACTCGGCGGCGGCCGACGCGGCGGCCGCGCACGGCAGCGGACCGATCGGTCTCACCGCCTCCGAGACCATCGATCTCGCGCGCGCGCTGCTCAACCGCGCGGGCGGCTGAGCGCGAGCCATCCGGCGGCGGCCACGCCGCGTACCACCGTCCTCCCCAGGAAACCGCATGTTGAGAATGCGCCTGCTCATTCACGCCGGAAGCTTCCTCGGACGGGTCTGGAGGCTCACGCGGCCGTACTGGTTCTCGGAGGAGCGCTGGCGCGCGCGCGGCCTGCTCGCGGCCGTGCTCGGGCTCTCGCTCGCCCTCGTCTACCTGCTCGTCGCGTTCAACGAGTGGAACCGCGATTTCTACAACGCGCTCGAGCAGAAGAACGCCGAGGACGCGTTCGCCCTGCTGCTCTACTTCGGCTTCCTCGCCGCGCTGTTCATCGCCGTGTCGATCTACCGCCTCTATCTGCGCCAGACGCTGGAGATGCGCTGGCGCGAGTGGCTGACCCGCCAGTACCTCGGCGACTGGCTCGGCGACCAGACCTACTACCGCCTGGAGCTGCAGAGCCGGGGCACCGACAACCCGGACCAGCGGATCGCCGAGGACCTGCGGCTCTTCACCAGCGGCACGCTGATGCTGGCCGTCGGCCTGCTGTCGGAGGGTGTGACGCTCGCCTCGTTCGTGTTCATCCTGTGGAACGTCTCCGGGTCCCTGACTTTCGCGGTGGCGGGCGGCACGATCACGATCCCCGGCTACATGCTCTGGGCGGCGCTCGCCTACGCCCTCGTCGGCAGCGTCCTCACGCACTACGTCGGCCGCCGCCTGATCGGGCTCAACTTCGACAAGGAGCGCCTCGAGGCCGACTTCCGCTTCGCGCTGGTGCGCATCCGCGAGAACGCCGAGGGCGTGGCGCTCTATCGCGGCGAGGGGCCGGAGGCGAGCGGGCTGCACCAGCGCTTCGGGCGCATCCGCGCGAACTGGTGGGAGCTGATCCGCTACACCAAGCGGCTCACCGCGTTCACGGTCGGCTACAACCAGATCGCGGTGATCTTTCCGTTCATCGTCGCCTCGCCGCGCTATTTCGCCGGCGCGATCTCGCTCGGCCAGCTGATGCAGATCGCCTCGGCGTTCGGCCAGGTGCAGGCCTCGCTCTCGTGGTTCGTCGACAGCTATGCGCAGCTCGCCGCGTGGAAGGCGAGCGTCGACCGCCTGCTCACGTTCAACCGGGCGCTCGAGGAGACCAAGCTCGCCGCCGACGCGGCGGCCGGGATCCGCGTCGTGCCGCAGCCGGCGGGCGAGATCGCAGCGGACGCGCTCGAGCTCGCGCTGCCCGCCGGGCGCACCATCGTCACCGGCGCAACCTTCGCGATCCGGCCCGGGGAGCGCGTGCTCGTCACCGGGCCGTCGGGCGCCGGGAAGAGCACGCTCTTCCGCGCGATCGCCGGCATCTGGCCGTTCGGCCGCGGCGCGGTGCGCGTGCCGCAGGGCGCGCGGGTGCTGTTCCTGCCGCAGCGGCCGTACATCCCGATCGCGACGCTGCGGGCCGCGGTGGCCTATCCGGCCGACGCGGGCGCGTTCGGCGACGAGGCGATCCGCGCCGCGCTGCGGGACTGCCGGCTCGCGCACTTCGCCGGCCGGCTCGACGAGACCGCGAACTGGTCGCTCGCGATGAGCGTGGGCGAGCAGCAGCGCCTCGCCGTGGCGCGCGCGCTGCTGCACGTGCCGGACTGGCTGTTCCTCGACGAGGCGACCTCGGCGCTCGACGAGGACACCGAGCGCGCGCTCTACGAGCTGCTGCAGGCGCGGCTCGGCGCCGCCGCGATCGTGAGCATCGCGCATCGACCGAGCGTCGCCGCGCACCACACGCGGTCCCTCGCGCTCGTGCGCGACGGCGACGCGATGCGGCTCGTTGCCGGCTAGGCCGTAGGGCCTGACGCACCCGCCCTAGCCGCGCACGCTCATCCGCAGCGCGCCGGGATCCTCGGCCGCGCCACGGTCGATCTCGGCCGGCGTGGCGGCGCGCACTTCGCGCACCGTGCACCGGAACCGGATCGCCACGCCGGCGTACGGGTGGTTGCCGTCGAGCACCACCTTGCCCGCCGCGATGTCGGTGACCGTGTAGATGATCGGGGATTCCGACTCCGCCGGCTCGCCCGGAATGCCCTCGAACCGCATGCCGGTCTCGAGCTCCGCCGGAAACCGCTCGCGCGGCTCGACGCGCAGCAGCCGCTCGTCGTAGTCGCCGAACGCGTCCTCGGGCTCGAGGTCGAGGGTCAGCCGGTCCCCCGCGTGCTTGCCCTCGAGCGCCGCCTCGACCGCCTCGAGCAGCCCGCCGTACCCGCCGTGCAGGTAGTGCACCGGCGCGTCGGAGCGTTCGATGACGTTGCCCCAGAGGTCCGAGAGCTCGACTTCCAGTGCGACGACCGTGTCCTTGCCGATCCTCATTCCTTGAGCCCGCGCACGAGCTCGAGCACCTCGGCCGCGTGGCCGCGCGGAGTCACGCCGTAGAGCGCGTGCCGGACCACGCCCTTCTTGTCGATCACGAACGTGGAGCGCACCACGCAGCTGCGGCGCTGGCCGTTCACCTCGGGCTCGCGCCACACGCCGTACTTGCGGCATACCTCGCCCTCGGCGTCGGCGAGCAGCGTCACCGAGAGGCCGTTCTCGTCGCGGAATTCGGCGTGGGTGATGCAGTCGTCGCACGAGACGCCGACCACCACGCAGTCGTGCGCGGCGAAGTGCTCCTCGTGGTCGCTGAACTCGATCGCCTGCAGCGTGCACCCCGGCGTGCCGTCCTTGGCGTAGAAGTAAAGCACGACGTTCTTGCGTCCCTTGAACTTCGCGAGGCTCACCGTCTCCATGTCGGCATCCGGCAGGGAGAACGGCGGCGCGTGTTGTCCGGGTTGCAGCATGCGTGGTCGCAGGCGCGGGTCGCGGCGATTCTAAACCAGTTTGACGGTGCGTAAAGGCGCGGGCCGAAGCGCAAATATAATCGCCCGATGCCCAGGACGCTGCTCGGCGGACTGACCCCGGCCGGTTTTCTCGGTCGCCACTGGCAGCGGCGCCCGCTGCTGGTGCGCGGCGCGATTCGCGGCTTCCGCGACCCGTTCACCGTCGCCGATCTGTTCCGCATCGCGGCATCGCCCGCCGCCGAGTCGCGCGTCGTGCAACGCGAGGGCCGCCGCTGGCGCCTGGCGCAGGGCCCGTTCAGCGGCGCGGCGCTGCGCCGCATGCCGCCGCGTCGGTGGACGCTGCTCGTGCAGGGCGTGAACCACTTCGTTCCGGCCGTCGACCGCCTGCTGCGGCGCTTCGCCTTCCTGCCGTACGCGCGCCTGGACGACGTGATGGTGAGCTACGCCGCGCCAGGCGGCGGCGTCGGACCGCACGCCGATTCGTACGACGTCTTTCTGCTGCAGGGCTCGGGCCGGCGTCGCTGGCGGATCGCGCCGCCCGGCGACGTAGGCCTCGATCCGCGCGCGCCGCTCAAGATCCTCGCCCGTTTCGCGCCCACCGCGGAGTGGACCCTCGAACCCGGCGACATGCTCTACCTGCCCCCCGGCTGGGGCCACGACGGCGTGGCGCTCGATGCCTGCCTCACCTACTCGATCGGGTTCCGGGCGCCGTCCGCGCAGGAGCTCGCGGTCGCCTACCTGCAGTCGCTCGAGGATCGCATCGCCCGACGCGGACGCTACCGCGACCCGGGTATTCGGCCGACGCGCCACCCGGCGCGGATCGGCGACGACGTCATGGATCGCTGCCTGCGGCTGCTGCGCGGCCTGCCGGGCCCGCGCGCCGAACAGGCGCGCTTCGTCGGACGCTACCTGAGCGAGCCCAAGCCGCAAGTCGCGTTCAGGCGGCCGACGCGCCCGCTCGCCGCCGCGGCGTTCGGCCGCGCGATCGCGCGCCGCGGGGTCCGCCTCGCGCCGGCGACCATCATGCTCTACCGCGGCGGCACGCTGTACGTGAACGGCGAGGAGTCCACGGCCGGCGCGGGGGCCGGCCTCCTGCGGCGCCTCGCGGACCGGCGCGCGCTCGCGCCCGCGTCGCGCGTCCACCGCGAGGCGGCCGCGCTGCTTCATGCGTGGTACCTTTCCGGCTACGTGCTGCCGGGCGCCGCGGACTAGGATTCGCGATCGCGCGCCCGCAAGGAGGATCGCATGGACGAAAGGGCCGCACCGCCGTCGCCGCAGCCCGCGCGGCGGATCATCGCGTCGCGCGCCGAGTATCTCGCCGCCTTCGACGAGCTGCTCGCCGGCGCGCGCATGGAGCTGCGCATCTTCGACCCCGACCTCGCGCAGCTCGGGCTGAACGCCCCCGAGCGCGCCGAGCGCATGCGCCAGTTCATGCTCGCCGGCCGCGAGAACCGCGTGTACATCGCGCTGCACGACATCGACTACGTCACGCGGAGCGCGCCGCGCGTGATGAGCCTGCTCACGCAGTTCAGCGCCAACATCGCGGTCCATCGCACCGAGGACGACGCCGCACGCGCGCAGGACTGCTTCGTGCTCGTGGACGCCGAGCACATGGTGCGGCGGCCGGTGGCCGCGCAGCCGCGCGGCGTGTTCGTGGCGCACGATCTCAAGGAGTGTCAGGCGATCCGCGATCGCTTCGACGAGATCTGGCAGAGCTCGGTGCCCGCCGTCTCGGCGACGCAGCTCGGCCTGTAAGCCACCGGTCAGCCTATCCCGATCCGGATCGCCTACGATCGCCGCGTCGCTCGGCCGGCGACGACGGCGGCCGGGCGCGCGCGCCGCATCGCAATTGGCCGCGTTCCGTATTCGCCGTCGTCGCCCTCCATCATCCAAGGAAACCGATCCGTATGAAGCACACGATTCTTGCGGCCGCCCTGCTCGCCTTCGCGCTCGCAGGCTGCGGGAAGGACGAGCCGAGGCCCGTCCAGGCGCCCGCGACCACCGCTCCCGCACCCGCCGAGGCGCCGAAGGCCGAGGCGCCGAAGGCAGATGCGGCGAAGCCCGACGAGCAGAAGGCCGATGCCGGCCAGCCCGCGCAGGCCACCGCCGACGCCGCGAAGACCGAGGAAGAGAAGGCCAAGGAGGCCATGACGCAGCAGGCCAAGGACGTCGCCGCTGGCGCCGTCAAGGGCGCGGCGGAAGGCGCCAAGGAAGGCGGCACCGCGCAGGCGGTCGCGACCGGCGCGGCGCAGGGCGCGCAGGACGCGATGAAGAAGTAGCGCGCCGCTGCCATCGCACGCAGGGCCGGCCCGTGGGCCGGCCCTTTTTCCTGGCGGCGGTCAGCCGAGCGCGCGCCAGTCGAAACCGTCCTCCTGGTCGGCAACGCCGATCCACTCGGCACCGCAGCCGAGCGCGCCGGCGAGCGCCGTTCGCGCGAGCTCCGCAGTGTTGTTCTGCTGCGAGAGATGGGCGGCGACGACGTGCTGCAGGCTGCGGCGGTCGAGCGCGGCGAGCAGCCGCGCCGCGGCGTCGTTCGCGAGGTGCCCGTAGCCGCCGCGGATCCGCTCCTTCAGCCGCGCGGGATACGGACCGCGGTCGAGCAGTCCGGCGTCGTGATTGCACTCCAGCACCAGCGCCTGGCACCCGGACAGCATCGACTCGATGTGCGGCGTGGACGCGCCGGTGTCGGTGAGCACGCCGAGCCGGCGGGCTCCGTCGGAGAAGACAAACTGCACCGGCTCGCGCGCGTCGTGCGGCACCGGGAACGGATGCACCTCGAGCGCCCCGACGACGAAGGCGCGGTGGCTGTCGATGATGTTCACGTCGGCCGCCGGCACGGCGTCCGCCGCGATCGCCCGCCACGTGCCGTAGGTCATCCAGACTTGCAGGCCGTGGCGGCGCGCGAATGCGAGCGCGCCGTCGGCGTGGTCGCCGTGCTCGTGGGTGAGGACGATCGCCGCGAGGTCGGCCGGCGCGAGCGCGCGCCGCGCAAGGCGCCGCTCGACTTCGCGCGGGCCGAGCCCGCAGTCGAGCATCAGCCGCGTGCCGTCGGCTTCGACGACGAGCGCGTTGCCGCTGCTGCCGCTCGCGAGCGAGGCGAAGCGCAACGCGCCGGACCCGCGTCGATCCCGCGCGCTACTTCAGCTGGTTGTAGAGCAGGCTGAGGATCTTGCCCGATGTGGCCGAGGTGTCGGGCGCCCCGTCCTTGCCGAGCACCTGCACGCGGCTGGTGTCCTTGACGTCCGTGATCAGCACCTGGTACTGCGGCAGCTTGGAGAGGTCCATCTTGGGCTCGCTGCGCCAGAACGCGAGCTTCGACAGAAAGCCCTCGCTCTTGGCGCCGCCGTCGGTCGCCGGATCGATGTAGCGGACGTAGTACAGGCCCTTCGAGCGGTCGCGGTCCTCGACCGTGAACCCGGTCCGGTCGAGCGCGACGCCGACCCGGCGCCAGGCGCGGTCGAACGGCTCGTACAGCTCGAGCGTCGCCGTCCCGGAAGCGGTCTTCACCATCTTCGCGCGCTCGGCGGTCGACGCGCCGGACGCCATCACGGCCTTCGCGCGGTCCTGCTCGACGCCCAGCCGCACCATCAGGCGGCTCAGGAACTCGGCCTCGAGCTCCGGATCCGGCGGCCGCGGCATCCACTTCGAGCTGTCGACCTCCTTGGTGACGCCCGAGCCGGTGAGCTCCTCGACCACCCCGCGGTGGGTGATGTAGATCTCGACCGTCCCCGGCTCGGCGCCTCGCTCCATGCGGGTGCGGAACTTGTCGCGCTCGCCGGTGGAGTACATCCCGTCGATGACTCTGCCCACGGTGCGGCGGATGATGTCGTCGGGGATCTTGGCGCGGTTCTCGGCCCAGTCGGTCTCCATCACGCCCGCCTCGGGCATCTCGATCCGAATCAGGAAGCCGTTCTCCTGCCAGAACTCCTTCACGACCGGCCAGAGCTTCTCCGGGTCGCCCTTGACCACCAGCCAGCGCTCGCTTCCGGCCCGCGCGAGGCGCACGCCCTCCGCGGTGGGCAGCACGTCGGACGGCCGGGTGGTCTGGCCGGACCGCTCGAGGTTGTACTGCGAGTAGGTCGTCGAGCTGCTCGGGCTCACGTCCGGCACCGCGTAGCGGTCGTCGCGCCCCGGGCGCGTCAGGTCGGGCGGCACCTCGAGCGGCGGCAGCTTGCCGGCCGACTTGTACTCGATCTGCTTGCCTTCGAACAGGCTGTTCCAGCTGCATCCGGCGAGCAGCGCCGGGACCAGCGCCGCGGCCACCCAGATTTTCCTGATCACGCTCTTCCCTCCACGACCCTCAGACCGGCTGTAGTTGTCGTGATGCCGGCTTCACGCAACGCCTCCCGCACCGCCTCGTGGTACTGCGCCGCGAGCGGCGTCAGCGGCAGGCGGATGCCGCCTTCGATCATCCCCATCTCGCGCAGCGCCCACTTCACCGGGATCGGGTTCGCCTCGACGAACAGGCGCTTGTGCAGGGCGAGGAGCTTCATGTTGCACTCGCGCGCGCGCGCCACGTCGCCGGCGAGCGCCGCGGCGCACATCTCGTGCATCAGGCGCGGCGCCACGTTCGCGGTCACCGAGATGACGCCCTGCCCGCCGAGCAGGATCAGCGCGAGCGCGGTCGAGTCCTCGCCGCTGTAGACCGCGAACCCGGGCGGGGCCCGCTTGATGAGATCGGTGCCGCGCTCGATGTTCGCCGTGGCGTCCTTGATGCCGATGACGTTCGGGAGCTCGGCGAGCCGCAGGGTGGTGTCGTTCGCGAGATCGGCGACCGTGCGGCCCGGCACGTTGTACAGGATCAGCGGGATGTCGACCGCCTCGGCGATCGCGCGGAAATGGCGGTACAGCCCATCCTGGGTCGGCTTGTTGTAGTACGGCACGACCGAGAGGCACGCGGCGGCGCCCGCCCGCTTCGCCGACTCGGTGAGCTCGATCGCCTCCGCGGTCGAGTTGGCGCCGGTGCCCGCCACCACGGGAATGCGCCCGGCGGCGTGGCCGACGGCGATGTGGATGAGCTCCTTGTGTTCGTCGAAGTCCACCGTGGGCGACTCGCCCGTGGTGCCGACCACGACGATCCCGTCGGTGCCCTCGTTGATGTGCCAGTCGATCAGCGCTTCGAAGCGCGCGATGTCGAGGCGGCCGTCGTCCAGCATCGGCGTGACGATCGCGACCAGGCTTCCGGTGAGCATGCGGGGCAGACCCTGACCCTTGAAAACGTGGAATTTTACCGCTATTGCAGCCTCTCCGGGGGGTGCTCAGTCCAAAAAAATTGTTACAGGATCACGGGTTGCAGCGCAAAGGCGCTGAATCGCAGCCGGTTTCGGCGTCCGCACGGCGCCCTGCTCGAACGCGACGAGCGAGAGGCGGCCGGCCACGGTCTCGGCGAGCTCACCCGGGCGCAACAGGAAGTCCGGGTTCGAGGGCCGGCCGAACTGCGCGTTGCCGGCCATGAACGTCTCGTAGATCAGGACGCCCGAGGGTTTCAGCGCCGCGAGCAGGTGCGGAAAGAGCGGGCGGTGCAGGTAGTTCGTGACCACCACGGCGTCGAATGCCGCGGCCTCGAACGGCCATGGATCGCGCTCGAGGTCCGCCTGCAGGGGCGCGATCCCGGCGGTTCCGGCGAGTCCCTCGAGCGCCGCCGCGTCGCGGTCCACCGCCACGACGGCGCAGCCGCGCGCCGCGAGGTACCGCGCATGGCGCCCCGCGCCGCACGCTACGTCGAGCACGCGCGCGCCGGACCCGACGAGCGGCGCCCAGCGGATCACCCATGCGGACGGCGGCGCAAGCCCGTGCGAGTCGGTCATCGATTGCTCCCGTGGGTGCAGCGCATCGGCCGCCACTGTCGGGCGGCAGGATACCGTTCCGCACCCTGCACGGCGCGATCGAACCCCCGACGCGGCCGGTCGCGGAGTGGGCGCATCATGCTTCGCTCCTCGCCCCTGGCGCCTCGCTCAAAAGGACGATCCCGGCTGCTGCAGGAACGCGAGCTCCTCCGGCGTGGAGGCGCGGCCGAGAATCGCGTTGCGGTGCGGGAAGCGACCGAAGCGCGCGATGACCTCGTGATGGCGCCGCGCGTAGTCCAGCGTGGTCGCGCTCCACGGATCGGGCCCGAGGCGCGCGAAGAGCTCGAGCGCGCGCCGCTGCGCCGCCAGGTCCTCAGCGTGCTCGAAGGGCAGATAGGCGAAGCAGCGCTCGACCGGAAGCATGGCCGCATCGAATCCCCGGTCGACGAGCTCGCGCGCGACGTCGAGCGCCCGTGCGTCGGACGCGAACGCGCGCGCATCGCCGCGGAAGATGTTGCGCGGGAACTGGTCGAGGGCGATGACGAGCGCCAGCGCCGCGAGCGGGGTGCGACGCCACGCGTCGAGCGCGCCGGAATGCGCGGCCGCATGCGTCGAAATGAACCGGTCGCGCGCCAGCGCGTCGAAAGCGTCCGACTTCTCGAACCACGCCTTGCGCGGACGGCCGCGTTCGGGCGAGCCGGGCGGGCCGAACCAGAAGTCGAGCACCTCGCGCCAGTGCACCGCCTCATCCGCTGCCATCACGGCCGCGTCGCCTCACGGTCCGCCGCCCGCTGCACACCGTCCACTGCCCACCGTCCACTGCCCACTGTCCACTGCCCACTTTCATTTCAGTCCACGACCGTCTGCGACTGCTCGCGCAGGTACTGCGGCAGGTAGTAGAAAGAGCCGATCGCCTTGCCGGTCGTGCCCGAGCCCTTCCAGCCGCCGAACGGCTGATAGCCCGGCCATGCGCCGGTCGTCGCGCCCTGGGGCCGGTTGACGTACGTGACGCCGGCTTCGATGCGCTCGAGAAACTGCGCGATCTCGCCCTCCGCGCCGTAGAAACCGGCGGTCAGGCCGTACTGCGAGGCATTCGCTCGCGCGAGCGCCTCGTCGAGCGAGTCGACCTCCCCCACCAGGACGAGCGGGATGAACTTCTCCTCGCGCCACAGGCGGAAGTCGAACGGCGCGGTCGCGACGGTGGGCGCGCAGAACCAGCCCTTCGCGAGCGGACCGTCGCGCAGCTGCTCGCCACCGACCAGCATCTCGCCGTGCTCGGCGACGTTGTCGGCGCACTTGCGGAAGCGCTCGTAGGCCGACCGGTTGATGACCGGCCCCATCCAGTGCTCCTTCGCCGTCGGATCGCCGACCCTGATCGCGCGGGCGAGCGCGACCAGCTTGCCGCGCAGGGTCTCCGCCACCGGCCGCTCGACCAGCACGCGCGAAGTCGCCGAGCACTTCTGGCCTTGCAGGCCGAAGGCTGAGCGCACGATGCCCGTCGCCGCGCGGTCGAGATCGGCGTGCCGCGTCACGATCGCCGCGTTCTTGCCGCCCATCTCGGCGATGCACGGCCGCGGGTACGGGCCGCCCGCGAACGACCGGTAGATCTGCATGCCGACCTCGTAGGAGCCGGTAAAGGTGATCCCCGCGACCTCCGGATGCGCGACCAGCGCGGCGCCGATCGCGCCGCCTCCGCCGGTCACGTAGTTGCACGCGCCGGGCGGCAGCCCTGCGTCGCGCAGCACCTCGGCGAGGAGCCAGCCGCTCCAGGCAGTGTCGCTCGCGGTCTTGAACACCACGGTGTTGCCGGCCGCGAGCGCCGCCGCGACCGGCCCGCCGGCGAGCGCATAGGGAAAGTTGAACGGCGCGATCACGACCCACACGCCGTAGGGCTTCAGCACCGAGCGGTTGCGGCTGACGAAGCCGGGAAGCGGGTCGTTCGGCAGCTCGCGCACGAACCCGCCGTTCGCCTCCATCTGGTCGCAGTACCAGTAGAAGAGATCGGCGGTCTCCTGCACCTCGCCGAGCGACTCCATGCGGTTCTTGCCGACCTCGAGCGCGACCGCGGCGCCGATCTCGTAGACGCGCTCCTCGATCAGCGCGCCGACGCGGCGCAGGAGCCGCACGCGCTCCTGCCACGGCGTCGCCGCCCACCCCGCGAAGGCGGCCCGCGCCGCGCGCACCGCGGCGTCGGCCTCGGCGGCGCCGCCGCGCTGGAAGCGCCCGAGCAGCCAGTCGCGGTCGATCGGGCTGCGCACCTCGAACTGCTCCGCCGCGGCGGCCCCCGCCCCGCCGATCCACATCGGGTACTCCGCGCCGAGCCTCGCCTTCACCCGCGCGAGGGCGGCCTCGAAGCGCTCGTGCAGCGCCGGCGGCGGATCGAACATCGTGGAATAGGTCAGCTTGAACCCGGCTTGCGCTCCCATCTCGAACCTCTTCACGCTCGTTGCCCGCCCAGGCGCCAAACCAGCAGGCGGTTGTTCGCGGGCATCGCATTGTCTTCCAGCAGCACGAAGCCCGCAGCGCGCGCGGCCGCGTCGACCGCCTCGAAGTCGCGGATCCCCATGCGCGGGTCGCGCGCGCACAGCGACGCGTCGAAGCGCGCGTTGCTCGCCGAGGTGAAATCGCCCGCGTAGTTGAACGGACCGTACAGGCAGAAACGGCCGCCGGGCCGCAGCGCCGCCGCCGCGCGCGCGACCATCCGCTCGACCTCCGGCCAGGCCATGATGTGCGCGGTGTTGGCCGAGAACACCGCGTCGTACCGCGCCGCGGGCCACGGATCGAGGTTCACGTCGAGCGCGAGCGGCGGTCGCACGTTCGCGAGCCCGGCGTCGGCGCGCCAGCGTTCGATCCCCGGCAGGTTCTCGGCCACGTCGCTCGGCTGCCACTCGAGATGCGGCAGATCGGCGGCGAAGTACACCGCGTGCTGGCCGGTGCCGCTGCCGATCTCGAGCACCGCGCGGCAGTCCGCGAGCACCCGCTCGAGGACCGACCGGATCGGCGCCCGGTTGCGCTCGGACGCTTCCGAGAACGGCTTCGCCGGATCCATCAGCGCCTGCGCGTCGCGCGCCAGGGCCACGTCCCCGCCGCACCGCGGACCGTGCCGGCGATCTCGTCGCCGCGCACCTCGCCCGCGAACCGCAGCGGCCCGGCGACCGCGTCGAGCGAGAAGCGGATCACCGCGCCGCGCAGAGCGGGCTCGCGCAGCGCCGCGCGGCGCTCGCCGAGCATCGCGTCGCCCTCGAGCACCTGGAAGTTCTGGCTCAGCACGACCTGCGCCTCCCCCGGCGCCGGCAGCGCGGCGCTGCGCAGGACCCACGTCCCGCGAACCTCGGCGGGGACGATCCACAGCATCACGCGGCTCGTGCCGCCGCGGCCGCGGTTCTTCTCCGGCGCGTAGAAGCTCTCGACACGGTCCGGCCGCCAGCTCTCGAAATCGAAGTCGTGCGCGACCACGCGCGCTCCGGGCCGCAGCTCCCGCAGCAGCTTGTCGCGCAGCTTGAGGTTCACGTCGGGCAGCAGGTACACCGTCACCACGGTCGCGGGCGACAGATCGACGTCGAAGAGATCGCCCTCGACGAACCGCACCCGCTCGCCGACCCCCGCGGCGAGCGCGTTCTGCCGGCTGAGCGCGACGAGCTTGGGGTCGTACTCGACGCCGGTCGCGCGCGCGCCGTGCCGCTTCGCCGCGGCGATCACGATGCGCCCGTCGCCGGAGCCGAGGTCCATCACCAGGTCGTCGCGCGTCACCTGCGCGAGGCCGAGCATCCGCTCGACCGCGACCGTCGGCGTCGGCACGTACGGCGAGCTGAAGTCGGACTGCGCCGGAGCCGGCGCCGCGGCGGCCAGCATCGCGGCCGCCGCGACCGCGGCCGCCGAGCGAACAGAGCAAACAGAGCGAGAGACGACGAGCATGCGCGAACGTCAGAACCGGGACGTGCTGCGATGTTACCCGAGCGCTCCGCCGCCGGCAGGCAAGCGCGCCGGATTGGTCGCGTCGCGAAGCTCGCATAGAATCCGGCTTTGGCAGCCGCACGCGGCAAGCCCGCGGCCCCGGTAGCTCAGTGGATAGAGCGGCCCCCTCCTAAGGGGCAGGTCGGACGTTCGATTCGTCTCCGGGGCGCCATCCCGCCACGCGCACTATGACCGCCGCCTCATCGACCGCCGCCGCGCGCGGCGCGAGCTCCCCGCCGGCGCGCATCGAGGGCTGAGGCGCGGTGGCCGATCTCGTCCTGCGCGGCGTGACCAAGGCGTTCGGCGCCGCGACGGTGCTCGACGGCGTCGACCTCGCGGTCGCCGACGGCGAGCTCGTGGTGCTGGTCGGACCCTCCGGCTGCGGCAAGTCAACCCTGCTCCGCCTGGTGGCCGGGCTCGACGAGCTCACGCGCGGCGAGATCCTGATCGGCGGACGGCGCGTCGAAGCGCTCCCGCCGCAGGAGCGCGGCGTGGCGATGATGTTCCAGTCCTACGCGCTCTACCCGCACATGTCGGTGCGCGACTCCATGGCGTTCGGGCTCTCGGTCGCGCGCTACGACCGCGCGGCGATCCGCGCGCGCGTCGAGCAAGCAGCGCGCCTGCTGCAGATCGCCCCGCTGCTCGGGCGCAAGCCCGGCGAGCTCTCCGGCGGCCAGCGGCAGCGCGTCGCGCTCGGCCGCGCGATCGTGCGCGACCCGGCGGTGTTCCTGCTCGACGAGCCGCTCTCTAACCTGGATGCCGCGCTGCGCGCGCGCACCCGGCTCGAGCTCGCCCGGCTCCACCGCACGCTGAACGCGACCACACTCTACGTGACTCACGATCAGCTCGAGGCGATGACGCTCGCCGAGCGGCTGGTCGTGCTGCGCGAGGGCCGCATCGAGCAGGTCGGCGCGCCGCTCGAGGTGTACCGCCGCCCGCGCAACGCGTTCGTCGCCGGCTTCCTCGGCTCGCCCACGATGAACTTCATCGGCGCCCGGGTCGCGGTGGCCGGGCCGTGCGAGGTGGCCTGCCTGCTCCCCGACGGCGTGCGTCTGCGCGCCGGCGCGAACGGCGCCGCGCTGCGGGCCGGCGATCCGGTCACGCTCGGCATCCGGCCGGAGCATCTGCGGCTTGCCGATGACGCCGACGCCCGGATCCGGGGCCCCGTCGCGGTCGTCGAGCGGTCGGGCGATGCGTGCTACGCCTACCTCGAGGTGGCGGGCGCGCGCGATGGTCTGCTCGTTGCCCGGCTCGATCCCGACTCGCGCATCCGCCCGGGCGACCGGCTGTCGCTCGCCGCCCCGCTCGGCGCCGTGCACGTGTTCGATGCCGACGGGGTCGCGTGCCCGCCCGCGGAGGCGGCGTGAGGCTCCTGCTCGGCACGGTCCTCGCGATGCTCGCCGGGCTCGCGCACGCGGCGACCGTCGCGATCTCCTGCGGCGCGGTCGGCCGCGAGCTCGAGCTCTGCCGCGAGGGCGCCGAAGCGTGGGCCGCGCGGTCCGGCCACACGGTGCGGCTCGTGTCGACGCCGAGCTCGGGCACCGAGCGCCTCGCGCTCTACCAGCAGCTGCTCGCGGCGCGCGCGCCCGACATCGACGTGCTACAGATCGACGTCGTCTGGCCCGGCATCCTGGCGCCGCATCTCGCGGATCTCAGCGCTGCCGCGCGCGCGGTTGCCGACGAGCATCTCGCGTCGCTCGTGCGCAACAACACGGTCGACGGCCGGCTGGTCGCGCTGCCGTGGTTCGTGGACCTGGGGCTGCTGTACTACCGCCGCGATCTGCTCGAGCGGCACGCCGCGCGCGTGCCGCGCACCTGGCCGGAGCTCACCGAGACCGCGGCCCGCATCCAGCGCGCCGAGCGCGACGCCGGCAACGCCCGCCTGTGGGGCTTCGTCTTCCAGGGCCGCGCCTACGAGGGGCTCACCTGCAACGCGCTCGAATGGCTGGCGAGCCACGGCGCCGGCGCACTGATCGACGCGCAGGGTCGCCTCGACCTGCGACCGGCGCCCGCCGCGGCGGCGATGGCCCTCGCGGCGAGCTGGGTCGGAACGATCAGCCCGCGCGGCGTGCTGAATTACGCCGAGGAGGAGGCGCGCGGGCTCTTCCAGTCCGGCCACGCGGTGTTCATGCGCAACTGGCCGTATGCATGGGCGCTCCTTCAGGACGCCGCGAGCCCGGTGCGCGGGCGCGTGGGCATCGCGACGCTCCCGGCCGGCCCGGACGGCGCGCCGGCCGCCGCGCTCGGCGGCCAGCAGCTCGCGGTGTCGCGCTATTCGCGCGAGCCCGAGGCCGCGGCCTCGCTCGCGCTCTACCTGTCCGGCCGTGCCGAGCAGAAGCGTCGCGCGATCGCGGGCGGCTACCATCCGACGCGACCCGCGCTCTACGCGGACCCGGAGGTGCTGGCGGCGAGCCCGCTCTTCGCCGTCCTCGGCGCGGCGCTCGACGACGCGGTCGCGCGGCCCGCCTCGGTGACCGGCCCCGCCTACAACCGCGTCAGCTTCGCGTTCGCCAACGCCGTGCACGCGGCGCTCGCCGGACAGAGCGACGCCGCGACGAGCGTGCGAGCCTTCGAGCGCCAGCTGCGGCGGATCAAGCGCCGCGCGGACTGGGCCGCGCCGGACCGCCGATGACGCGCGCGGTCGGCCCGGCGACCCTGCGCGCGCGGCGCGCTCGCGCCGCATGGTGGCTCCTCGCGCCGACGCTCGCCGCGCTCGCGCTCGCGGCCGGCTGGCCGCTCGCGCGGACGCTCTGGCTCAGCCTCACCGACGCCACCCTCGCCGACCCGGGAGACTTCGCCTTCGTCGGCCTCGCCAACTACCTGGAGCACGATGCCGGGCAGTGGTACGGCGTGCTCGCCGACCCGCAGTGGTGGCGCGCCGTGCGCAACACGCTGATCTTCGCGGTCGCATCCGTGGCGCTCGAGACCGTGCTCGGCGTCGCCATCGCGCTCGCGCTCGACGTGCCGTTCCGCGGGCGTGCGCTGGTGCGCGCCGCGGTGCTCGTGCCTTGGGCGGTCCCGACCGTGGTCTCGGCAAAGCTCTGGGCCTGGATGCTGAACGACGAGTTCGGCGTGCTCAACCACGCCGCGCTCGCGCTCGGCCTGATCGCGGCGCCGATCGCGTGGACGGCCGACCCGGATCTCGCGCTCGTCGCGGTCATCGTGGTCGACGTGTGGAAGAGCACCCCGTTCGTCGTGCTGCTCGTGCTCGCCGCGCTGCAGATGCTGCCAGGCGAATGCTACGAGGCGGCGCGGGTCGACGGGGTGCACCCGGTGCGCGTCTTCTTCCGCGTGACGCTGCCGCTGATCTGGCCCGCGCTGGCGGTCGCCATCGCCTTTCGCGCGCTCGATGCCCTGCGCGTCTTCGACCTGGTCTACGTGCTCACCGCGAACTCGGCGAGCACGATGTCGATCTCGGTGTACGCGCGCCAGCAGCTGATCGACTTCCAGGACCTCGGCTTCGGCTCGGCCGCCTCGACGCTGGTCTTTCTCACGATCGGCCTCGCGGCGATCGTCTACCTCAGGCTCGCGCGGCTGCGCCCGGAGGAGGTGCGATGAAAGTGTCCGGCCGGCTGCGGCGCGCCGCGCGCGGCGCGCTGTTCGGCGCGCTGCTCGCGGCGATCCTCGCCTTCGCGCTCTTCCCGCTCTACTACGCCCTCGTCACGTCGGTCACGCCGTCCGGCGAGCTCTTCCGCGCGGCCCTCGTGCCGCCCGGCTGGACGCTCGAGCACTATCGCGGCGTGCTCGCCGGGCCGTTCCTGCGCGCGATCCTCAATTCGGCGCTCGTCGCCGCAGCCGTGGCCGCGCTCAGCGTGGCGCTCGCGCTCGGCGCCGGCTACGCCCTCGCCCGCATCCCGTTCCGCGGCCGCCACGGCGTGCTGCTCGCGATCCTCTCGGTCTCGATGTTCCCGCAGATCGCGGTGCTCGCCGGCATGTTCGAGCTCGTGCGCGGTCTCGGCCTGTTCGACTCGCTCGGCGCGCTGGTGCTCTCGTACCTGATCCTGGCGCTGCCGTTCGCGGCGTGGGTGCTGACGACTTTCGCCCGCGGCGTCCCGCGCGAGCTCGAGGAGGCCGCTGCGCTCGACGGCGCGGGGCCGCTGCGGACCATCGCCCGGGTGTTCGTCCCGCTGCTGCGGCCGGGGCTCGTCGCCATCGGGCTGCTGGTCTTCGTCACCGCGTGGAACGAGTTCCTGTTCGCCCTCACCTTCACGCTGTCCGACGCGCAGCGCACGGTCCCGGTCGCGATCGCGCTGCTCTCCGGCGCGAGCGCCTACGAGCTGCCGTGGGGGGCGATCATGGCCGCGGCAGTCGTCGTCACGTTGCCGATCGTCGCGCTGGCGCTCGCGTTCCAGCGCCACATCGTGTCCGGTCTGCTCGCCGGCGCCACGAAGGGCTGAGCGGGCGCCGCCTCGATCGCCGCCGCCGCGTGAACCGCGCGTCAGGCAGCGCCGGGCGGCAAGGGGCGAGAAAGCAGCCGGCCGCCGCTATGCGGCGTCCGGCTGCCTGGACGGCTGCGCGGCGTCGAAGGCCGGCAGCCGCATGCAGGCGTCGAAGATCCGCATCGCGGTCGGGTACGGCGCGAGGTCGCACTCGTAGCGCTGCGCGTTGAAGACCTGGGGCACCAGGCAGCAGTCGGCGAGCGTCACGGCGTCGCCGAGACAGTAGCGTCCACTGCGCCCCTCGGACACGAGATAGCTCTCGATCATCGCAAAGCCGTCGGCGATCCAGTGCCGGTACCACGCGTTCACGCCGGCATCGTCGAGACCGTAGGTCCGGCGGATGTGCTTGAGCGTGCGCAGGTTGTTCAGCGGATGGATCTCGCAGGCGACGATGCCGCACAGCGCCCGCACGTACGCGCGGTCGAAAGGATCGCGCGGCAGCAGCGCCGGCGCGGGATAGCGCTCCTCCAGGTACTCCAGGATCGCGAGCGACTGGACCAGCCGGCGGTCCCCGTCGACGAGCGTCGGAACGAGCGCCTGCACGTTCACCGCACGGTAGCCCTCGGCCTGGTGCTCGCCCTTGGGCAGATTGACGAGCACCGGCTCGTACCCGAGCCCCTTGAAGTTGAGCGCGATCCGCACTCGGAACGAGGCGGACGAGCGGAAGTAGGTGTAGAGCTGCATCGCGTTTCCCCCGGGCTGGTGCACCCGAGTCTAGCCCAACCCGCCGCTCGCTTGCGGGCCGGCCGCCGCTGCGCAACAATCCGCGCTTCCGCTTCGCACCGGACGAAGGAGCGCCGTGTTCCCCGGAAAGCATTACGACGAGGTCAAGATCGGCGATACGTTCAGCTCGGCGCTGACGGTCACCGAGACGCACCTGGTGCTCGCCGCGGGGCTGTTCGGCGACTTCAACCCGCTGCACGTCGACGAGAGCCACGCGCGCGAGTCGCGCTTCGGCGGGCGCATCCTGCACGGTCCCTTCACCAGCGCGCTCGTGTCGGCGCCGGTCGGGATGTACTTCCACGGCACCGCGATCGCGTATCTCGAGCACGTCTGCCGCTTCAAGGCGCCGGTCATGCCCGGCGACACCCTGACCACGACCTGGACGATCCGGGAGAAGCACGACAAGCCCAAGCACCAGGGCGGCATCGTCGTGCTGAGCGGCGTGAGCCGGAACCAGGCGGGCGAGGTCGTCGCCGAGGCGGACGGCAAGATCCTGGTCAGATCGCGGGGATGACGAGCTTCTGCAGCGCTCCCCTGGGCGTCCTCCGCGGTCAGCCCGTGCCGGCCCGCTCCGCCTCCATGACGCTGCGGCGCACGCGCCGCACGCCGAGGGCGACGAGCACGGCGACCACCGGGATCGCCACGCCCATCGCGAGATCGCTGTCCAGCGCGATCCCGACCGAGTTGAGGCCCTTGGCCGCGTAGCCCACGAGGCCCACGACGTAGTAGGTGATCGCGGCCACCGACAGCCCCTCGACGGTCTCCTGCAGGCGGAGCTGCAACCGCGCGCGTCGCTCCATCGAGCTCAGCAGCTCCTGGTTCTGCCGCTCGCGCACGATGTCCACCCGCGTCGACAGCAGCCGGCTCGCGCGGGCCACGCGCTCGGCGAGCTCGCGCTGGCGCCGCGCGATCGACTCGCAGGTCGCCATCGCCGGCGCCAGGCGTCGGGCCATGAACTCCTCGATCGTCTGCGTGCCCGGCAGCCGCCGCTCGCGCAGCTCCGCGATCCTGCTGTTCACCAGCGAGTGGTACGCACGGGCCGCGCCGAAGCGGTACTGCGACGACACGACCGCGCGCTCCGCCTCGGCCGCCAGCGGGATCAGCCGTTCGAGCAGCGCATGGTCGTCGGCGCGCCGGCCGGCATCGCCCGCCATCGCCGCGGTGATCTCGACCAGCGCCTCCTCCATCTCGGCGAGCCGCGGCGCGGCCGCCAGCGCGACCGGAAGCGCGAGGAGCGCCATCATCCGGTAGGTCTCGATCTCGAACAGCCGCTGCACCATCCGCCCCGCCTGGCGCCGCGACATGCCCACGTCGAACACCAGGAAGCGGTTGTGCCCGTCCGCATGGATCCTGAAATCGGTGAAGACCGCGCCCACGCCCTCCCCGATCTCGGCGCCGACGACGTAGTTGCCGCCGAACACGCGGGCGATCTCGCGGCCCTCGGGCAGCGCGATCCCGCGCGGCACGAGCTCGGCATGCGCCGCGACGAGGGTCTCGCCGGGGATCGCGGCCGCCCAGTCCGCGGGCACCGCCGCGACCGCGGTCTCGGCGAAGAGCTCCGCGGCCCAGCCGCGCAGGAAGAAGGTGTAGCCGGAAAACTCGGTGTGGCGCTCCCATTTGACGCGGTAGTTGCCGAAGTCGGCGAGGAAATGGCTCGCCGCGGGCTGCGGCGGATGCACGCCGCCGCGCTCGCACAGCCGCACGAGGTGCGCGTGCTCCGCCGCGCGCTCGCCGGACAGGACGGCGAGGTACGAAACCCGCTCGGGCGCCTCGAGCGCGTCGTACGGCCGGGCGTGGATCTCGTTCGCGAGAGCGTAGCGCTGCGGATGGTCGGCCGGCAGCTGCATCGGCGCATTCCGCTCAGCCCGTATGGCCGCGCTTGCGCTCTTCCTCGCGCAGCCGCAGCACCCGCCGCTGCACTTTGCCGGTGGTGGTCATCGGCAGCTGGTCGACGAACTCGATCTCCTTCGGGTACTCGTAGGGCGCGAGCTTCCCGCGCACGTGCTGCTGCAGCGCCTGCTCGAGCTCCGGCGACGGCGCGTGCCCCGGCTGCAGGACGATGAACGCCTTGACCACGTTGGTGCGCTCCGGATCGGGGCTGCCGACCACCGCCGCGTTCGCGACCGCCGGATGCTTCACCAGGCAGTTCTCGATCTCGGAGGGCCCGATGCGGTAGCCGGCGCTCTTGAACACGTCGTCGGCGCGGCCCTGGTACCAGAGATAGCCGTCGGCGTCGCGCTTCGCGAGGTCGCCGGTGCGGCACCAGTCGCCGGTGTACTTCTTGCGCGTGGCCTCGTCGTTCTGCCAGTAGCCGAGGAAGAAAACCGCGTCGCGGTCGCCGTGCACGTCGGTCCGGTTGACCGCCACCTCGCCCGCCTCGCCTTCGGGCACCGCGTTGCCGTCGTCGTCGATCACCGCGACGCGGTGACCGGGATACGGCCGCCCGATCGAGCCCGGCTTCGCCGGCCACAGCGCGTGCGAGTTGCCGACGATGTAGTTCACCTCGGTCTGGCCGAACATCTCGTTGATCGTCACGCCGAGCGCGGCGCGCGACCACTCGAACACGGCCTCGCCGACCGACTCGCCGGCGCTCATGATCGAGCGGAGCCGCAGGTCGTAGCGCGCGCGCGGCTCGGGCACCGCCTTCATCATCATCTTCAGCGCGGTCGGAAAGAGGAAGCTGTTGCGCACGCCGTACTTCTCGATCAGGTGGAACGCCTTCTCCGGATCGAATCGCCCGCGGTAACCGAGGATCGGGAACCCGTGGTACATCGTCGGCAGGAGCGCGTCCATCAGCCCGCCGGTCCACGCCCAGTCCGCGGGCGACCAGAACATGTCGCCGGGGCGCGGAAACTCGTCGTGCGAGTACGCGAAGCCGGGCAGGTTGCCGATCAGCACGCGGTGCGGCTTGAGCGCGCCCTTCGGCGGCCCGGTGGTGCCGCTCGTGTACACGAGCAGCGCCGGATCCTCGGCGCCGGTGTCGACCGGCGTGAAGCGGCGCGACGCCTTGTCGAGCAGCCGTTCCCAGGGCTCGGCGCCCGCCTCGCGCGCGCCGGCCACGCCGATCACGTGCCGGAGATCCGGCAGCGACGCCCGCACCGCGGCGAGGTTCGGCGCGGAAGCGGGGTCGACGAAGGCGACCGACGTCTGGCTGTTCTGCAGCCGGTACTCGAGCGCGTCCGGGCCGAACAGGATCGACAGCGGCATCGCCACCGCACCGAGCTGGTAGCACGCCATGTGCGCGACCACCGTCTCCGGACGCTGCGGCAGGATGATGCCGACGCGGTCGCCGCGCCTGACGCCGAGTCCCGCGAGCGCGTTCGACAGGCGGTTGGCGTCCTGCTGGATGTCCCAGTAGGTGAGCGCGCGCGTCGCGCCGTCCTCGTCCTCCCAGTACAGGCAGAAGCGGTGCCGGTCGACCGCGTGGCGGCCGCAGCAGGCCGCGGCGATGTTGAAGCGCGCCGGCACGTTCCAGCGGAACGCGCGGTAGATCTCCTCGTAGCGGTCCTGCATCGCTGCCCCTCCTGCCCCGCGGCGGTCGCCGCGGCGGCCCGCGCCAAGTTAGCACGTAGCCCGCGCGAGGAGAAGCCGGAGGGGACGGGCCGGCAGGGCTGCGGGCTTGCGCCCGCGGCGCGGCTGGGGCAGAGTCTGTCCGGCCGGTCGCGTGCATCCGTCGGCCGGCGGCATCCATTGCCCGCGCGGCGAGCGGAATACGGAGCGTCCACCGATGAGCACGCAGATCAAGGCCCTGGTATTCGACGCGTACGGCACGCTGTTCGACGTGCACTCGGTGATCAGGCTGTGCGACGAGATCTGGCCCGGCAAGGGCACGGCGCTCTCCCAGCTCTGGCGCGCGAAGCAGCTCGAGTACACGTGGCAGCGCAGCCTGATGCAGCGCTACGAGGATTTCTCGCACGTCACGCGCGCGGGCCTGCGCTACGCGTGCAATGCGCTCGGCCTGCGGCTCGGCGAGGCCGAGCAGGCGCGCCTGATGGAGGCCTACCTGCATCTCGCGACGTATCCCGAGGTGCAGGAGGCGCTCGCGCGGCTCGCCGGACGCAAGCTCGCGATCCTCTCGAACGGCTCGCCTGCGATGCTCGAGCCGGTCGTCGCGAACGCCGGCCTCGCGCAGACGCTCGACGCGGTGATCAGCGTCGATGCGCTGCGCATCTACAAGCCCGACCCGCGCGTGTACGCGCTGGCGGTGGAGAAGCTCGGCGTGCCGACCGGCGCGATCGGCTTCGTGTCGTCGAACTGCTGGGACGCGCTCGGCGCCAAGGCGTTCGGGTTCCGGGTGTTCTGGTGCAACCGCGCCGGCGCGCCGGTGGACGAGCTCGGCGTGCTGCCGGACTCCGAGATGCGCTCGCTCGCCGAGCTCCCGGCGCTGATCGGGGCGGCGTAGCCGGCGCCGCGGAGAAAGGAAGCCGTGTCGGCGCTTGCAGACAAGGTGGTGATCGTCACCGGCGCGGCCGGCAACCTCGGCCAGGCCGTCGCCCGCGCCGCGCACGCCGCCGGCGCGAAGACCGTCCTCGTCGACCAGTCGGCCGAGCAGCTGCAGCAGGTGTACGGCGGCACCGGCCCCGACGCGAGCCGGATGATCTCCGGCGGCGTCGATCTCGCCGACGAGGGCAGCGCGCGTGCGCTGGCCGCTTCCGTCCGCGCGCGCTTCGGTCGCATCGACGTCCTCGTCAACACGGTCGGCGGGTTCCGCGGCGGGAAGCACGTGCACGAGGAGGAGCTCGCGACCTGGGACCTGATGATGACCGTGAACCTGCGCACGGCGCTGCTCGCGTGCCGCGCGGTGATCCCGCTCATGCTCGAGCAGGGCGCGGGCGCGATCGTCAACGTCGGCGCCGGCGCGGCGCTCGCCGCGCCCGCCGGGCTCGCCGCCTACAGCGCCGCGAAGTCGGCGGTGCTGCGCCTCACCGAGAGCCTCGCCGCCGAGGTCAAGGCCAAGGGCCTGCGCGTGAACGCGGTGCTGCCGAGCACGATCGACACGCCGCAGAACCGCGCGGCCATGCCGGACGCCGACACGTCGAAGTGGGTGCCGCCCGACGCGATCGCCGACGTGATCGTGTTTCTCGCCTCGGACGCGGCGCGCGCGGTGAACGGGGTGGCACTGCCGGTGTTCGGTCGCGCCTGAGGGGCCGGTGCGGGAGGGCGAGGTTCTCTGGCAGCCGCCGGCCGCGTTCCGCGACGCGACCGGGATCAGGCGCTACATGCGCTGGCTCGCCGAGCACGAGCGCCGCCCGTTCGCGGACTACGACGCGCTGTGGCAGTGGTCGGTGCGCGACCTCGAGGCGTTCTGGGCCTCGCTGTGGTCGTTCTTCGGCATCAAGGCGTCGACGCCGTACGCGCGCGTGCTGCCGGAGCGGCGCATGCCGGGCGCGAGGTGGTTCGAGGGCGCGCGGCTCAACTACGCCGAGCACGTCTTCCGCAACGCGACGCCCGACCATCCGGCGCTCGTCGCGTGCGCGGAGGCGCGCCCCGCCGCGCACGTGTCATGGGCCGAGCTCGAACGGCAGGTCGGCGCGGTGGCCGCCGCGCTGCGCGAGATGGGCGTGCAGCCGGGCGACCGCGTCGTCTCCTACCTCCCGAATCTGCCGCAGACCGTCGTCGCGTTCCTCGCCTGCGCGAGCCTCGGCGCGATCTGGTCGAGCTGCTCGCCCGACATGGGCACGCGGGCGGTGGTCGACCGGTTCCGCCAGATCGATCCCAAGGTGCTCTTCGCGGTCGACGGCTACGTCTACGGCGGCAAGCCGTTCGACCGCACCGGGACCGTCGCCGAGATCGCGCGCGCCCTGACCTCGCTCGAGCACGTGGTGTTTTTGTCGAGCCTCGGGCGCGGCGCGCCCGCCGGGCTGCCGCCCACGGTCGCCTGGGAAGCCGTGCTCCGGCGCTCGGCGCCGCTCGCTTTCGCGCAGGTTCCCTTCGACCACCCGCTCTGGATCGTCTATTCCTCGGGCACCACCGGCGTGCCGAAGGCGATCGTGCACGGCCACGGCGGCATCGTGCTCGAGCATCTCAAGACGCTGGTGCTGCACCAGGACATGCGGCCCGGCGACCGCTTCTTCTGGATGTCCAGCACCGGCTGGATCGTCTGGAATCTCCTCGTCGGCGGGCTGCTCGCGGGCTGCACGATCGTGACGTTCGACGGCAATCCCGGGTATCCCGACCCCGGCGCGATCTGGCGCGCCGTCGGCGAGACGCGCGTGCGCCACTTCGGCTGCGGCGCGGCGCTCGTCGCCTCGACCATGAAGGCCGGCGCGACGCCGCGCACGGTCGCCGACCTGTCGGCGCTCGAGGTGCTCAGCACGACCGGCTCGCCGCTGCCGATCGAGGCGTTCGAATGGGTCTACGCGAGCGTCAAGTGCGACCTCTGGCTCGCCCCGATCAGCGGCGGCACGGACGTCGCGTGCGGATTCGTGGGCGGCTGCCCGATCCTTCCGGTCACCGCCGGCGAGATGCAGTGCCGCATGCTCGGCGTCGCCGCGCGCGCGTTCGACGAGCGCGGGCGCGAAGTGGTCGGCGAGGTGGGCGAGCTCGTGATCACCGAGCCGATGCCCTCGATGCCGCTCTATTTCTGGAACGATCCGGGCGACGCGCGCTACCGCGAGAGCTACTTCGAGATGTATCCGGGCAAGTGGCGCCACGGCGACTGGATCCGCATCACCGCGCGCGGCACGAACGTCATCTACGGCCGCTCGGACACGACCATCAACCGCTACGGCATCCGGATGGGCACGGCGGAGATCTACCGCGCCGTCGAGGACATGCCGGAGATCGTCGACAGCCTGGTGGTCGACCTCGAGTACCTCGGCCGGCCGTCGTTCATGCCGCTCTTCGTCGTGCTCGCCGACGGCGTCGCGCTCGACGATGCGCTCAAGGCCCGCATCAAGGAGCGAATCCGCACGCTCGCCTCGGCGCGCCACGTCCCGAACGAGATCTACGCGATCGATGCCGTGCCGCGGACGCTGACCGGCAAGAAGATGGAGCTGCCGGTGCGCAAGATCCTGCTCGGCGCCCGGGCGGACAACGTCGCGAGCGCCGACGCGATGGCCAATCCCGAGAGCCTCGCATCGTTCACCGCGCTCGCCGCGCGGCTGAACCCGCGCTGATGCCGGCGCCACGCCCCGGCGGGACCCGACGGCGGTCTCAGATCGAATTGCCGCGGTGGCGCTGGACCAGCTCGTCCCAGAGCCCCTCGGTCGACTTGCGGAAGAGGAGCTTGGCGTCGGGGCGGTGCACGTACCAGAAGCCGCGCTCGAGCTCCTGCTCGAGCTCGCCGGGCCGCCAGGCGACCATGCCGGCGAAGAAGCGCGCGTGCTCGGCATCGTGCTCGATGATCTGGTCGACCGTCGTGGCATCGACCGCCACGAAGAGATCCTCGAAGAGCGGCATCGACTTGCCGCCCGGGCTCGCGTCGCGCTGCACCAGCGCGAAGATCGTGTCGACGTAGACCGGGCCGCCGAGGTAGACCGGGTCGGCCACCTTGGCCGACGGCTCGTGCTCGGGAAACAGCTTGCCGAGCGTCATCTGCGTCGGCCGGTTCACGATGAACCCGATGTGCTGGCCGTTGCCGACCGGACGCGCGATCAGCACCGTCGCGCGGTAGAACTCCCCGAGCTTCGGATTGGCGACCAGCATTACCGGCTCGGTCACGTCCGCCGCGCGCGCGACGCTCGCCGCGGCGAGCGCCAGCGCGAGACAGCCGGCAAGCACCGCACAGAGGCGACTCAGCTTTGCACCCATGGCACTACCCTCCTTCCCGCAGGGCAACCTCGATCCGCCAGCCGGGCGGCGGGCGCGGCATCCGCAACGCGGCTCCGCGCGCCGTACGGTCGGCGCCCGCCCGATCGAGTTGCAAGTTCCGGACCGGCCACCGGGAACGGGTGATTCCAAACGGAAACTAGTTCCGCTGCCGTGCCGGCCCGCCGTCACGGGGCCGGGCTAGTTGAGCTGGACGCGCTCGCCCCAGGGCACCGGGGCATTGCCCTTGACGAGCCACAGCACCGGGTACTCGGGCGCACGCTCGGGAAACTCCCCCAGCGCGTCGGTGAAATACAGCAGCGCATCCGGGCGCACCGCCTCGGCGTCGAGCCACTGGAAGACCGGCGTGAAGCGAGTGCCGCCGCCGCCCGTGAGCCCCGGCGGCACCTCCAGGCGCTCCCACGGCTCGAAGCGCCACGGCGCGCCCGGCGCGAGCGCCGCGTCGCAGGCGAGCAGCGTCACGCGCGCGCGGATCTGGCCCTTGAGCGCGTCGATCTCGCCGACGAACGCGCCGAAGTCGTGCGCGCTGATCGATCCGCTGGTGTCCAGCGCCAGCGCGAGATTGGTCTCGCCGCTCGCGAGCCCCGGCAGGATCGCGTCGCCCTCGCGGCGGCTCGGCCGCTGGAAGCTGTAGTCGTCGCGCGCGATCGTCACCAGGAAGCGGGCAAGCAGCGCGTGCCACGGCAGGCGCGGCTGCACGAGCGAATCGAGCACCCGGCGGAACACCGTGCCGAGCCGTCCGGCGGCCGCCGCTTCGAGTCCCGCGCCGGCAAGGCGGTCGCGCCACTCGGCGGCGAGCGTGGCGGCCGGATGCTCGGATGCGACGAACGGCGCGCGCGCGAGCACCTCGTCGAAGCCGTCCCGGTGCGCATCCAGCAGGCCGGGCGCGACCGGTGCGGCCGGATCGCCGGCGCCCGCGGCCGCCGGCGGGCTCGCGACCGACGCGCCGAACCAGTGCTCGTCGAGCGGCCGCTCGTCTGAGGCATCGTCGAGCAGCGGGTAGATCTCTTCGGCCGCCAGGCCGCGCAGCGCGGGATCGAGCAGCACGCCGGCCGGCGCCCGCATGCCGTCGTCGACCAGCAGCTGGTTGACGGCGTAGTCGCACGCGCGGTCCCAACGGCCGCGCACGCGGTGCCGCGCGCGGTCGAAGTGCAGGAGCGCGCAGTGCAGCGCCTCGTGCGCCAGCACGAACTGCGTCCCGGCGAAGTCGAGCCGGTCGATGAAGGTCGGATTGAAATGGAAGCCGCGCCCGTCGGTCGCCACGGTGCGGCAAGCGGCCGACGGCACGAGCGGCAGGTGCAGCACCAGCGCGCCGACGAACGGTCGTTCGAGGACGAGCCGGGTGCGGGCCGCGGCGAGCTTCGCGAGCGCCGGTGCGGCGGCCCCGCGCGCGCCGCGCGGCGCGTTCGGCGGTGCGCGGCCGGTCACGCGCGCTCGAAGGAGATCAGGTCGCTCACGTCCTGCGCCCATTCGGCGAAGGCGCGCAGGCCGTAGAGCGGCCGGCCGAGCACGCGCTGCAGATCGGTCACGAGCATCACGCCGAGCTCGCGCTGCGGGAAGCGGCGCGCGTACTCGAGCGCGTGGCTCACTGCGTCGTCCTGCCGCGCGGCGGGCAGCCGGCCGATGTGGCGCACGAGCGCGGCGGCGACCGCGTACTGCAGCTCGAGCCCGCGCGGCACCTCGCCGCCGTTGCCGGATGCGATCGCGGCGACGTCGGGCATCGCTTCCAGGTGCTCCAGGTACGCCCGGCACGCTGACCCGGCCGCGGCGCCGACGCAGGCCGTCAGCGCCTCGCCGACGAGCTCCGGCGCGTGTCCGAATTTCGCCAGCGCACGGCTCGCGTACTCCCACGAGCGCGGCGACGGAAACGCCGCGGCGTAGCGCGCCGGGTCGAACTGGAACAGAAGATCGGGGCGGAACCGCAGGAACGCGACCAGCCGCGCATCGATGCCGCTCGCGTGCGCCCAGGCGACCCAGTCGTCGAGTTCCGGCTCGAGCTCGTAGTGCGCGAAGCGGTTTGCGAGCGGCGCGGGCATCTGGTACGTGACGCCGCGATCGCCGTGCCGGTTGCCGGCGGCGAAGATCGCCCAGGCCGGCGGCACGCGATACTCGCCGAGGCGCCGGTCGAGGATCAGCTGGTACGCGGCCGCGGTGACGGTGGGTACCGCCGAGGTGATCTCGTCGAGGAACAGGATTCCGCGCGGGCCGTGGCGCACGGCGTCGGGCAGGAGGGCCGGCACCGACCAGACGACGTTCGCGCCGTCGCGGAACGGAATGCCGCGCAGGTCGGTCGGCTCCATCTGCGCGAGCCGGACGTCGACGAGCGGGACCTGCGCCTGCTCCGCGAGCTGCGCCACGATCTGCGACTTGCCTGCCCCCGGCGGTCCCCAGAGCATCACCGGCGTGTGCGTCCCGGCCGCTGCGGCGGTGAACTCGGCGGCCAGCACGGCGGCGATCTGGGTCGGTCGCATCGGGGAAAAAGCTTTGCGGATCCGTGGTTTGGGCTATCATAGCACGCGCGTGCGGGGCATCCTGCGCTCGCGTCCCGACACCCGCTGCAGGCCGTCATCCGCTCCACACCGCTCGCACGATGAACTTCTGCCCGAACTGCGGCGCGCCGGTCACGCTCAGGATTCCGGACGGCGACAACCTGCCGCGCCACGTCTGCGAGGCCTGCAGCACGATCCACTACTCGAACCCGAAGATGGTGATCGGCTGCATCCCGGAGTGGGAGGACCGGGTGCTGCTGTGCAAGCGGGCGATCGAGCCGCGCGCCGGGCTGTGGACGCTGCCGGCGGGTTTCATGGAGAACGGCGAGACCACCGCCCAGGCCGCGCTGCGCGAGACGTTCGAGGAGGCGAACGCGCGCGTCGAGCTCGCCGAGATGTTCACCGTGCTCTCGGTGCCCTACGTGAACCAGGTGCACATCTTCTACCGCGGCCGCCTGCTCGACCTCGACTTCGGGCCCGGCACCGAGAGCCTGGAGGTGGCGCTGTTCCGCGAGCACGAGATTCCGTGGAAGCAGATGGCGTTCCGGACCGTCTCCCTGACGCTGGAGCATTTCTACGCCGACCGCCGCAGCGGCACGTTCCGGATGCACGCCGGCGACATTCACCCGAAGCGGTGAGGGACGGGTAATGCGTGATGGGTGATGGGTGATAGGTGCGACGCGCCGGCGAGTGGACCAGCGGTGTGGATTTCGCCGGCTCCAGACCGCGCCCTCCATCACCCATCACGCTATACCCATCACCCGATTGACTGTCCGACAGCGCTTGGCTAGCCTCCGGAAAACGCCGTAACGCAAGACCAGGAGACCGAATGGAACGACGCGAGTTCATGCGCGCCTGCGCGCTCGGCGCCGCCGCCGCGACGCTGCCGGGCATCGCCCAGGGCAACGTCGAGCCGCGGATGTACGGCCGCGCGCGGCTCACCGACGCGAACGGCGCACCGCTCAAGTCGCGCGGCGTGCCGGTGAACACCAATCTCATCTTCCATTACCCCTTCGCCGCCACGCCCTGCTTCCTGCTGAACCTCGGCAAGCCGGTGAAGGCGAGCGCGCGGCTGCGGACCGCCGACGAGAAGACCTACCAGTGGCCGGGCGGCGTCGGCGCGCAATCGTCGATCGTCGCCTACTCGGCGATCTGCTCGCACCGACTGACCTATCCGACCCGCGACATCAGCTTCATCAGCTATCGCGCGGAGCCGACGCCGACCAGCCGCTACGCCCGCGTGATCCATTGCTGCTCGGAGCACAGCCAGTACGATCCGGCCGGCGGCGCCAAGGTCCTCGCCGGGCCCGCGCCGCAGCCGCTCGCGGCGATCCTGCTCGAGCACGACCGCGAGCGCGACGAGCTCTGGGCGGTCGGCACCCTCGGCGGCGAGATGTTCAACGACTTCTTCGCGAAGTACGAGTTCCGGCTCGCGGTCGAGCACGGCCCCGCGGCGCGTCGGCCCGTCGAGGGCACCTGCCGCGTGGTGGAGCTCGCGCAGTTCTGCCGGCAGCAGGTGAAGTGCTAGTGTGATCCCCTGGCTCGAACGCGAGACGCCCTTCCCGCCGCTCGAGCGCGCGCTCAAGGAGCCGAACGGCCTGCTCGCCGTCGGCGGCGACCTGTCCCCCCGCCGGCTGCTCGACGGGTACCGCCGCGGCATCTTTCCGTGGTTCGCGGCCGGCGACCCGATCCTGTGGTGGAGTCCGGACCCGCGCATGGTCCTCTTCCCGGCCGAGCTGAAGGTGTCGCGCTCGCTCGCCAAGGTCCTGCGCAACCGCCGCTACGAGGTCCGCTTCGATCACGACTTCGACGCCGTGGTCCGCGGCTGCGCGGCGCCCCGCGACGGGCAGCCCGAGACGTGGATCACTCCGGAGATGCGCGCCGCGTACCGGCGCATGCACGCCCTCGGCTACGCGCACTCGGTCGAGACCTGGATCGACGGCGCGCTCGCTGGCGGACTCTACGGCGTGGCGGTCGGGCGGGCGTTCTTCGGCGAGTCGATGTTCACGCGTGTGCGCGACGCCTCGAAGATCGCGCTGGTGCACCTGGTGGAGCGGCTGCGCGCCGCGGGTTTCGGCATGATCGACTGCCAGATGCGCACCGACCATCTCTCGTCGCTCGGCGCGCGCGAGATCCCGCGCCCCGAGTTCGCCCGCAGGCTCGCAGAGTTGGTAGACTACGATCAGGCGCCGGGCAGCTGGCGCCAGCCGATCGAGAGGGTCCGTGTCGCAGCTGAATGACCTCCCGCATGCCGTCCTGCAGTTCTACGTGACGGCGCCCTACCCGTGCAGCTACCTGCCGGGGCGGATGGCGCGCTCGCAGGTGGCGACGCCGTCGCACCTGATCGGCAACGACCTGTACGGCGATCTCGTCCGCCTCGGGTTCCGGCGCAGCGGGATCTTCACCTACCGGCCGTACTGCGACGCGTGCCGGGCGTGCGTCCCGGTGCGCATCCCGATCGCCGAGTTCACCCCCACGCGCTACCAGCGGCGGGCGTGGCGCCGGCACGCGGAGCTGCACGGCCAGGCGCTCGGGCTGCGGTTCCGCGTCGAGCACTACGCGCTCTACCTGCGCTACCAGGCGGCGCGCCACGCCGGCGGCGGCATGGACCAGGACAGCCGCGACCAGTACTCGCACTTCCTGCTGCAGAGCCGCGTCAACACCCGGCTGATCGAGTTCCGCGACGCGGGCCGGCTCGCGATGGTGAGCATCGTCGACTACCTGTCCGACGGCCTCTCCTCGGTCTACACGTTCTTCGACCCGGAGGCGCCGGGCGCGAGCCTCGGCACGTTCAACATCCTGTGGCAGATCGAGCAGTGCCAGGCGCTCGGACTGCCCTACCTCTACCTCGGCTACTGGATCCGCGACAGCCGCAAGATGGCCTACAAGGCGCGCTTCCGGCCGATCGAGGGCTTCGTCGACGGCAGCTGGCGGCGCCTGCGCGACGACGAGATCGCCGCCTGAGCGCGCGCCATGCTCTACGAGCTCGCGCGTCCGGCGCTGTTCCGCCTTGACCCGGAATCGGCCAACGAGCTCGCGCTGACCTCGGCCAGGCTGCTGTCGCGCCTGCCGTTCTCCGGTCTTCCCGGCGGACCTTTGCGCGGTCCGCGGGTCACCGCGATGGGGCTCGAGTTCCCCAACGCGGTCGGGCTCGCCGCCGGACTCGACAAGCATGCCGAATTCATCGATGCGCTCGGCGCCCTCGGCTTCGGCTTCCTCGAGGTGGGCGGCGTCACGCCGCGGGCGCAGCCCGGCAATCCGCGCCCGCGGGTATTCCGGCTCACCGCGCAGCAGGCGATCATCAACCGCCTCGGGTTCAACAGCGTCGGCATCGCCCGCTTCGTCGAGAACCTGCGGCGCACGCGCTACGACGGCATCGTCGGCGTCAATCTGGGCAAGAACCGCGACACCCCGATCGAGCGCGCCGCCGACGACTACATCGTCTGCCTCGAGGCCGTGTATCCGTACGCGACCTACGCGACGGTGAACGTTTCGTCTCCCAACACCGCGGAGCTGCGGCGGCTGCAGCGGGCGGACGAGCTGGACCCGCTGCTCGCGCGCCTCACCGACGCACGCGATCGTCTGGCGCGCAAGCACCGGCGGCGCATGCCGCTCGCAGTGAAGATCGCGCCCGACCTGGACGACGAGCAGATTGCCGGCATCGCGACCGCGCTGGTGGCGCACGGCATCGACGCGGTAATCGCGACCAACACCACCGTGACGCGCGTAGGCGTCGCCGGTGCGTCGCACGGCGGCGAGGAGGGCGGACTGTCGGGCGCCCCGCTGCGCCCGCTCGCCACGGCAGTCGTGCGCAAGCTCGCCGGCGAGCTGCGCGGACGCGTTCCGATCATCGGCTCCGGCGGAATCATGAGCGCAGCCGACGCGCGCGAGAAGATCGACGCCGGAGCCAGTCTCGTGCAGATCTACACCGGCTTGGTCTATCGCGGGCCGCGACTGGTCCGCGAGATCGTCGAGGCCCTCGCCGCGCCCGCGGCGCAAGCTGCGTGAACGGATGCCGACCGTCGTCGACGCGCTCGACGCCCTACTGCCGCAAACGCAGTGCACGAAGTGCGGCTTCCCGTCGTGCCGGGCATACGCCGAGGCGCTCGCCGCAGGCGCTGCCCCGATCAATCGGTGCCCGCCCGGCGGCGACGCCGTCATCCGGCGGCTCGCCGCCGCGCTCGGCCGCGAGTACGCGCCGCTCGATCCGCGCTGCGGCGTCGAGCGCGGGCGCCACGTCGCCGTGATCGACGAGCCGCGGTGCATCGGCTGCACGCTCTGCATCCAGGCCTGCCCGGTCGACGCGATCGTCGGCGCGCCGAGGCAGATGCACACGGTGGTCATCGAGCTCTGCACCGGCTGTGACCTGTGCCTGCCGCCGTGCCCGGTCGATTGCATCGCGATGATCCCGGCCACCGGCGCCGATGCCATCTGGGACGAGCTGCGAATGGCGGCCGCGCGCCAGCGGTTCGAAGCGAGGAGCCGCCGTCTCGCGCGGCTCCGGTCGCGACGCACGGAGCGACCGGGCGCGCGCGCCGGCGCAGCCCCGCAGGAGGCCGGCCGCCCGTCGGGCCCGAACCCGGACAAGCAGGCGGTCATCCGCGCGGCCGTGGCGCGGGTCCGTGCGCGGCGCGCGGGCGCGCGCCGCCGGCCCTGATGCGTCACCGCCCATGAGCGTCGCGCCGTGAACGCCGCGAAGCGCGAAGCGATCTTCGCCCGCCTCCACGCTGCAAACCCGGCGCCGACCACCGAGCTCGAGTACGGCACGCCGTTCCAGCTCCTGGTGGCCGTGATCCTCTCGGCGCAGGCCACCGACCGCAGCGTGAACCTCGCGACGCGGGAGCTGTTCCGCGTGGCCCCGACGCCGGCGGCGATGGCCGCGCTCGGCGAGGACGGCGTCGCAGAGCGTATCCGCACGATCGGGCTCTTCCGCAACAAGGCGAAGAACGTCGTCGCAACGAGCCGGATTCTGCTCGAGCGGCACGGCGGCGAGGTGCCGCAGTCGCGCGAAGCGCTCGAGGCGCTGCCGGGCGTCGGGCGCAAGACCGCCAACGTGATCCTGAATACGGCGTTCGGGCACCCCGTCATCGCTGTCGACACCCACATCTTCCGCGTCGCGAACCGGACCGCGATCGCGCCCGGGCGCAACGTGGTCGAGGTGGAGCGCAAGCTCGAGAAGTTCGTGCCGGAGCGCTTCCGCAAGGACGCGCACCACTGGCTGATCCTGCACGGGCGCTACGTGTGCAAGGCGCGCAAGCCCGAGTGCTGGCGCTGCGTGATCCGCGATCTGTGCGAGTATCGAGGAAAGTGTGAGGGGTGAGAAGCGAGGAGGAGAACCCCGGCGGCCGGAAGGGGAGCATTTCCTCTTTGCGCTGGTCTGATGAGGTGGTCGCCAGGCCCGCTCCTCGCTCCTGCTGACTCCTGACCCATGTTCAACCCCACCCGCGACCAGGTCCGACGCTTCTTCTTCGATGCGTGGCGCAAGCACCGCGAGCGCAGCCCGCTCGTCGGCCTCGAGGCGGTGGCGGTCGACGTGATGCTCGCGCATCCGGAGTATCGCCACGTGCTCGACGATCCGGCGCGGTTCCTCGATCGGGACTACGTGCCCGAGGACGGCGCGACGAACCCGTTCCTGCACATGAGCCTGCACGTGGCGATCGAGGAGCAGCTCGCGATCGACCAACCGCCCGGAATCCGGACCGAGTTCGAGCGGCTGCTGGCGCGCCGCGGCGACCGGCACGATGCGCTCCACGCCGTGCTGGAATGCCTCGGAGCGGCGGTGTGGGAAGGGCAGCGCGGCGCCGGCGCGCCCGATGCAGTCGTCTACCTGGAGTGCCTGCGCAGGAAGTAGCGGGTCACGGGGAAACCCGGGCGGGCTTCGTCCGATTCGCTCCCCACCGCGGACGGAGGGTTACGGGAGGAAACCCGGGCGGGTTTCCTCCTGTTCGTTCCCCACCGCG
>JAHDYJ010000026.1:0-1727 GCA_023383795.1 Burkholderiales bacterium | reverse complement strand
CTCCTGTTCGTTCCCCACCGCGGAAGGAGGGTTACGGGAGGAAACCCGGGCGGGTTTCCTCCTGTTCGTTCCCCACCGCGGAAGGAGGGTTACGGGAGGAAACCCGGGCGGGTCTCCTCCTGTTCGTTCCCGATCGCGGAAGGAGGGTTACGGGAGGAAACCCGGGCGGGTTTCCTCCTGTTCTCTTCTACCGCTTGGTCACGAGCGTGCTCGGCCGGCTCGCGTAGTAGGCGGCGAGATCCTCGATTTCCTTGTTCGTGAGCGCCTGCGCCTGGCCGGTCATGATCGGGTTCGTGCGCGCGCCGGACTTGTAGTCCTTGAGCGTCTTCTGGAGGTAGTCGCGGTACTGCCCGCCGAGCTTCGGGTAGTCGGGCGCGATCGGCTTGTTGCCGTCGGGCCCGTGGCACGCGGCGCAGACCTCGTTCGCCTTCTTCGCGCCCGCGGCGACATCGGCGCCGCAAGCCGGCAGGGCGAGCGCGACGGCCACCACGCCGAGCGCGAGCGACCTCTTCCGCGGGGCGCTCATTTCGTGCCCTCCCCGTAGTACGCCGCGAGGTCGGCCATGTCCTGCGGGGACAGGCTGCGCGCGATCCCCCGCATCGACGGATGCGGACGTTCGCCGCTCTTGTAGGCCTCGAGCGCCTTGACGATGTACGCGGGCGACTGGCCGCCGATCTTCGGCACGGTGTAGACGTCGGGGTACGCGGTGCGGTACCCGACCACGCCGTGGCAGCCTTCGCACATCGCGATCTTGCTCTTCGCCGCGGCGGCGTCGCCCTTGGGGGCGTCCTGCGCGAGCGCGATGCCGGCCGCGAGGCCCAGCACGAGCGCCAGGAAGGTTCTAATCATGTGTCATCTCGGTCCGCGTATGTCCGGGTATGTGGAAATCGCGCGATTCTACCGAAGCACCACCGCCTGGTCAAAAGAGCCGGCGGGGCGGGCGGGTATAATCGACCGCCGCCCCGCTCGGGGCAACACCGCGAGGAATTGCAGCATGCGCTTCAAAGGCTCCGCCACCTACGTCGCGACGGACGACCTCAATCTCGCGGTGAACGCGGCCATCACGCTCCAGCGCCCGCTCCTGGTGAAGGGCGAGCCGGGCACCGGCAAGACCAAGCTCGCCGAGGAGGTCGCCGCGGCGCTCGGCCTGCCGCTGCTCGAGTGGCACATCAAGTCGACCACCAAGGCGCAGCAGGGACTCTACGAGTACGACGCGGTGTCGCGGCTGCGCGACTCGCAGCTCGGCGACCCGCGCGTGCACGAGATCGCGAACTACATCGTGCGCGGGATGCTCTGGCAGGCCTTCACCAGCGAGACGCCGGTCGTGCTGCTGATCGACGAGATCGACAAGGCCGACATCGAGTTCCCGAACGATCTCCTGCGCGAGCTCGACCGCATGGAGTTCTTTGTGTACGAGACCCGCGAGCTGGTGAAGGCGAAGCAGCGGCCGATCGTGTTCATCACGTCGAACAATGAGAAGGAGCTGCCGGACGCCTTCCTGCGGCGCTGCTTCTTCCACTACATCAGGTTTCCCGACCGCGACACGATGCGCGACATCGTCGAGGTGCACTTCCCCGGACTGAAGGGCCGTCTCGTCTCCGAGGCGCTGAAGATCTTCTTCGACGTGCGCGAGATCCCGGGCCTCAAGAAGAAGCCGTCGACGTCCGAGCTCATCGACTGGATCAAGCTCCTGCTCAATGAGGATATCGGGCCGGAGACGCTGCGCG
>JAHDYJ010000025.1 GCA_023383795.1 Burkholderiales bacterium | reverse complement strand
ATCGCGGCGAGCGCGGGCATCCGGTCGGCTTCGCCGCGCGCTACGGCGCGGAGCTCGCGGCGCTCGCCGGCGACGCCGGCGCGCGCGAGATCCTGCGCCGCGACCGCGGCCTGGTGGAGCTGATCGAGGTCGACGACCCGGGCGTGCTGCGCGACGTCGACACGCGGGCCGATCTCGAGGGCGAGGGGCCGTGAGCCCGCGCCGGTGCGCGCTCGCGCGCCTGCGCATAGAATTCGCGCCCTGTCTCCCGATGCGCAAGGCCATGTCCCGCTTCCCCGACGATGCCGCGCGCCTGCGCGCCGCGCTGCTCGCAGCGATGCTCGTCGCATCGTCCGGCGCGCCCGCGCTCGCGCAGCTCCCCGCGGCGGGCGGCGGCCAGCCGCTGCCGTCGCTCGCGCCGATGCTCGCCGGGGTGACCCCGGCGGTCGTGAACATCGCGGTGGTCGCGCGCGTGCCGGAGGAGAATCCGCTCTTCGCCGATCCGTTCTTCCGCCGCTTCTTCGACCTCCCGGACCGGCCGCCGCGCGGCGAGCAGGCCGCCGGGTCGGGGGTCATCGTCGACGCCGCGCGCGGGCTCGTCGTCACCAACCACCACGTGGTCAAGGACGCGCAGGAGATCTTCGTCGGCCTGAAGGATCGCCGCGTGCTGAAGGCCGAGGTGGTCGGCACCGACCCGGGCACCGATATCGCCGTGCTGCGAGTGCCGCCGGAGCGGCTGACCGCCGCGCGCTGGGGCGACTCGGAGGCGCTGAACGTGGGCGACTTCGTGGTGGCGATCGGCAACCCGTTCGGCATCGGCCAGACGGTGACCTCCGGGATCGTGAGCGCGCTCGGCCGCACCGGCCTCAGCATCGAGGGCTACGAGGAGTTCATCCAGACCGACGCGTCGATCAATCCCGGCAACTCGGGCGGCGCGCTCGTGAACCTGCGCGGCGAGCTCGTCGGCATCAACACCGCGATCATCGGTCCGGCGGGCGGCAACGTCGGCATCGGTTTCGCCGTGCCGGCCCACATGGCGCGGGCAGTGATCGACCAGATCCTGCGCTTCGGCGAGGTCCGGCGCGGCAAGCTCGGCGTCAGCACGCAGGACGTGACGCCCGACCTGGCCGGAAAGCTCGGGCTCCCGGTCACCGAGGGCGCGGTCGTCGCGCAGATCGAGCGCGGCTCGGCCGCGGAGCGCGCCGGGCTGCGGCCGCGCGACGTCGTCACCGCGATCGACGGCCGCCGGATCCGGACCTCGAGCGAGCTGCGCAACCGCGTGGGGCTGATCCCGGTCGGCGAGGAGATCGAGCTCGAGGTGCTGCGCGAGGGCCGCCCGCTCCGGATCCGCGCCCGCGTAGGCGAGCTCTACCAGGTGACCCGCGTGACCGGCGAGACGATCCCGCAGCTCGCCGGCGCGCGCGTCGCGAACGTCGAGCCGGGAATGCCGATGCACGGGCAGATCGAGGCGATCGTGGTCACTGCGGTGGAGGAGGCGAGCGCGGCGCACCGCAACGGCCTGCGCGCGGGCGACCTCATCGTCGGCGTGAACCGGGTCCGGGTGCGCAGCGTCGCCGAGCTGGTCGCGGCCATGCGCACGGCCCAGCGCCCGGTGCGGCTCACGCTGCTGCGCGGCGAGTACCGCATCACGCTGCTGATCCGCTGAGCCGGATGCCCGTTCGCCCGATCCGCTACCGCATCGTCCCGCGCTCGCCCGAGGCGCACCTCTTCGAGGTCAGCGTGACGGTCGAGGCGCCGGACCCCGCCGGGCAGCTACATGATCCGCGAGTTCGCCCGCCACGTGGTCGCGATCCGCGCGACGCAGGGCCGGCGCCGGATCGGGCTGCGCAAGCTCGACAAGCACACCTGGCGCGCGGAGCCGTGCGACGGGCCGCTCACCGTGACCGCGGAGATCTACGCGTGGGACCCGTCGGTGCGCGGGGCGCATCTCGACACCGGGCACGGCTTCTTCAACGGCGCGTGCGTGTTCCTGCGGGTGAGCGGCCGAGAGGCCGATCCGTGCGAGGTCGAGATCCTGCCGCCGCGCGGCGCGCGCTACCGCGCCTGGCGCGTCGCCACCGCGATGCGGCGCAAGCGCGCGCCGCGCCATGGCTTCGGGCTCTACGCCGCTGCGGGCTACGACGAGCTGATCGATCATCCGGTCGAGATGGGCACGTTCACGCTCGGCCGCTTCACCGCTTGCGGCGTGCCGCACGAGATCGCGATCACCGGCCGTCACGACGCCGACGTCGCGCGGCTCGAGCGCGATCTCGAGCGGCTCTGCGAGACGCACATCCGCTTCTGGGGCGAGCCCGCGCCGATGGACCGCTACGTGTTCCTCGTCACGGCGCTCGGCGAGGGGTACGGCGGGCTCGAGCACCGCGCCTCGACCGCGCTCGTCTGCAGCCGCGACGACCTGCCGCGGCGCGGGGCGCGCGAGACGGGCGAGGGCTACCGCACCTTCCTCGGGCTCGCGAGCCACGAATACTTCCACACCTGGAACGTCAAGCGCATCCGGCCGGCGGCGTTCGCGGCGCACGATCTTGCGACCGAGAGCTACACCGAGCTCCTGTGGGCGTTCGAGGGGATCACCTCGTACTACGACGACCTCGCGCTCGTGCGCGCGGACCTGATCACGGAAGCCGACTACCTCGAGCTGCTCGGCCGCAGCGTGACCGCGCTCGCGCGCACGCCCGGCCGGCGCCGCCAGACCGTCGCCGAGTCGAGCTGGGACGCCTGGATCAAGTACTACCGCCAGGACGAGAACGCGCCGAACGCGATCGTGAGCTACTACGGCAAGGGCAGCCTGGTCGCGCTCTGCCTCGATCTCACGATCCGGCGCCGCACGCGCGGCAGGAAGTCGCTCGACGACGTGATGCGCGCGCTGTGGGCGCGGCACGGCCTGACCGGCGCCGGCGTTGCGGAGGACGGCGTCGAGCGGCTGGCCGAGGAGGTCACCGGGCTGCGCCTGCGCCCGTTCTTCGAGCGCGCGCTGCGCTCGACCGCGGAGCTGCCGCTCGCGCCGCTGCTGCGCGACGTCGGGCTCGCGTTCGCGATGCGGCCGGCCGAGTCGGCCACCGACCGCGGCGGCAAGGCGGCGGCCAAGGACGCGCGCGCGCTCGCCGCGCAGGCGAGCCTCGGCGCGCGCAGCACGAGCGAAGGCGCCGAGGTGAAGCTCACGCACGTGCTCGACGGCGGCGCGGCGCAGCGCGCCGGGCTGGCGCCCGGCGACGCGGTCGTCGCGCTCGACGGCCTGCGCGCGACGCCGAAGACGTTCGCGCGCGCGATCGCGCAGCGCAAGCCCGGCGCGACGGTGCGCCCGCCCGCGTGCCGGCGCGCCGCGCTGCGCGAGTGCGTCGTCGCGCGCGCCGCCGCGCCGGACGACACCTGCGTCGTCGAGATCGATCGCCGCGGCGGCGCCGCGGCGCGCCGGCGGCGCCGGGCATGGCTGGGGAAGGCGTGAGCCGTCCGGTGAACGAAGCGGGGCTTTCCCCGGAACAGGGGATCGAAGGCGGTGGATCCCCCTGCGACCGGACGTCGCCGCCCGCCGGCGTGCCGCGGCGCGCCGGTCCGACGGTCAGCCGCCCGCGAGCTTGACCAGCGCGAGCGTCAGGTTGTCGCCCTTGCCGTTCGCGCGGCCGCGGGCCCCGGTCACGAGCATCTCGGCGGCCTTGCGCGGCGGCAGCGTCGAGAGGATCTTGCCGAGCTCGGCGTCGGAGAAATAGTCCCACAGCCCGTCCGAGCACAGCAGGAAGGTGTCGCCGTCGGCGAGCGGGCTCGAGCCGCCGAACGTCGGCTCGGGAGCCTCGGCCTGCCCGAGCGCCTGCAGCAGCAGGTTGCGGTTCGGGTGCGAGTGCCGGTCCTCTTCCCTGAGCTGGCCCTCGCGGACGAGCTGCTCGACCAGCGAGTGGTCGGGCGTGCGGTGCATCAGTTTCGCGCCGCGGAAGTGGTACAGACGGCTGTCGCCGACGTGGCCCCAGTCGACGCGGTCCGGCTGCAGCAGCATGGCGACGTACGTGCTGTGCGGCTCCTCCTCGGTCAGGATCCGGTTCAGCTTGATCACCATGTGCGCCTCGGAGGCGATCTCGCGCAGCAGCTGCTCGGGCGACTCGTCCTTCGGCGAGAAGTTCTCGAACAGGTTGGTCGCAGTGCGGATGACCTGCTCGGCGGCGGCCGCGCCGCCCGTGTAGCCGCCCGCGCCGTCCGCGAGCACGACGAGCGCGGTGCCCTTCAGCCGCCTGCTCGGGATGATCGCGACGCGGTCCTGCTGCTCCTTGCGATCGCCGATGTGCGTCCCCGTGGTGGCGTCGAGCGAGAGGGCCATGTGATCGTCGAGGCGTAGGGCGGCTTGCCGGAGCGTCCAGGCGTTGAGCGGCGTGCGGGGAGCCGATAACTTAAACTATCGGCCGATTATGCGCTGTCGCGGATCGCGGCGCGCAGGTATTTTTCCCGCGACCCTTCCGTCCGCGCGGCGCGCCGGCTCTTGCGCCGCTGCCGGCGGCTGCGGCGCGTGCGCGACCGAACATGACGAACGAAGCAACCGGCGACACCTTGCTGCTGCTGGTCCGCCACGGCGAGACCCGATGGAACGCGGAAGGTCGCGTGCAGGGATGGCTGGACAGCCCGCTCACCAGCGCGGGAGTCGCGCAGGCGCGCATGCTCGCGGCGCGGCTCGCCGACGAGCCGGTCGATCGCATCTTTGCGAGCGACCTGGGCCGCGCGCGCGAGACGGCGGCGGCGATCGCCGCCCGGCTCGCGCTCGCGGTCGAGCTCGAGCCCGGTCTGCGCGAGCGGGCCTACGGCGTTCTCGAAGGATGCACCTGGGCGGAGGCCGAAGCGCTGCACCCGGAGGCGTATGCGCGCGTGGCCGCCCGCGATCACGAGTACGTGGTGCCGGGCGGGGAGAGCGCGGCGGCGTTCGGCGCGCGCGTCCTGCGCGCGCTCGAGCGCATCGCCGCGGCGCACGCCGGCAAGCGCGTCGTCGTCGTCGCGCACGGCGGCGTGCTCGGCGTGGCGTACCGCCGCGCCGCCGGGCTGCCGGCGGACGCGCCGCGCACCTACGCGCTCGCGAACGCGTCGCTCAACCATCTGCGTTTCGCCGGCGGCCGGCTGTCGGTCGAGCGGTGGGGCGACGTCGCGCATCTCGCGGTCGATGCGGCCGACGATCCGACCGAGCCGGCGGCCAGGAGTTCGGGAAGCGGTGCCGGAAGCCCGGCCCGAGGCGGCGGGCGATGAGCGCGGACGGCGATTTGCCGGTCGGCTACGCGGACGTGGCGGCTGCCGCCGCGCGCCTCGCCGGGGTCGCGCACCGGACGCCGGTCATGACCTCGCGCTCGGTGGACGCGCGCGTCGGCGCCGAGGTCTTCTTCAAGTGCGAGAGCTTCCAGCGCGCGGGAGCCTTCAAGTTCCGCGGCGCGTACAACGCGCTCGCGCGGCTGGACGAGGCGGCGCGGCGGCGCGGCGTGCTCACGTTCTCGTCGGGCAACCACGCGCAGGCGCTGGCCCTCGCCGGGCGGCTGCTCGGGGTGCGCATCGTGGTGGTGATGCCGGCCGACGCGCCGGCGGTCAAGCTCGCGGCGACCCGCGGCTACGGCGCCGAGGTGCTCACCTACGACAAGGACGCGACGACGCGCGAGGCGCTCGGCGCGCGGATCGCCGCCGAGCAGGGACTCGCGATCGTGCCGCCGTTCGACCATCCGGACGTCGTCGCCGGGCAGGGAACGGCGGCGAAGGAGCTCCTGGAGGAGGTCGGGCCGCTCGACTGGCTGTTCGTCCCGTGCGGCGGCGGAGGACTTATTTCCGGTTGCGCGCTGGCGGCGGCCGCGCTCGCCCCCGGCTGCCGGGTAATCGGGATCGAGCCCGCCGCCGGGGACGACGCCACCCGCTCGTTCCACACCGGCACGCTGCAGACGTGCCGGAACCCGGAAACCGTCGCGGACGGCGCCAGAACGTCCTCCCTCGGGAAAATTACCTTCCCATTGGTGCTCCGCTACGTTCACGATATGGCCACAGTCACCGACCCGGAGCTGCTGCGGGCCATGCTCTACCTGTGGGAACGCATGAAGATCGTCGTCGAGCCGACCGGCGCGCTCGGCGCCGCCGGCCTGTTCGAGGGCAAGGCGGAGGTGCGCGGCGCCCGCGTCGGGGTCGTCGTCTCCGGCGGCAACGCGGACGTCGCCGCGATCTGCCGGCTGCTCTGAGGGCCGGCCGGCGTCATGGGCAAGCCCGGTGAGCGCGCGGTCGACCGCGGGGCGCCGCCCGCGGCCACGCTCTTCCGCAGCCGGGTGCGGTCTTTCCTGGTCGCCGCGACGGCCGCGGCGCCGATCGCCGCGCTGGACGCCCTGACGGGCGACGCGGCGAGCTTCACGGCCTTCTACGCGCTGCCGGTGCTGATCGCCGCCTGGGGCGGCGGCGTGACGGGCGGCATCGGAATGGCGCTGCTCGCGGGCGCGCTCACCGCGGCGATCGGCTACGCGGTCGGCCACCCCAACTCGACCGGCTTCGCCTTCGCGTTCGACACGATCGCGCTTTCCGGGGTGCTCGCCGTCGTCGGCGTGCTGGCCGCGGGCCTGCGTGCGGCGAGCGACCGCGCGCGCGCGACGACCCGCACCGACGTCGTGACCAGCGTGATGAACCGGCTGGGGTTCGCCGAGCGCTTCGGCATCGAGCTCGACCGGCACCAGCGCTACCGCCGACCGTTCACGCTCGCGCTCGTGCACTGCGACGGCCTGACCGACCTCGCCGCGCCCGAGGCCGAGCGGCCGGTGCGCACCATCGGCAGAACGCTCGTCGCGAGCGTGCGGCGCACCGACGCGGTCGCGCGCCTGCACGAGGACGTCTTCGCCGTGCTGCTGCCCGAGACCGGCCGCGACAACGCGCTGCTCGTCGCGCAGATGCTGCGCGACAAGCTGGAGCACGACTTGCGACGCGACGGGCGGCCGATGGGATTCGGCCTCGCGCTCGTGACCTATCTCGAGCCGCCGGCCACGGTGGAGGAGGCGGTCGCCACGGCGGAGCAGCTGCTCGCCGAGGCGCGCAAGGCGGGCAAGAACCGCACGCGCGAGCGCGTGATCGGCGAGGCGGCGCCCACGGTGCCCGCATAGGGGCGCCACGGGGCGGCGCCCGCCGAAGAAAAAGGCGGCCCCCGGCCGCCTTTTTCTCGCGTTCCGCCCGGTGGGGCGGCTAGTCGGTGCCGCTAGGCGGCCTTCGTCCCGGGCGCCTTGACCCAGATCTGCCAGCGCTCCTTGCCGGCGAAGACCGGGATCGACGCCTGCGCCGGCGCATCGGCGACGCGCGCGAAGCGTCCCTCGAGCAGGCGCTCCAGCTCGCCGGGCTCGAGGCCGAACGGCGGACCGCGCTCGCTCTCGTTCCAGAAGAAGTAGCCGGCGAGCCGGCCGCCGGCGCGCAGCACGCCCGCGATCCGCTCCGCGTACTCGGCCCAGCGCCGCCGCGGCAGCGCGCACAGGAACGCGCGCTCGTAGACGAGATCGAACGGCGCGCCGAGCTCGTCGGCGAAGAAGTCGGCGCGGCGCAGCGCCGCCTGCCGTTCGCCGAGCACGACGCGCGCCGCCGCGAGCGCCGCCTCGCTGAAGTCGATCGCCACGACGTCGTGCCCGGCCTCGACGAAGACGCGCGCCTCGTACGCGCTGCCGCAGCCCGGAATCAGCACGCGCTGCCGCGGCGCAAGCGCGGCGACGAGCTCGCGCACCTCGGCCGGAACCGCGCCCGCGTCCCAGGGCGTGACGCGCTCGCGGTAGCGCCTCTCCCAGAACTCGGGGCCGGCAGGATCTTCCTTCGGCACGGCGGCGCAGCCGGTCAGGCCGCGGGCGCGGCGATGCCGCGCAGGCCGGCCGGATCGCGGATCTCGATCTGCTCGCGCGACAGCGCGACCAGGCCCTGGTCGGCGAAGCTGCGCAGGAGCCGGCTCACGATCTCGCGCACGCTGCCGAGCTCGTCGGCGAGCTGCTGGTGCGTCGTGCGGATCACCTTGCCCTTGCCGAGCAGCAGCGCCGCCAGGCGCTGGTCGAGACGCTGGAACGCCACCGCCTCCACGAGCTGCATCAGCTCGGAGAGGCGATCGGCGAAGAGGCTGAAGACGTAGGTGCGGAACGGCTCGTGCTCGGTCACGAGCCGGTTGAAGATCGGCGCCGGCAGCGTGACGAGCGTGGTGTCCGATTCCGCGATCCCGCGGGCGGCGTACGGCGCGTGCCCGAGCAGGCAGCTCGAGGTCATCACGCACGCCTCGCCCGGGACCACGCGGTAGAGCTGCAGCTCGCGTCCGTTCGGCGCGCTCTTCGCCACGCGCACCGTGCCCTCGAGCAGCAGCGGGAAGGCCATGCAGGGGTTCTTCTCGTCGAACATGACGGTGCCGGCCGGCACCGTCATGGCCGGCGCCTCGTCGAGCAGCGCGTCGAGCCGGTCCGGCGCGAGCGAGGCGAACGGCGGGTAGAGGGCGACCAGTCGCTCCTTGACCTTGGCGCGGTCCATCGTCGTCGGCATGGCTCAATCGGCGTAGAAGGGCTCCGGCGGGAAGCTTACCTTGACCACCACCCCCTCGACATCCTCCCGGTTGGAGGCGCTCGCCCGGCCGCCGTGGAACTCGGCGATCAGCCGCACGATGTAGAGGCCGAGGCCGAGATGCGGGGCGCCGCCGGTGCGCGCCGGGCGCACCGAGACCATGGACTCGAAGAGCCGGCTGCGCATCTCCTCGGGCAGCGGCGGCCCCTCGTTCGCCACCGTCAGCGTGGTCTCGAGCGCGCCCTTCGCCAGGCGCACGACGATCGGCGCCTCCGGGCGCCCGAAGTCCACGGCATTGGCGACCAGCTTGTCGAGCATCTGCGCCACGAGCTCGGGCGCCCCCATCACGTGCACCGGCTCGTCCGGCAGGCGCAGGTCGAAGCGCCGGCCGGGGTAGATGCCGCGGTAGCCCTCGACGCAGCCGGCGATCACGCCGGCGAGGCCGAAGCGCTCGCGCTCGGCCTCGCGCAGGAGGTGCTCGAGCCGGGTCGCCTCGGACATGCTGGCGAGGATGTGGCCGAGCCGGTCGATGCCCTCCTGCGCGCGCTCGATGTAGACGCGCGACTCCGCGGCGAGCGGGGCGAGCGCGAGGTTCTCGAGCGAGGTGCGCACGACCGCGATCGGCGTGCGCAGCTCGTGGGAGAGGCGCGAGCCCATCGCCTTCTGGTAGGCGGCGTACTCGCCGAGCCGGTCGAGCGCCGACGCGAAGCTGCGCGAGAGGTCGCCGACCTCGTCGGCGGCGGTGGACGGCGGCATGCGTCCGGTCACGCGGCCGTGGGCGTCGATCGCCGCCTCGGCCTGGTCGCGCAGCCGCCGGATGCGGCCCGAGAGTCGCGACGCGAAGACGAACAGCGTCAGCGAGCCGACCAGGAGCACCGCGAGAACGAGGCTGAACAGCCGCTCGAACGCGCGGTTGCGCTCCGCGAGCACCGCGTTGGTGGTCTCCTCGACGACGACCGCGCCGCGCACCTCGTAGGCGATCCAGATCGGATGCGCGGCCGACACGATCACCGCGCGCTCGTCGGGCGTCGCGCGGCGGCCGTTGGACGGGATCCCGGTCAGCGCGCGCTGCACCTCGCGGAAGCGCCCGACCGCCTCGGCCGGCAGCTCCTCGGCGAAGTCCTCGCGCGGCTGCGTGAGCACGAGCCGGTACGCGGGCGCGAGCACGCGCGATTCCACGACCGACCAGATCCCGCCGAGCGTGGAGACTTCCTCGTCCCCGGGCGGCGGCGCGCGGCGCAGTCCGCCGGCCACCGCGAGCACCCGCAGGTTGCGGTCGACGACCCAGATGCGCGCGGTGGAGCGCGCGAGGCCGGCGAGGATCTGCTCGATCTCGGCGTTGCTCCCGGGGCGCGCGGGGAACGGCGGCGGCGCCGGCGGCGGGGGCATGAGCGGCAGGCGGCTGAAGTCGTCGTCGCCGCGCGCCGCGCTCTCCGTGGCGAGGTCGGCGCCGGGCCGTTCGAACAGCCGCGGCCGCTCGTGCAGCGCGGTCGCGACCGCCTGCGCGGTGCCGGCGAGCTTCTGCTGCTGGGCCTCGCGCAGGAAGCGCTCGAGCTCGCTCACGTACTGGTACCCGAGCCACGGCACCAGCAGCAAGACGCTCGACGCCGCGAGCAGCTTGGCGCGGATGCCGAGGCCGAAGCGACGCGTCATGTGCCCGCTTCGCGCCAGCGGTAGCCCATCCCGTAGACCGTGTCGACCGCGTCGAACGCGGCGTCCACCGCCTGGAACTTGCGGCGGATGCGCTTCACGTGCGAGGTGATCGTGCTGTCGTCGACGACCAGGTTGGCCTCGCGCATCAGCGCGTCGCGGTCCTTCACGTGGCCGGGATAGCGCGCGAGCGCGTGCACCATCCAGAACTCGGTCAGCGTCAGGTCGACCGGCGCGTCGTTCCAGCGCGCGGTCATCCGCTTCAGGTCGAGCGTGAGCGCGCCGCGCCGGAGCACGTCGTCGTTCGACGGCGGGGTGCGCAGGATGTCGACGCGGCGGAAGAGCGCGGCGATCCGCGCGAGCAGGTGCGGCAGGCTCACGTCCTTCGTCAGGTAGTCGTCCGCGCCCATGCGCAGGCCGGCGATCACGTCGAAGTCGCTGTCGCGGGCGGTCAGGAAGATGATCGGCAGGGTGGCCGACATGGCGCGCAGGTCGCGGCAGAGGGCGAACCCGCCGTCGATCTCCTCGGCGAGCCCGATGTCGATGATCGCGAGATCGGGCAGCCGGGTCCGGAAGGCCTCCATGGCGCCCGTCCGGTCGGCATGGGTCCTCACCTCGTAGCCCTGTCTGCGCAGGACATCGGCATAGTTCTCACGGATGGCGGGTTCGTCCTCGACGATGGCGATGCGACGGCTCATGATGCGGCTGATCGGAGCGGGTTATCGACTGCGCCGACTATAGCGCGCGTGGCACCCGCCCGACCGGCATTGGGTCCGCCCCGGGCCCGATTGCCAGAATGTTGCCAGATTTGATCGCTAGGCTTGCCCAGGATGGCCCCCGGCCGCCCTGGGGAGGGCGCTGTAATCCGCGCTGTGATCCGTTGTGACGGAAGCGCGATGGAGAAAACGATGAAACGCGAAGCGTGGACCGCGGCGGGGACCGAGGCAGGGGCGAGCGGCCGCGCGGCGGCCGCGGCGCGGCGGGCCGCCGCCGTGCGGCTGCCGTCGGGTGCGCTGCCCGGGCTTGCGCGGCTGCTGCGCAACGCCGAGCGGCGTGCGGCTTCGCGGCGGATGTGCGTATGAGGACCGGCGAGACGATGCGCAACGGGACCACGATCGAGGCGGGGCTGCGGCAGCCGCGGATCTGGCTCGATTTCGGCAAGCTCGTCGTGGCCGCGGTGGTCCAGGGCGTCGTCGTGAGCGCGGTCGTCGCGCTCGTGGTGATGGTGCTCGCCTCCGGCGCGGTGGCCGAGCAGGAGACCGCCGTCGGCGCGCGGGACGGCCGTCCGGCGGCGGTCGCAGCGGCCCGACAGGGCGCGGCGGAAGCCGCCAGGACGCAGTAGCCGGGACCATGGCGGGCGGCGCTCTCGACCGGGGAGGACCGTTCGGCCGGGCCCGCACCCTGCGCACCGCCTCCTTGGCGCAGGAGCCCGGCCGAGTCTTCCCCCGTCCGGAGCGCGATCGGGCGCCGGCGCCCGCGCGGCACTGATCCCGCCATCGCGGCAATGTCGACCTACGGGCTTTCGCGAACGGACGTACGCCGCCGGCTCGCGTGGCTCGCGATCGCGGCCGCGGCGTTCGGCCTCGCGCACACCGATTCGCCGCCGCTCGAGCGCTTCTCGACCAAGCTCGCGCAGGTGCGCCTGCAACAGGCGTGGCACGCGCTGCCGGATCCGACGCCGGGGGGCGCGGGCGCCGACGCGCATGCCGGCGGGGATGCCGCCGCGCCGGCGTGCACGAGCCGCTCGTGCGCGGTGGCCCGGCTGGTCGTACCGACGCGGCGCGCCGAGCGCATCGTCGTCTCGCATTCGATCGGCCGGCTGCCCGTCGGCGGCTGGGGCCACCTGGCCGGCACGCCGCTGCTCGCGCCGGCCGGGAACACGGTCTTTCACGTCCATCGCGGCGCCGACGCGCGACTCCTGCAGTCGCTCTCCGCCGGGGACACGCTGGTCGTCGAGCTGCCGGACGCGCGGCAGTTCGTCTACCGCGTGGAGACGGTCGATACCGCCGATCGCCGCCAGGTGCGGGTGGTACACGACACGCGCGCCGCGCAGCTCACGCTGATCGCGCGCCATCCCGACGATCCTCGACTGCGCTGCGTCGTGCGCGCAACCCGGCTCGCCGCGCCGCTCGTGGCCGGGCGCGAAGACCTGCCGCATCGCGCGCGCGGCGCCTGATCCCGGGGAAAGCCCCCGTCGGCCCCGGGCGCCCCCACCGCGGGCGGTGCGGCGCAGCATGGTAGACTTGGCGCTTTGCGGCGCCCGCCATGTTCCAGAAGAACGAATCGCTCGCCACCGTCGATCCCGAGATCTGGCAGGCCATTCAGGACGAGGTCCGCCGCACCGAAGGCAACCTCTCGCTCATCGCCTCGGAGAACTACGCCAGCCCCGCGGTGCTCGCGGCGCAGGGCTCGCTGATGACCAACAAGTACGCCGAGGGCTATCCGGGCCGGCGCTACTACGGCGGCTGCGAGTTCGTCGACGTCGCCGAGACGCTCGCCGTCGAGCGCGCGCGCAAGCTCTTCCACGCCGAGTACGTCAACGTCCAGCCGCACTCCGGCGCGCAGGCGAACCAGGCGGTCATGTCGGCGGTGCTCGAGCCCGGCGACGTCGTGCTCGGCATGTCGCTCGCCCACGGCGGGCATCTCACGCACGGCACGGCGGTCAATTTCTCCGGGAGGCTCTACCAGGCGTTCGCCTACGGGCTGAACGACAAGGAGGAGATCGACTACGAGCAGGTCGAGCACCTCGCCAAGGGCCACAAGCCAAAGCTGATCATCGCCGGCGCGTCGGCCTACTCGCTCGCGATCGACTGGAAGGCTTTCCGCCGCATCGCGGACGCGGTCGGCGCGCTGCTGATGGCCGACATCGCGCACTACTCCGGGCTGATCGCCGCCGGCTACTATCCGAGCCCGGTCGGCATCGCCGATTTCGTCACCACCACGACCCACAAGACGCTGCGCGGGCCGCGCGGCGGCATGATCCTCGCCGCGTCGGAGCACGAGAAGCGCCTGAACTCGGCGGTGTTCCCGGGCAACCAGGGCGGTCCGCTGATGCACGTCATCGCCGCGAAGGCGGTCGCGTTCCGCGAGGCGATGCGCAAGGAGTTCAAGCGCTACCAGGAGGAGGTGATCGCCAACGCGCGCGTCATGGCGAAGGTGCTCGCCGAGCGCGACCACCGCATCGTGTCCGGCCGGACCGACAGCCATCTCTTCCTGGTCGACCTGCGCGGCAAGGGCGTCACCGGCAAGGCGGCCGAGGAGGCGCTCGGCCGCGCGCGCATCACGGTGAACAAGAACGCGGTGCCGAACGACCCGGAGAAGCCCGCGGTCTCGAGCGGCATCCGCATCGGCACCCCGGCCATGACCACCCGCGGCTTCACCGAGCTCGAGGCCGAGCAGGTCGCGGACCTGATCGCCGCGGTGCTCGCCGCGCCCGACGACGCGGCCGAAGTGGCGCGCGTTGCCGAGGAGATCGCGGCGCTCTGCGCGAAGTTTCCGGTGTACGCCGGTGAAGTGCCCGTACTGCAAGGCTGACGACACCGCGGTCGTCGATTCGCGCCTGTCGGAGGACGGCGCGAGCGTGCGCCGCCGCCGCGAGTGCCGCAAGTGCTCGAAGCGGTTCACGACCTACGAGCGCGTCGAGCTCTCGATGCCTGTGGTGGTCAAGGCGAACGGCCACCGCGTGCCGTTCGACCGCGAGAAGATCCGCACCGGCTTCATGCGCGCGCTGCACAAGCGCCCGGTGCCTACGCAGTACGTGGACGACGCGATCGACCGCATCGAGCAGCGGCTGATGGCGATCGGCGAGAAGGAGATCCCCTCGCGCATCATCGGCGAGATGGTGATGCGCGAGCTGAAGAAGATGGACGACGTCGCCTACATCCGGTTCGCGTCGGTCTACGAGGACTTCCAGCGGGTGGACGACTTCCGCGAGAAGATCCGCGAGGTGAAGCGACCGGCGCGCCGCGTCCGGCGTCCGGCCGCGCCCAAGTAGGCGCGCCCGGGCGCGTCCGGCCGGCGCTCGGCGCAGGGACGAAGGCGCGATGGCGGCCCCGACCACGTTCTCCGCAGCCGACCGCGAGCACATGGCGCGCGCGCTCGGCCTCGCCGAGCGGGGGCTCTACACCACCACCCCGAATCCGCGCGTCGGCTGCGTGATCGTGCGCGACGGCGCGGTGGTGGGCGAGGGCTGGCACGCGCGCGCCGGCGAGCCGCACGCCGAGGTGAACGCGCTCGCGCAGGCCGGCGCGCGCGCCGCGGGGGCCACCGTCTACGTGACGCTGGAGCCGTGCAGCCACCACGGCCGCACGCCGCCGTGCACCGCGGCGCTCGTCGCCGCCAAGGTGCGGCGCGTCGTGGCCGCGCTGCAGGATCCGAATCCGAAGGTCGCCGGCGACGGCGTCGCCCAGCTGCGCGCTGCGGGGATCGAGGTCGGCGTCGGCCTGCTCGAGGAAGCGGCGCGCGAGCTGAACATCGGCTTCGTCGCGCGCATGAAGCGCGGGCGCCCGTGGGTGCGGCTGAAGGTCGCGGCGTCGCTCGACGGCCGCACCGCGCTCGCCGACGGCCGCAGCCAGTGGATCACGGGCCCGGAGGCGCGCCGCGACGGGCACGCGTTCCGCGCGCGCGCCTGCGCCGTGCTGACCGGCATCGGCACGGTCCGCGACGACGATCCGCGGCTCACGGTGCGCGAAGTGCCGACCACGCGGCAGCCGCTGCGCGTGGTGGTGGACAGCAGGCTCGAGATTCCGCTCGCCGCGCGCGTGCTGGAGGGAGGCAACGCGCTAGTGGCCGCGGCGGTCGACGATCCGGCGCGGCGAGCGGCGCTCGCCGACCGGGGCGCGGAGGTGCTGGTGCTCGCGAACGACGCCGGCAAGGTCGACCTCGCCGCGCTGATGCGCGAGCTCGCGCGGCGCGGCATCAACGAGATCCACGTCGAGGCGGGCGTGAAGCTGAACGGGTCGCTCTTCGCCGCCGGCCTGGTCGACGAGCTGGTCGTCTATCTCGCGCCCAGCCTGATCGGCGATTCGGGACGCGGCATGTTCCATCTGCCGCCGCTCGCCGGCCTGGAGGCGGCGCCGCGGCTCGCGCTGCGCGAGGTCAGACGGGTCGGGGAGGACGTGCGGTTGATGCTACGAGTGGGCAGTGAGCAGTGAGCAGTGAGCAGTGAGCAGTCGGCAGTGAGCAGTAGACGGAGCGTTGCCAGCGTCCCGCCAACAACTGCCAACTGCCAACGGGCACCCCTCAACCGCCCGCTTCGATCTCGTCGAGCACCGCCCGGAACCGCGCGAGCGCGTCGTCGAGCGCTTCGCGCGAGATGACGAGCGGCGGCGCGAGGCGGATCACCGTGCCGTGCGTGTCGCGGGTCAGGATGCCCCGGCGCAGCAGCCGCAGCGCGACGTCGCCGGCGTCGGCGCGCGCGGGGTCGAAGTCCACGCCGACGAAGAGCCCCCGCCCGCGCACCTCGCGCACGAGCGGGCTCTCGATCGCGGTGAGCTCGCGCAGCAGGTGCTGGCCGAGCTCGGCCGCGCGCTCGCAGAGCCGCTCGTCGACCAGCGTCTCGAGCGCGGCGAGCCCGACCGCTGACGCGAGCGGATTGCCGCCGAACGTGCTGCCGTGGTCGCCCGGCCGGAAGACGCCCATCACGTCCGCCCGCGCGAGGAACATCGACACCGGCAGGAGTCCGCCGCCGAGCGCCTTGCCGAGCACGAGCCCGTCGGGCTTGACGCCCTCGTGGTCGCAGGCGAGCAGCCGACCGGTGCGGCCGAGGCCGGTCTGCACCTCGTCGGCGATCAGCAGGACGTTCCGCTCGCGGCAGATGCGCGCGCACTCGGCGAGGTATCCCGGCGGCGGCACGAGGATGCCGCGCTCGCCCTGGATCGGCTCGACCAGGAACGCCGCGGTGTGCGGCGTGATCGCCTCGGCGAGCGCCTGCACGTCGCCGAACGGGACCGTCCTGAAGCCCGCCGGGAACGGGCCGAAGCCGCGGCGGTACTGCGCCTCGGACGACATCGTCACGATCGTGATCGAGCGGCCGTGGAAGTTGCCCTCGCACGCGATGATCTCGGCGCGGTCGTGCGGGACGCCCTTCACCTCGTACGCCCACTTGCGCGCGGCCTTCAGCGCGACCTCGACCGCCTCGAGCCCGGTGTTCGCCGGCAGCGCACGGTCCATGCCGGTCATGCGGCACACGCGCGCGAGGAACGCCGGCAGGCGGTCGTTGTAGTACGCGCGCGAGGTGACCGCGAGCGTGCGCGCCTGCCGGTCGAGGGCCGCCAGCACGCGCGGGTGGCCGTGGCCGAGGCTCACCGCGGAGTACGCGGACATCATGTCGATATAGCGGCGGCCCGCGTCGTCCCAGACGAACTCGCCGCGCCCGCGCACCAGCGTCACCGGCAGCGGCGCGTAGTTGTGCGCGCCGTACCGGAGCTCGAGCGCGGGCGCCGGCGCCGGGCGCTCGCCGAACAGTCCGCAGATCAGCGACTCGGCTCGCTCGGGGGTGCGGCGGGCGGCGTCGCGATAAGGTTTGTAATCGACGACCTCGACCGGGGCGTGGCGCGTACCGTGCGCCGGCGCGGCGGCGCCGCCGCGCACCGCCGCCGCCGGCAGCCCGCCGGCGGCCGGCACGCTGACGCCCGGCGCGTCGTCCGGGTCGATCGCGTCGAGGTCGAGCGTGATGCCGTAGCCCGCGGTGCCGGTGGACGCGATCGCGAGCGCTTCGTCGAATGCCCAGCCGAGCCCGCGCTCCTCCACCTCGCGCATGCGGATCACGCGCACGCCGAGCTCGTCGAGCAGGGCGGCCTCCTCGGGCTCGTAGCTGCGCACGCCGATCAGGCAGACGTGCTCTGGTGCGAGCGCCGCGCGCCGGCGCCGGCGCTGCGATCCGCGCCCGAGCAGGCGTGCGAGCGGCATGCCGTGCAGCATTCCGGAGTGGCTGCTGGTCGGCGTGTGCGCGTCCATGTGCGCGTCGATCCACACCAGGCCGAGCGGACCGCCGAGCGCGGCGGCGGCGCCGGTCCAGGTGCCGACCGCGCAGCTGTGATCGCCGCCGAGCACGATCGGCAGCGCGCCCGACCGGATGCGGCGCTCGGTCTCGCGTGCGAGGCGCGCGCAGAAGCGCTGGAACGTGCTCGTGCGCGGCTCGCTCGTGCGCCGCGACGCGCGCAGCACAGGCGGCGCGGCGACGCGCAGGCCGGCGTCGCGCAGCCGGTCGGGGAGCGGGCCCGCGACGAGCCGTGCCGGGCCCTCGCCGCAGCGCGGATCGGGCGCGCCGAGCCCCGATGCCGCGGCGATCAGCGTCACGTCGCGCGGCGGCGTTGCAAGCTCGACTCGACGGTTCATGGGACACCTCTCACCGGTCGATCCGAACGCATGCAATAGTTGGACCGGGAACGGCGCGCCGTGTTCGCGCCGGGCGGCGGCGCGTGAACTTCTTCCCAGCGCGCGCGGCGCGTAGTACCCTCCAGCGCGACATGCGCATTGCACCGCAACAACGCAGGGAGCGGCCGTGTTCACCGGGATCGTGACCGGCGTCGGACGCATCGAGCGCGCGACGCCGAGCGCGGCCGGGCTGCGGCTCGCGGTCGACGCGGGTGCGCTCGACACGAGCGACGTCGCGATCGGCGACTCGATCGCGGTGAACGGCGTGTGCCTGACCGTCGTCGCGCTCGCCGGCGCGCGCTTCGAGGTGGACGTCTCGCAGGAGACGATCGACTGCACTGTCGGCCTCGGCGTGCCGGGCGAGGTGAACCTGGAGAAATCGCTGCGGCTCGCCGACCGGCTCGGCGGTCATCTCGTGACCGGGCACGTCGACGGCGTCGGCGAGGTGGTGGCGTTCGACGCGGTCGGCGACAACCGGCGCCTCGTCGTGCGCGCGCCGCGCGAGCTCGCGAGGTACATCGCGCGCAAGGGCTCGATCGCGGTGCAGGGGGTGAGCCTGACGGTGAACCGCGTCGCCGGCGCCGAGTTCGAGATCAACCTGATTCCGCACACGCTCGCCGCGACCACGCTCGGGCGCCTCGCGCCCGGCGCGCGCGTCAACCTCGAGGTCGACCTGATCGCGCGCTACGTCGAGCGGATGCTCGGGGCGGGAAGCGAGGCGACGGAGTGACGCCGCGGTTGCGCTGCGGCTGATCGCAGCCGATCCGGTTCGCCTGTTCCGCCGCGACCGCGCAGCCGCCCTCGTGCGGCGCCGGGCGGTGGCCGTACCGGCCCGGTGGCGCGTCAGCCGGTGAACGCGCGGATCTCGGGCGGGAAGAGCTCGTCGATTGCGAGCGGGCGCTCGGTCACGCCCTGCTCGAAGCAGTAGCGCAGGAACGTCTGGAGCGTCGCGCGGTTCGGCGCCACGCCGTAGGGCCAGGGAGCGCCGCCGGCGAGCGACGCGCTCTCGGCGGCGAGCGGCGCCACCCACGGCAGCGGCACCCGCGCCACGTTCGTCGAGCGCAGGCGCGCGAGGCTCGAGCGCTTCGCCTGCTCGAACGCCGCGTACAGCCGCGGCGCGAGCCACGGATGCTCGTCGGCGAGCGCCCGGCGCACGATTAGGGTGTGCATGATCGGGAAAACGCCTGTGCGCCGGTAGGCGGCTTCCTCGACCGACCGGTCCGGAAGGAGGCGGACGATCGCGGAATCGGCGTCGAAGAAGCCGGCCGGCTCGCGCGCAAAGATGATCGCGTCGATGTCGCCGGCCGCGAGCAGCGCGGCGAGCGGCGCGTCGTCGACCCGCGTGACGCGCACGCCGGCCGGAAGATGCAGCGGGCGCTCCTCGCCGGCGCGCTCGCCGGAGACGTTGCCGACGAGCCAGTGCACGTCCTCCAGGCGCACGCCGTACTCGTCCTGCAGGATGCCGCGCCCGTAGATGACCGCCGTCTGCGTCCAGTCCGGGACGCCGACTCGCCGGCCGGCGAGGTCCGGCGGCGTCCGGATCGGTCCGCCGCGACGCACGTAGATCGCCGAGTGGCGGAACATGCGCGATACGAAGACCGGCAGCGCGAGCAGGCGGCGGTCGCCGTGCGCGATCCGCGAGAGGAGCTTGCCCATCGAGAACTCGGCGACGTCCCACGCGGCCGCGGTGCCCTGGCGGTAGAAGATCTCCTCGACCTCGGGATGCTGTGCGTCGAAGGCGACGCCCTCGACCGGCAGGCTGCCGTCGAGGAGGTCGCGGACGTGATCGTAGGCGGTGATCGCCAGCTTGAGGCGCAGCTCCGCCATCGCGTCGGGCGGCGCGGCCGCCGACCGTCAGCCGACGAACGTGAGCGGCTGGAGGTCGTCGAAGGCCGCGCCCTGCGCGTAGCCGACGCCCAGCTCTTCCAGGCGCTGCAGGGCCGACGGGCATTCGACGCACTCGGCGACCGTGTGCACCCCGGCCGCGCGGCACACCCGCTGCAACGCGGCCACCCGCGCGGCGACCGGCGCGCTCTCGAGCAGGTCGCGCACGAGCGCGCCGGCGATCCTGACGAACTTCGCCCGCAGCGCGCGCATCGCCGCGAGCGAGCCCGAGCCGCAGGTCGACGCGCCGACGGCGAAGCCGCACCCCGTCCTGGCGAGCGCCGCGATCCCGGGCAGCGCGCTCTGGGGGAGGCGGCCCGCGACGGACTCGGCGACCTCGAGGCAGAGGACGCGCGGATCGAGCTCGCGCTCGCCGATCGCCTCGGCAACGAAGGCCGGGAAGCCGGGGTCGAGGAGCGAGTCCTGCGACACTCCGACGTTGAGGATCACTTCCCGGGCGGGTCGCGCCCCGCTGCACCAGTCGAGCGCGCGCTCGATGAGGCGCCGGTCGAGCGCCGCCATGAGCCGGTCGTCCTCGATCAACGCGAGGAACGCGCCGGGCGCGGCCTGCTGATCCTCCTCGCCCCACAGGCGCACCGAGATGTCGATCAGCATCGGTGCGTCGGTGGCGGCGCCGAGGCGCACGACCTCCTGGCAGTGCAGGAGCAGCGCTTCGTCGGCGAGGAGCGCGGGCGGCCGCGACGCCGCGCGCAGCGCGGTCAGCCGTGCGGTCATGCGCGCCTGGTATGCATCGGCGCCGGCGTCCGGCGGAACGAAGTGCGTCACGGGTGGAGGCAGTCCGCGGGTCAGGAGCATGAATGCTTCGCCTTCTCTGCGTGCACCGGTGCTTGGGCGCCCCTGGGCCGCGAGCGCAACTCAGACTAGCCGTCCGTCCGGTCGAACAGAAGACCTTTCGCACACATTTAACAGAATTTTGCAATTGCGCCGGCCGCCGCCCCGGCGCGATGCCGCGATCCCGCGCGCGACCGTGCGCGCCAGCCGCCACGTACCGCGATGCGATAATCCATGCCGTGCAGCCTGCGGGACTCATCAGCGCGACGGGCCGGCCGCGACGCTCCGCGGACGAGATCGAGCGGCGACGAGCCGACCTGCCGCGGCCGGAGTTCCCGCCCGAGCTTCCGGTCAGCGCCCGGCGCGAGGAGATCGCGCGCGCGATCGCCGGCCACCAGGTGGTCGTCGTCTGCGGCGAGACCGGCTCGGGCAAGACCACCCAGCTGCCGAAGATCTGCCTCGACATCGGCCGCGGGGTCGAGGGCCTGATCGGGCACACGCAGCCGCGGCGCATCGCCGCGCGCGCGACCGCCGCGCGCATCGCGCACGAGCTCAAGAGCGAGCTCGGCCGCCACGTCGGCTACAAGATCCGCTTCACCGACCGCACCAGCCCGGCGAGCTACGTCAAGCTGATGACCGACGGCATCCTGCTCGCCGAGACGCAGGGCGACCCGGAGCTCCGCCAGTACGACACGATCATCATCGACGAGGCGCACGAGCGCAGCCTCAACGTCGATTTCCTGCTCGGCTACCTGCGCCAGCTCGTGCCGCGGCGCCCGGACCTGAAGGTGATCGTCACTTCGGCGACCCTGGACGCGGAGCGCTTCGCGCGCCATTTCGTCGACGCGCGCGGCGCGCCGGCGCCGGTGATCGAGGTCTCCGGGCGCCTGTACCCGGTCGAGATCCGCTACCGCCCGCCGCAGCCCGACGAGAGCGACGAGATCGATCTCGAAACGGCGCTGGTCGAGGCGGTCGACGAGCTCGCGCGCTGCGGGCCGGGCGACGTCCTGGTGTTCCTGCCCGGGGAGCGCGAGATCCGCGAGGCGGCCGAGGCGCTGCGCAAGCATCATCCGCCGCACACCGAGATCCTGCCGCTCTACGCGCGCCTCTCGGCGCAGGAGCAGGAGCGCGTGTTCAAGCCGCACGCCGGCCGGCGCATCGTGCTCGCCACCAACGTGGCCGAGACCTCGCTCACCGTCCCGGGCATCCGCTACGTGGTCGACACCGGGCTCGCGCGCATCAAGCGCTACAGCTACCGGAACAAGGTCGAGCAGCTGCAGGTCGAGCCGATCTCGCAGGCGGCCGCGACGCAGCGCGCCGGGCGCTGCGGCCGGGTGCAGGCCGGCGTGTGCATCCGGCTCTACGACGAGGAGGGTCACGCGCGGCGCCCGGCGCACACCGATCCGGAGATCCTGCGCTCGTCGCTCGCCGCGGTGATCCTGCGCATGAAGGCGCTCGGCCTCGCGGCGATCGAGTCGTTCCCGTTCCTCGATCCGCCTCCGCCCAAGGCGATCGCCGACGGCTACGCGCTGCTCGGCGAGCTCGGGGCGGTCGACGAGGCGCGCGAGCTGACCGAGATCGGCAGGCAGCTCGCGCGGCTGCCGGTCGACCCGCGCATCGCGCGGATGGTGCTCGCCGCGCGCGAGGAGGGCAGCATCGCCGAGGTGCTGGTCATCGCCGCGGCGCTCACGCTGCAGGACCCGCGCGAGCGTCCGCTCGAGCGCGCGCAGGCCGCCGACGAGGCGCACAAGCGCTTCGCCGAGGAGCGCTCCGACTTTCTCGGCCACCTCAGGCTGTGGGCATTCTTCGAGGAGGCCTTGCATCACGAGTCGAATCGCAGGCTGCACCGCCTCTGCCGCCAGCACTTCCTCTCCTTCAACCGCATGCGCGAGTGGCGCGACGTCCACTCGCAGCTGAAGGAGCTCGCCGCCGAGACGGGCGCGAGGGTCGGTACGGCAGGCACCGCCGCCGAGGTCGCTTCCTCGCCGCCGCGCTTCGCGCAGGTGCACCGGGCGCTTCTCGCCGGCCTGCTCGGCAACGTCGGTCTCAAGGCGGAGGACGGCAGCTACCAAGGCGCGCGCGGGATCAAGTTCTGGATCCACCCGGGTTCGGCGCTCGCGAAGAAGCAGCCGCGCTGGGTGATGGCCGCCGAGATCACCGAGACCGCGCGCCTCTACGCGCGCGGCGTGGCGGGCATCGACACGGACTGGATCGAGCAGGTCGGGGCGCACCTCCTCAAGCGGACCCGTCACGACCCGCACTGGGAGAAGAAGCCGGCGCAGGTGGTCGCGTTCGAGCGCGCGACGCTCTACGGGCTGCCGGTCGTCGTCAACCGCCGCGTCCACTACGGCCCGTTCGACCCGGAGGGCGCGCGCGAGATCTTCATCCGCGAGGCGCTGGTGGCCGGCGAGTACGAGACCCGCGCGCCGTTCTTCCAGCACAATCGGCGCCTGGTGCGCGAGATCGAGACGCTCGAGCACAAGTCGCGCCGGCCCGACGTGCTCGTCGACGACGCGCTGATCTTCGCCTTCTACGACAGCCTGGTCCCCGCCGGAGTCCACAACGGCGCCGCGTTCGAAGCCTGGCGGCGCGAGGCCGAAGCGAGGAACCCCCGGCTGCTCTTCCTGCGGCGCGAGGACCTGATGCGCCACGAGGCGGCCGGCATCACCACCGACCAGTTCCCGCACCGGATCGAGATGGCTGGGCGCGCCTTCGCGCTCGAGTACCTGCACGACCCGGGCGGACCGCGCGACGGGGTCACGATGACCGTGCCGCTCCTCGCGCTGAACCAGGTGAGCGCCGCGCGCTGCGAGTGGCTGGTGCCGGGCCTGCTCAGGGACAAGGTGCAGCGCCTCGCGAAATCGCTGCCGCAGAAGCTGCGCCACCGGCTGGGGCCGCTGCCCGAGTTCGCGGCGCAGTTCGCCGCGGCGGCGGCGCCCGCCGACACGCCGCTCGCCGCGGCGATCGCGCGCTTCGCGCGTGCCGAGCGCAACCTCGAGATCCCGCTCGACGCGTTCCGCGCCGAGACGCTGCCGGCGCACCTCGCGATGAACTTCCGCGTGGTCGACGAGCACGGGCGCCAGCTCGCGATGGGGCGCAACCTCGCGCAGCTGCGCGCCGAGCTCGGCGCGCAGGCCGGGGAGCAGTTCAGCGCGGTCGCGAAGCCCGCCGCGGCGCGCACCGGCATCACCGACTGGGATTTCGGGCCGCTCGAGGAGATCATGGAGGTCCGCGACGGCGGGCGGACGCTGATCGGCTATCCGGCGCTCGTGGACCGCGGCGACTCGGTCGCCCTGGAGCTCCTCGACGCGCCGGAACGCGCCGCGGCCGAGCATCGCGCCGGCCTGCGGCGGCTGTTCATGCTCAAGCTGCGCGAGCAGGCGAAGTACCTCGAGCGGAACCTGCCGGGCCTGCGCGAGATGGCGCTCGCGTATGCCGCGATCGGCGATGCGGGCGGGCTCAAGGACCAGCTCGTCGCCGCGACGTTCGAGCGAGCGTGCATGGGCGAGCCGCTGCCCCGCGAGCGCGCCGCGTTCGAGGCGCGCTGCGCCGAGGCGCGGCCGCGGCTCGCGCTCGTGGCGCAGGAGCTGGCGCGGCTCGTCGGCGCCATCCTCGCCGAGCACCACGCGCTCGGCAAGCGGCTGCAGGGGGCGGCGAAGGCATTTCCCGAGGTCGTCCGCGACGTGCAGGCGCAGCTCGCCCGCCTGCTGCCGAGGGATTTCGCGGCGGCGACGCCCTACGAGCGACTGCAGCACTTTCCGCGCTACCTGAAGGCGATTGCGCTGCGCCTGGACAAGCTGCGCGCCGACCCGCAGCGCGACGCCCGCGCGTACGCGGAGTACGCGCCGCTCGAGCAGGCCTGGCTGCGCGAGGACCTGCGCAGCCGCAGGCAGGGCGCGCCCGATCGCGAGCTCGCGCAGTTCCGCTGGCTGCTCGAGGAGCTGCGCGTGCAGCTCTTCGCGCAGGAGCTGCGCACGCCGGTGCCGGTGTCGGTCAAGCGGCTGCAGAAGGTGTGGCACACTCTGCGCCGATGAGCGAGATCCTCCAGGCCGTTTCGCGCGCGGCGCGCGACCTGCTTCACCCGAAGATGCTGTGGCTGGTGGCGTGGCCGCTCGGCGTGTCGCTCCTCGTCTGGCTGCTGCTCGCGGTCGTCTTCGGCGACGACGCGGTGGCGTGGCTGTCGACGACGCTCGGGGGCTCGGCGATCGGGCGGTGGATGTCGGAGTGGCTGCCGGTCGGCGCGGTCGTGACCGGGCTCGGCTGGGTCCTGCTCGTCGTGCTGCTGGTGCCGCTGGTGCTCGCCACGGCGAGCGTGATCATCGGCATCTTCTCGATGCCTGCGATGGTCGAGCACGTCGCCGGACGCAGCTACCCGGATCTCCAGTACCGGCGCGGCGGGACGCTCGCCGGCAGCATCTGGAACGCGGTGATCGGGATCGCGTTCTTCGTCGGCGTCGGGCTCGTCTCGCTGCCGCTCTGGCTGGTGCCCCCGCTGTGGCCGTTCCTCGCGGCGCTCCTGATGGGCTTCCTCAACCAGCGCATGTTCCGCTACGACGCGCTCGCCGAGCACGCCGCGGCCGACGAGATGCGCGAGCTCTTCCGGCGCCACCGGCGCGAGTTCTTCGGGCTCGGGGTGCTCGTGTCGCTGCTGTCGTACGTGCCGTTCGCCGGGCTGGTCGTGCCGGTCGCCGCCGGTCTGGCGTTCATCCACTACGGGCTCGCGCGCCTCGCCGGATTGCGCCGCGCGGCCGGAGCGGCCTGAGCGGTGGGCGGCGACGCCGGTCCCGGCGCCGGCTTCGGCGCGATCGTCATCGGCGACGAGATCCTGCGCGGCAAGCGCGCCGACAAGCACTTCGCGAAGCTCGTCGAGCTGCTCGGCGCGCGCGGGCTCGCGCTCGCCTGGTGCGAGTATATCGGCGACGACCCGGCGCGCATCACCGCCGAGCTCGCGCGCACGCTCGCGGGGCCCGACATCGTCTTCTCGTTCGGCGGCATCGGCGCGACGCCGGACGACCACACCCGGCAGTGCGCGGCGGCCGCGGCGGGCGTGCCGCTCGCCCTGCATCCGGACGCCGAGGCGCTGATCCGCGGGCGCTTCGGCGCGGAGACCACGGCGTTCCGGCTCCGCATGGGCGAGTTTCCGCGGGGATCGACGATCATCCCGAACGCCTACAACCAGATCCCCGGCTTCTCGCTCCGCGACCATCACTTCGTGCCGGGCTTCCCGATCATGGCCTGGCCGATGGTCGAATGGGTGCTCGATACGCGCTACGCACACCTCCACCACCTGCGGCCCGAGGCCGAGTCGGCGATCCGCGTCTTCGGCTCGGCCGAGAGCACGCTCACGCCGCTGATGGAGGCGATCGAGGCGCGCTTCGGCCGGCTCAAAGTGTTCAGCCTGCCCTCGATCGGGGAGGATGGCGCGCGCCGGCACATCGAGCTCGGTGTGCGCGGCGAGCCGGGCGAGGTCGCCGAGGCGATCGAGGCGATCAAGGCCGGCGTCACCGGAACAGGGGCGACGTGGGAGGCGCTGGTGCGCGGCGCGCCGTAAGCCGTCGGCCCCGCAAAAAAAGAGACCCCCGGGTTTCCCCGGGGGTCTCCAGACTGCTGCCTAAGGGAGGAGGGGTTTAGGCAGCCTTCTTCTTGGCGTTGGTCGTGGCCGCGGTGACGGCGGCGATGTTCGCCTCGGCGATCTCGGTGGCCTGCTTGGCGGCCTTCGTGAAGCTGTCGTAGGCCGAGTTGGCGGCGGCGATCGCGGACTTCACCGCGGCGACCGCGACATCCGAGCCGGCCGGGGCGTTCTTCGCGAACTTGTCGAGATACGTCGCGACCGACTTGTTCGCTTCCTGGGCCTGCGTCTCGAAGTAGCGCGTCATCTCGGCCTGGGACTGGCTGGCGACCTCGTAGAGGCTGCGCTGCCACGCGATCATCTTCTCCATCGCGGGCTGCGCCGCGGCGGCGTTGACGTTCACGAACTCCTGCGCGTCCTTGACCGACATCAGGGCCTTCGCATGCGCGAGGCCGTCCTCGAACGCGGTCTTGGTCGCGTTGAAGTTGAGGGCCGAGATCTTCTCGATCGCGGCGAAGTTCGACTGGGCGATGCCCAGCACCGCTTCGACGCTCGACTTGTTGGCGGCGGCGATCTGCTCGGGGGTCACGTACATGGTCATGCTCCTATGGCTGTTCGGCGTAGTCGGCTGTTGCTCGGTGCTGCGGGTCCTGCTCTGGCGTCCGGCCGGATCGTTTAGTGCGATGCACCATCGGATCTGCCCGGAAGCCCGGAATATTGCGTTGCACAATACGAATTCTAACGATCAATCATGGGAAGTCAAGCGTTTTTTGTGCGTCGCACCATGAATTGCTGCAAGACGGCATTTAGATTTTAGATTCAAAGCCTTGCGGCGGTCGGCCGGAGGCGGCCCGGCCGGGCCGGCGCACCGCGGCTGCTAGAATGCCGGCCGCCGGCGCGCCGAAGGGCGGGCTCGGCCGCAAGCCATGAGCAGACCCGCCCCGCACTCGCGCGCCGACTACCGGCACTTCCGCATCATCACGACGCGCTGGATGGACAACGACGTCTACGCGCACGTGAACAACGTCGTCTACTACTCCTACTTCGACACGGCGGTGAACCAGTACCTGCTCGAGAGCGGCGTGCTCGACATCGTCGCGAGCCCGGTGATCGGGCTGGTGGTGGAAACGCAGTGCAACTACTTCAGCCCGATCAGCTTTCCCGACGTGGTGCACGCGGGGCTGCGGGTGGCGCGCATCGGCGGCTCGAGCGTGCGCTACGAGATCGGCCTCTTCCGGAACGAGGACGCGGCCGCCTCCGCGCAGGGCCACTTCGTCCACGTGTACGTCGATCGCGACACCAGCCGGCCGACGCCGCTGCCCGCGCACCTGCGGGCGGCGCTCGCCCGGCTGGCCGCCTAGGACGAGCGACTTGGACGAACCGGTCGCGTTCCGCGTCGAGAAGAAGCGCGCGCGCCTGCACGATCCCCGGCGCGGCTTCGCCGCGGTCGAGGTCGAGAGCGAAGTGCGCTACGACCCGCTCACCGGCAACTCGGCGCGGATCTGCCACTTCGCGCACAGCGGGACGCGGCCCCCCGACCTCGCCGCGATCGCGGCGGCGACGCGCGAGGGGTGCCCGTTCTGCCCGGAGCGCATCGAGGCCGTGACGCCGCGCTTTCCGGACGACCTGGTCGCCGGCGGGCGGCTGCGGCGCGGCGGCGCGGTCGTCTTCCCGAACCTCTTTCCCTACGACGACGTGTCGGGCATCGCGGCGATGTGCCCGGAGCACTTCTTCGCGATGGACGCGGTGCCGGCGCAGGCGGTCCGCGACGGGCTCACCGCCGCGCGCGATTTCCTGCGCGTCGCGACCGGACGGGTGGCCGGCGACGCCGCCTACGGCATCGTGACCTGGAACTACATGCCGGCCTCGGGCGGCTCGCAGGTGCATCCCCACATGCAGGTCGTGGCGACGAGCAATCCGGGCAACGCGCTGCGGCGCGAGCTCGCCGCGGCCGCGGCCTGGCGCGGGCGGCGCGGCCGGGTGTACGGCGACGAGCTCGTCGCGGCCGAGCGGGGCGGGCCGCGGTGGATCGGCGAGGCGGGCGGTGTCGCGTGGCTGGCGCCGTTCGCGCCGAGCGGCCTGCTCGGCGATGCGCAGGCGCTGTTCGCCGAGCGCGCCGCCGTCACCGATCTCACGGACGCCGACATCGCGGCCTTCGCCGAGGGCCTCGTGCGCGTGCTGCGCGGCTTCGCGGCCCAGGGACTGTGGAGCTTCAACCTCTGCCTGATGCCCGACGCATGCGGCGGCGCGCGCGAGCCCCGGCGGCATGCGCTCACGGCGCGCCTGCTGCCGCGCTTCTACCTCAACCCGCAGCTGCACGTGTCCGACGTGGCCTACATGCACCTGCTGCTCGAGGAGCGGTTCTCGATGACCTACCCCGAGGAGGTCGCCGCGCGCCTGCGCGCGGCCTGGACGGAGGCGCGCGCCGGGGCGGGCGGCTGAGGCCGATGCGCGACCACACGGCGTTTCCGCCGCACCTGATCGGCCTGCTCGCGCTGCTCACGCTCGGCTGGGGGTTCAACTGGCCGATGATGAAGCTCGCGCTCACCGAGATGGCGCCGATGCACTTCCGCAGCTGGTGCCTCGCCGCCGGCGCCGTCGGCCTGTTCGCGATCGCGCGCGCCAACCGCCTGCCGATCCGCGTGCCGGCCGGCCAGTGGCAGCGGCTCGCCGCGATCGCGTTCGTCAACATGACGTGCTGGAACGTCTTCGCGATCTACGGCATTCCGCTGCTGCCGTCGGGTCGCGCGGCGATCCTCGGCTACACGATGCCGGTGTGGAGCGTCCCGCTGTCGCTCTGGCTGCTGAAGGAGCCGCTGACCGGGCGACGGCTGCTCGGAATGGCGCTCGGCTTCGCCGGCATGCTGGCGCTGCTCGGCGGCGAGATCCAGGCGGTCGAGCGCGCGCCGCTCGGGGCGCTGCTGCTCCTCGGTGCGGCGATCAGCTGGGCATTCGGCACGGTGATGATCAAGCGCTGGCCGGTCGGCCTCCCGGTGACCTCCTTCACGGCCTGGCAAATGGTGATCGGCGGCCTGCCGATCCTCGCGATCGCGCTCTTCGTCGAGACCGGCAGCTTTGACCTCCTGGCGCTCTCCGCCGGTCCGCTGTTCGCGACGCTCTACAACATGCTGGTCGCGTTCGTCTTCTGCTTCTGGGCCTGGATGAAGATCGCGCGCAGCGCGAGCGTCGGCGCCTCCAGCCTCGCCGTGCTGATGATTCCGGTCGTCGGGGTGTTCAGCGGGATGGTCGTGCTCGACGAGCAGCCTTCGTGGCTCGATTACGCCGCGCTCGTGCTGGTGACGCTGTCGATCGCGACCGTGCTCGTGCCGCGGCGTGCCGGCGACGCCGCCGCGGCGCAGCCGCCGGCCGAGCCCTGACGCGCCGCGGCCTACGCGACCGGGATCGCGCGCGCGCGCGGGATGCGGGCGCGGTCCCACTGCGGAACCGCCCACGCCCAGAGCGCGGCGACCTCGTCCAGCCCGGCCGGCGGCGGATGGCCCAGGAACGCGAGCGCCCGCCGCAGCGCGTCCGCCGGCCGGCCGAGGTCGACCGGCGCGGCGCGCGTCTGCTTCGACAGCTTCTCGCCGCGCGCGTCGGTGGCGACCGGCAGGTGGCAATAGCGCGGCGTCGGCAGGCCGAGCGCACGCTGGAGGCGAATCTGCCGCGGGGTCGAGTCGAGCAGATCGGCGCCGCGCACGACGTCGGTAATGCCCTGCTCGGCATCATCGACGACAACGGCGAGCTGGTAGGCGAAGATGCCGTCGGCGCGCAGGAGCACGAAGTCGCCGACCTCGCGGGCCAGGCGCTGTCGCACCGTCCCCTGCACGGCGTCCTCGAACGCGATCGGCGCGTCGTCGACGCGGCAGCGGATCGCGCGGCCGCTGCGCCCGGCCGGGAGACCGCGGCGGCAGGTGCCCGGATAGACGAGCTCGCGCGGGCCGTCGACCGGAGCGCCGAAGCGCAGAGCGGAGTCGGCGATCTCCCTGCGCGAGCAGGCGCACGGGTAGGTGAGGCCGGCGGAGGTGAGCCGGTCGAGCGCGGCGCGGTAGGCGTCGCCGCGGCTGCTCTGGAAGAGCACCGGCGCGTCGGAGTTCATTCCGAGCGCGGCGAGGCCGTCGAGGATCGCCGCGGCGGCGCCGGGCACGGTGCGGGGCGCATCGAGGTCCTCCATGCGCACGAGCCACTCGCCGCCGTGCGCGCGCGCGTCGGCATGGCTGCCGACCGCCGCGACCAGCGAGCCGAAGTGCAGCGGCCCGGTCGGCGAGGGCGCGAAGCGGCCGCGGTAGCGCTGGGGCGGATCGGCGTCGATGGACGGCACGGGCGATGCGTATATTGCCGCGCTTTCGGCGCGGGCGCGCGGCGGAGCGGGGATCGTGCGCTGCTATACTGCCTCCTCCGCGTGGACGAGGACCGGCAGAGTGGCTACCGTCGAGCTGACGCAGCACAACTTCGAGCAGGTCGTGAGCGAGAACGACATGGTGGTCGTGGATTTCTGGGCGCCCTGGTGCGCCCCGTGCCGGACCTTCGCCCCGGCGTTCGAGGCGGCCTCCGAGCAGCACGCCGACGTCGTGTTCGGCAAGGTGAACACGGAGGAGGAGCGTGAGCTCGCCGCGGCGTTCAACATCCGCTCGATCCCGACGCTGATGTTCTTCCGCGAGCGGGTGATCCTTTACGCGGAGGCGGGTGCGCTGCCGCCGAGGATGCTCGAGGAGGTGCTGAAGGCGGCGAAGAGCGTCGACATGGACGAGGTCCGTCGCGACATCGCGGCGCAGGGCGGCGCGGCGGACGGCAGGCAGGGCGGCGGCGACTAAGGGCCGCGCGAGGCCGGCAGCCGCGCCGCGCCGCCGCTGCGCGCCGACGGTCCGCTCCGAATCGATCCGGGCAATGACAGCCGCCGAACCGACCGCCGTGAACGACGCGTCCTCCGCGGCGGCGCTCGACGCGCGCCGGATCGACGCCCTCTTCCGCGATTCGAGCGTCGGCCTCGCGGTCGCACCGGTGGTGGCGGCCGTCTGCGCGGCGCTCTTCTGGCGCGATGCCGGCGCGTGGGCGCTCGCCTGGCTCGTCGCGGTGCTGCTCGTGAACCTGCTGCGCTACGGCCTGTGCCGGCGCTACGCGAGGCGCGCGCCCGGCGCGCCATCCGCGCACTGGGAACGGTGGTTCGTCGTCGGCACCGCCGCGCACGGCGCGTCGTGGGCGGCGCTCGCGCTGCTCGCCGCGTCGGCGAGCGCCGAGCTCCGGGTCTTCGCTGCGTTCGCGGTCGGCGGCATCGCGATCGGCGCGGTCGGGCTGCTCGGGGCGAGCCGCGCGGCGTTCGCCGCGTTCGCCGTGCCGAGCCTGGGCGCGATGCTGGCGGTGCTCGCCGCGCAGCCGGACGTGCAGCACCGCGCGATGGCCGCGCTGGTGCTCGTCTTCGGCATGGTCCTGTGGCGCATCTACGGCAACTATCATCGCGAGCTGATCCAGAACCTCGCGCGCCGGCTCGCGAACGAGCGGCTGCTCGCCGAGCAGCGCGGGCTGTTCGACGCCGCGAGCGTCGGCATCGCGCTCGTGCGGGACGGCCGGGTGGTCGACTGCAACCACGCGCTGGAGGACTTGCTCGGCTGGTCGCGCGAGGAGCTGCTGACGGCGCCGCACAGCGTCTGGGCCCGCGACGCGCAGGCGTGGGACGCGGTGGTGGCCGAGAGCGGCCGTGCCGCGCGCGCCGGCGAGGCGTTCCGGCGCGAGGTCGACCTGCGGCACAAGGACGGCCGCACTGTGCGCTGCGAGCTGTCCAGCCGGCCGGTATGGCCGGACGCGCCCGAGCGCGGCATGGTGCTCGTGCTCGCCGACCTGACCGCGCGACTCGCCTCCGAGCAGGCGCTGCGCGACAGCGAGCACCGGCTCGATCTGGTCGTGCGCGCATCGCAGGGCGGGCTGTGGGACTGGGACATGGTGGCGAACACCACGTTCTTCTCGCCCAGCTTCAAGACCATCCTCGGCTACCCGCCGGAGGTCGACTTCGGCGCGGTCTTCAACTTCAAGGAGCGGCTGCACCCGGAGGACCGCGAGCGCGTCCTGTCCTTCTGGTACCGGGGCATCGCAAGCCCGCGCATGGCGTTCGACTGCGAGTTCCGCCTGCGCTGCGCCGACGGCGACTACCGCTGGGTGCACGCCCGCGGTCTGGCGATCTGCGACGCCGGCGGGCGCGCGGTGCGCTCGGTCGGCTCGATCATCGACATTTCGGATCGCAAGCGGGTCGAGGAGCGGTTGCGCGCGAGCGAGCGGCACTTCCGCTACCTGGTCGAGAACGCGAACGATCTCGTCTGGATGGTCGATCGCGACGGCCGCTGGACCTACCTCTCGCCGCGCGCCACGCGCCAGATCTTCGCCTGCGCGCCGGAGGACCTCACCGGGCGCAGGATGGTCGAGACGCAGCCCGAGGCGGACCGGCCGCGCACCGAGGCGATGCTCGCCCGCGTGCTCGGCGAGGGCACCGCGTCCCACTTCGAGACGGTGCACGTCGATCGCCAAGGCGAGCGCGTGGTGCTGTCGCTGAACGCGATGGCGATGCGCGACGATGCCGGGCGGGTCATCGGCGTGACCGGCACCGCCACCGACATCACGCCGCTCAAGCGCAAGGAGGTCGAGCTGTCGGCGGCGCTCGACGACCAAAGCCTGATCTTCGACTCGGTGGCCGAGGGCATCGTGATGCTGCGCAACGGAGTGGTGCGCCGCTGCAACCGCAAGTTCGCGACGATGCTCGGGTACGAGCCGGAGGAGCTGGTCGGCAAGCCTTCGCTCGTCTGGTACGCCGACCCCGCCGAGTGGGATCCGGCCGCCTCGTTCCCGCGCTCGGCGCACATGGAGGAGGGCGCGTTCCAGTGCGAGATCCGCGTCAAGCGCAAGGACGGCAGCACGTTCTGGTGCGACGCGCGCGGCCGGCGGCTGCACGCCGACCGGCCCGAGGAGGGCTCGATCTGGATCTACATCGACATCTCCGCGCGCAAGGAGCGCGAGAGCCGGATCCAGCACCTCGCCGACCACGACGCGCTCACCGGGCTGCTCAACCGCCGCATGTTCGAGGATCGCCTGCGCCAGGCGATCGCGCTCGCCCGGCGCGCCGACCGCATGGTCGCGCTGATGCTGGTCGACCTGGACGGCTTCAAGGCGGTGAACGACAGCTACGGCCACCTGACCGGCGATTACGTGCTGCGCACCGTCGCGCGGCGGATCCTGGAGGCGGTGCGCGAGAGCGACACCGTCGCGCGGCTCGGCGGCGACGAGTTCGTCGTCGTCCTGATGGGGCCGAAGTCGGCGGAGGACTCCGCGCTGGTCGCGGAGAAGATCCTCGCCGCGCTGAGCGAGCCGATCCCCGCCGGCGGCCGGCGCTTCGAGATCGGCGCCTCGATCGGCATCAGCATCTTCCCGCGCGACGGGCTCACGCCCGAGGCGCTGCTCAGCCACGCCGACGCGGCGATGTACCGCGTGAAGGACGCCGGGAAGAACCGCTACCAGTTCTACAGCGGCTGAGGGCGCCCGCGTGGCGCGTCCGGCGCGAACCGTCGTGAGCATCGTCCTCGCCGCCGTCGCCGTTCTCGCGCTCGCGCTGGCAGGCGCCCGGGCGACCGGGATGTTCGCGGGATTGCCGCCGCGGCTCGGCGTCACCGCCGACGGCCGGCTCACCGCCTGCCGGCCCACGCCGAACTGCGTCTCGAGCCAGGCGGACCCGGCCGACGCGGTGCATTACGTCGCGCCGCTCGCCTTTCCGCCGCGCGCCGGCGGCGCACCCGGCGCCGCGTTCGCCGAGCTTCGCCGCGTCGTCGCCGGCGGCCCGCGCGCGACGATCGTCGGCGGGGCGCCGGGCTACCTGCGCGCCGAATACCGCTCGCGCATCGTGGGATTCGTGGACGACGTCGAGTTCCTGCTCGACACGGGCGCGCGCACGATTCACGTGCGCTCCGCGTCCCGCCTCGGCCGCAGCGATCTCGGCGTGAACCGCGCGCGGGTCGAGGCGATCCGCGCGGCGCTGGCCGGGCCGTGAGCGCGGCGGCGGGAACCTCGCCCGCCGCGCCGGGATCTCAGACGGGTACGCATGATCGGACTGCAAAGGAGACGCGCGTGATCGAGATCCGGAAGGGCAACGACCGCGGCTACGCGGACCACGGCTGGCTGCGCTCGTACCACACGTTCTCGTTCGCCGACTACCACGATCCGGCGCACATGGGCTTCGGGCCGCTGCGGGTGATCAACGAGGACCGCGTGCGGCCCGGCGCGGGCTTCGGCACGCACGGGCACCGGGACATGGAGATCGTGAGCTACGTCCTCGCGGGCGCGCTCGCGCACCAGGACAGCGCCGGCAACGGGTCGGTGATCCGGCCCGGCGACGTGCAGCGCATGAGCGCCGGCCGCGGCATCCGCCACAGCGAGTTCAACGCCTCGGACACCGAGCTCGTCCATTTCCTGCAGATCTGGATCGAGCCGGACGTGCGCGGGATCGAGCCGGGCTACGAGGAGAAGCGCTTCGACGCGCAAGCGAAGCGCGGCACGTTGCGGCTGATCGCCTCGCCCGACGGCCGCGACGGCTCGGTCACGATCCGGCAGGACGCGACGATCCACGCCGGGCTCATCGACGGCCGGGAGCGCGCCGTGCACCGCCTCGCGCCGGGCCGGCGCGCGTACGTGCACGTCGCGCGCGGCGCCGTGACGGTCAACGGCCGCCCGCTCGAAGCCGGCGACGGGCTGAAGGCCGTCGAGACGCCGGAGATCGTGCTCGAGGGCGGCGCCGACGCCGAGGTGCTGCTCTTCGATCTGCCGTGACGCCGGCCCGGGTCCTCGCATTCGCCGGCAGCGCGCGCGCCGCGTCGCTGAACAAGCGCCTCCTGCGCGTCGCGGCCGACGCGGTCGCGGCCGCCGGCGCCGAGGTGACCGTGATCGACCTCGACGACTACCCGATGCCGGTCTACCACGGCGATCTCGAGGCGCGCGAAGGGGTGCCGGCGAACGCCCGCAAGCTGCGCGAGATGTTCCTGGCGCACGGCGCGCTGCTGATCGCCTCGCCGGAGAACAACGGCTCGGTTTCGGCGCTGCTGAAGAACACCCTCGACTGGGTGTCGCGGCCGCTCGACGGCCAGAACGGGCTCGTGCCGTACCAGCGCAAGGTGGCCGCGCTGCTCGCCGCCTCGCCCGGCGGGCTGGGCGGCGCCCGCGGCATCGCGCACCTGCGTGCGATCCTGGTGCGGCTCGGCGTGCTGGTGCTGCCGGAGCAGTTCACGCTGCCGCGCGCCCACGAGGCGTTCACCGGGGAGGGCGCGCTCGCGGAGCCGCGCCACCTCGCCTCGGTGACCGGCCTCGCGCGCCGGCTGGTCGAAATCGCGACCCGGCTCGCGGACTGAAGCCGGTTGGGGGACAATGACGCGCAGGCGCCGGGGCTTTGCGCGCCGCGCGCCGGGATCGCCATGCAGGAACCGTTTCGCCCCAACCGCCGCATGCACGGACCGCGTGCGCGGGCGACTGCGCCGGACTGGACGCGCCGCGGGCTCCTGGCGTGCGGCGCGGCGGCGCTCGCCGCGTTGTGGGCGCCGACGCCTGCCGTCATGTACGGGAGCGCGGAGCGCTTCGCGCGCGGCCTGCTCTGGCGCCTGTCGCGCGCCGGCGCGCCCGACAGCCACGCGTTCGGCACGATCCACGTCGCCGACGCGCGCGTGGCCGAGCCGCCGGCGGCCGCTCTCGACCTGCTGGCGGGCTCGCGAAGCTTCGCGATGGAGCTCGTGACCGACCAGATCGTCGACGAACGGATGTTCGATCTCGAGCAGCTGCGCGGCGACCGGCGCCTGGAGACGCTGATCGGCACGGCGGACTTCGCGCGCGTGCGCGAGCGCCTCTCCGCGCAGGGCGTGCCCGAGCGCGCGATCGAGCGCATGAAGCCCTGGGCCGCGATGCTCGCCGTCTCGCGCACCGGCGCCGGCGACGGGTCGGTCCCGCTCGATCGCCGCCTGCTGTCGGCCGCGCGCGCGCGGCGCCTGCGCCTCGAGCCGCTCGAGTCGCTCGAGGAGCAGGTGGCGTCGTTCGACACGGTGCCGATGGCGACGCAGATCGCGCTCCTGCGGCACGTGCTCGATGATCGCGAGGTGCTGGAAGGCGAGACCGAGGCGACGATCCGCGCCTGGCTGGCGGGCGACCTGGCGGAGCTCGCGCGCTTTCCCGAGCGCATGGAAGCGCGGTTTCCGGGTCTCGGCCGGCACTATCGCGAGCTCATACGGCACCTGATCCACAACCGCACGGTGCTGATGCACTACCGGCTCGCGGTGCCGCTGCGCGCCGGTCGCGTGTTCATCGCGGTCGGCGCGCTGCACCTGGAGGGCGAGAAGGGGCTGCTCGCGATGCTCGCCGACGACGGCTACACCGTCGAGCGCCTCGCGTAGCGTTTCGGCCGGGGGCGTCGCGCGCCGCGTCGTGCCGCATGGCGCTTCCGGCTATCATCGCGGCCTGAAATCGGACGGAGCCGAAGCGGGATGAGCGGGATCGTCGTGCTGATCTCCGGGCGCGGCAGCAACATGCGGTCGATCGTGGAGGCCGGCCTGCCGGTCGCCGCCGTGGTCGCGAACCGCGCCGACGCCGCGGGGCTGGAGTTCGCGCGCGGCCGCGGCGTGCCGACCGAGGTCGTCGACCACCGCGCGTTCGCCTCGCGGGCGGCGTTCGACGAGGCGCTCGCGGAGGCGGTCGATCGGCGCTCGCCGCGGCTCGTCGCGCTCGCCGGGTTCATGCGCGTCCTGACGGCGCCGTTCGTCGCCCGCTACGCGGGGCGCCTGCTGAACATCCATCCGTCGCTGCTCCCGGCGTTTCCCGGGCTGCACACGCACGCGGCCGCGCTCGCCGCCGGCGTGAAGATCCACGGCGCTACGGTGCACTTCGTGACGCCGGAGCTCGACCGGGGGCCGATCGTGATCCAGGCCGCCGTGCCGGTGCTGCCCGACGACGACGCCGACCGCCTCGCCGCGCGCGTGCTCGCGCAGGAGCACGTGATCTATCCGCGCGCCATCGAGTGGTTCCTCGCCGGCCGCCTGACGGTGTCCGGCGGCACCGTGACGGTCGCGGGCGGGCGCGAGGCGCAGCTCGTCTTCGCGCCGGCGGTCGTGGCGTGACCCCGGGCGTCGCTCGCCGCGACGGCGAGGGCGCGGCCGCGCCGCGCCGCGCCACGCGACTGACCGCGCCGCTCTTCGCGCGGCTCGTCGCCGCGCTCGCGCGCTCGCTCGAGCTCGACCGCCCGGCGGACAAGCTGCTCTCGGACTATTTCCGCGCGCATCCCGGACTCGGCCAGACCGACCGGGCGCTCGTCGCCGAGACCGTCTACGCGGTGCTGCGCCGCCGGCGCCTGCTCGAGCATCGCGGCGCGGGCGCCGAGCCCCGCCGGCTTGCGCTCGCGGCGCTCGTGCTGCTCGGCGGCTACAGCGTGCGGGCGGTGGCGGGCGTGGCGGCTCCCGCCGAGCTGCGCTGGCTCGAGGCGCTGCGGGGCGCCGAGCGCGGGCGCCTGCCGTTCGCGGTCGCCTGCGACCTCCCGGACTGGATCGTCGAGCGGCTGCGCGCGGCGTATCCGGAGGATGAGCTGCTCGCGCTCGCCCGGTCGCTGCAGGGAACCGCGCCGCTCGACCTGCGCGTCAACGCGGGGCGGGCCGACCGCGACGCGGTGCTCGCCGCGCTGCTCGCAGACGGCATCGCGGCGTCGCCGACGCCGTACTCGCCGCTCGGCATCCGCGTCGCCGGGCGCCCGCCGCTCAATCGTCACCGCCTGTTCCTCGACGGCCTGATCGAGGTGCAGGACGAGGCGAGCCAGCTCGTCTGTCTGCTCGTCGGCGCGCGTCGCGGCGAGATGGTGGCCGACTTCTGCGCCGGCGCGGGCGGCAAGTCGCTCGCGCTCGCGGCCGCGATGCGCTCGACCGGGCGCGTGTACGCATTCGACGTCTCGGAGCGGCGGCTGGACGAGCTCAAGCCGCGGCTCGCGCGCTCCGGCCTGTCGAACGTGCATCCGCAGCGCATCGCCTCGGAGCGCGATCCCCGCCTGCAGCGGCTCGCCCGCAAGATCGACCGCGTGCTGGTCGACGCGCCGTGCAGCGGGCTCGGCACGCTGCGCCGCAATCCCGATCTCAAGTGGCGGCAGAGCCCGGAGTCGGTCGCCGAGATGACGCGCAAGCAATCCGCCATCCTCGCGGCGGCCGCGGCGCTGACGCGGCCGGGCGGCCGGCTCGTGTACGCCACCTGCAGCCTGCTCTCCGAGGAGAACGAGGCGATCGTCGACGCGTTCCTGGCCGCGCATCCGGCGTACCGGGCGGTGCCGGCGCGCGCCGCGCTCGCGGCGCAGGGCATCGAGGTTCCGCCGGTGCGCGCACACGCGGCGCACGGCGAGCATCTGTGGCTGCTGCCGCACGTGCACGGGACGGATGGCTTCTTCGCGGCGCTGCTGGAGCGCGCCGCATGATGCGGGCGTTCGCCGTCGCGGCCGCAGCCTGCTGCGCGATCGCCGCGGCCTCCGCGCGCGAGGGGGCGAGCGCGCAGCCGCCGCGCGAGCTCGCGGCGGCGGGGACCGTGCAGGTCGCGTTCCCGCCCTGGGACGACGCCGAGGGGCTGGTCGTCGCGGCGATCGGGGCCGCGCGGCGGCAGATCCGCGTGCAGGCCTTCAGCTTCAGCAATCGCGCGATCGCCCGGGCGCTGGTCGCCGCGCGGCAGCGCGGCATCGACGTCGCGGTGACCGCCGACCGCGAGCAGGTCTACGGCGCAGGATTCACCCGCATCCCCGAGCTCGCCGGGGCGGGCATCCCGGTCTGGCTGGAGGTGCGCTATGCCGCAGCGCACAGCAAGGTGATGATCATCGACGCCGACACGCGCGAGAGCGTGGTGATCACCGGCAGCTTCAACTGGACCTCGGCCGCGCAGCGCAAGAACGCCGAGAACCTGCTGATCGTGCGGCGCAACCGGGAGCTCGCGCTGGCGTATCTCGCGAACTGGGAGCGCCGGCGGGCGCAGGCGCTTCCGTACGGCCGGCCGACGCGGTGAGCGGGGACTGACGTCGCCCACGACGCCGCCGGGACGCGCGCGCCCGGGCCGCATGCTACAGTTTTTCACTGGCAGCAGACCGTCCCGGTTGCCAGCGGCGAGAATTGCCGTAGAATCGGGCGGCAACACCGAACACCTATAACTAACCCGCGGATCCAAATGCTATTTTCCGGCCTGTTCGATCTCCCTTGGTGGGGCTTTGTGCTCGTCGCGCTCGCGCTGACGCACGTCACCATCGCATCGGTGACGATCTTCCTGCACCGTTGCCAGGCGCACCGCGCGCTCGATCTGCATCCGGTCGCGTCGCATTTCTTCCGGCTCTGGCTCTGGCTGACCACCGGCATGGTCACCAAGGAGTGGGCGGCGATCCACCGCAAGCACCACGCGAAGTGCGAGACCGCGGAGGACCCGCACAGCCCGCAGATCTACGGCATCAACCGCGTGCTGTGGCTGGGCGTGCTCCTCTACGTGAAGGAGTCCTACAACCGCGAGACCCTGAGCCGCTACGGCCACGGGACGCCGGACGACTGGATCGAGCGCAACGTGTACGCGAAGCACACGCGGCTGGGGCTGATCCTGATGGGCCTGGCGGACGTGCTGCTGTTCGGGATCGTGCCCGGTCTCGTGATCTTCGTCGTGCAGATCGCGTGGATCCCGTTCTGGGCGGCGGGCGTGATCAACGGGCTCGGCCACTACCTCGGCTACCGGAACTGGGACACGCCGGACGCGAGCACGAACATCGTCCCGTTCGGGATCCTGATCGGCGGCGAGGAGCTCCACAACAACCACCACGCCTACGCCACCTCGGCGAAGCTCTCCAACAAGTGGTACGAGTTCGACATCGGCTGGGTCTACATCCGGATTCTCGAGGCGCTCGGTCTCGCGCAGGTGAAGAAGGTCGCGCCGACGCCGCGCTTCGCGCCGGCCAAGCACGCGATCGATCTCGACACGGTCCAGGCGGTGATCGCCAACCGCTACGACGTGCTCGCCAGATACGCCCGCTCGTTGAAGGCGACCTACGCCGAGGAGCTCAAGCGCCTCGCGCCGCACGACGCGCAGGCGCTGCGGAGGCTCAAGCGCTGGCTGGTCCGGGACGAGCGCAAGCTTGCCGAAGGCCAGCGCACCCGCCTCGCCGAGGAGCTCAAGCGCAGCTCGGCGCTCGCGACGGCGTACGCGATGCGCCGCGAGCTGGTGGCGTTGTGGGAGCGCTCGCACGCTTCGCGCGACCAGCTGGTGCGCCAGCTCCAGGACTGGTGCCAGCGCGCCGAGGCGACCGGCATCCGGCCGCTGGTGGAGTTCTCGCGCGGACTGCGGTCGTACGCGTAGCGTCCGCGCCGGGCCCGAAAGAAAAGCCCGCCGGCGGCGGGCTTTTCAGTTTTGTCCGTCATTCCCGCGCGAGCGGAATCCAGCCAGGTCCTGCGGGCACCCTGCGTCCCCGCAGCTTTTCCGGTCCCCGCGCGGGGATGACCGCGGCGTACGCCGCGGTCACTTCAGCTTGGTTTCCTTGTAGACGACGTGCTTGCGCGCCTTGGGATCGTACTTCTTGATCTCGATCTTGTCCGGAGTGGTGCGCTTGTTCTTGGTCGTCGTGTAGAAGTGGCCGGTGCCGGCCGTCGATTCCAGCTTGATCTTCTCGCGCATGGCCTTTCCTCCGGGCTCAGAGCGCGCCGCGGGCGCGCAGGTCGGCGAGCACCGACTCGATGCCCTTCTTGTCGATCAGGCGCAGTCCCGCATTCGAGACCCGCAACCGCACCCAGCGCTTCTCCGACTCGACCCAGAACCGCCGGTACTGCAGGTTGGGCAGGAAACGGCGCTTGGTCCGGTTGTTGGCGTGGGAGACGTTGTAGCCGACGATCGGCTTCTTGCCCGTGACTTGGCACACTCGCGCCATTGACGCTGCTCCGGTTCGGTTCGCGGAAGCCGGCGATTATAGGACAGGAACGCGAATCGCATCAAGCGCCTGCGCGATCCGGGGGTCAGAGGAGGCCGCGCTCGGCGAACGATGCCGCCTCGCCCCGCCCGACCACGAAATGGTCGAGCACGCGCACGTCGACCAGCGCGAGCGAGCGGCGCAGCGTCTCGGTGAGGGTCCGATCCGCCTGGCTCGGTTCGGCGACGCCGGACGGGTGGTTGTGGGCGAAGATCACCGCGGCGGCGTTGTGGCGCAGCGCGCACTTGACGACTTCACGCGGGTACACGCTGGTCTGCGTGAGGGTGCCGCGAAAGAGCTCCTCCTCGGCGATGACCCGGTTCTGGGCGTCGAGCAGCACCGCCAGGAACACCTCGTGTCCGCGCGAGCCGAGCGAGAGCCGCAGGTAGTCACGCACCGCGGCCGGCGAGGCGAGCGCATCGCCGGCGGCGACGCGCTCGGCGAGCGCGCGCCGCGCGAGCTCGAAGGCCGCCAGCAGCTGCGCGCACTTGGCGGCGCCGAGGCCGGGCAGGGCGGTGAGCTGCCGCAGGTCGGCGCCGAACACCCCGGATAGCGACCCGCAGCGCTCGAGCAGCGTCCGGCCGAGATCGACCGCGCTCGCGCCGCGCACGCCGGTGCGCAGAAAGATCGCGAGCAGCTCCGCGTCGGACAGGGCGCGCGGGCCGCGGGCGAGCAGCTTCTCGCGCGGGCGCTCGCGCGCCGGCCACTGGGTGATGCCCATGGGCTCCCTCCGGGTTCGCGTAGAATCGGCCTCGTGCGGCGTGGTCCGCCGCATGGGGTATAACGGCGAGAGGCGCGATCGCGTGGACGCAACCGCAACGGCCGGCCTGGCGGGCAAACGGATTCTGCTCGGGATCACCGGGGGCATCGCCGCGTACAAGGCGGCAGAGCTGGCGCGGCTCGTCGTCAAGGCCGGCGCCGACCTGCGCGTCGTGATGACCGCGAGCGCGTGCCGCTTCGTCACCCCGGTCACGATGCAGGGGCTGTCGGGCAACCCGGTGTACACGGACATGTGGGATCCCGGCGTGCCGAACAACATGGCCCACATCGAGCTCTCGCGCGACCGCGACCTGATCGTCGTCGCCCCCGCCACGGCCGATTTCATGGCCAAGCTCGCTCACGGCCTCGCCGACGACCTGCTGGCGACGCTGTGCCTCGCGCGGGAGTGTCCGCTCGCGATCGCGCCGGCGATGAACCGGCAGATGTGGGAGCACCCGGCGACCCAGCGCAACCTCGCGACGCTCCGCGCCGATGGCATCGCGGTCTTCGGTCCGGCGCCCGGCGACCAGGCGTGCGGCGAGGTCGGCATGGGGCGCATGCTGGAGGCGGCCGAGATCTTCGCCGAGCTCGCCGCGATGACCGGGCCCAAGCGGCTGGCCGGCAAGCGGGTGCTGGTGACCGCCGGGCCGACGTTCGAGCCGATCGACACGGTGCGCGGAATAACGAACCTGAGCTCGGGCAAGATGGGATTCGCCGTCGCGCAGGCGGCGGCGGAGGCGGGCGCCGAGGTCACCCTGGTCGCGGGGCCGACGCCGCTCGCCGCGCCGCCCGGGGTCGCGCGCCGGGACGTCGTCACCGCGCGCGAGATGCACGACGCGGTCATGGGCCTCGCGCCGCGGGCCGACGTGTTCGTCGCGGTGGCCGCGGTGTCGGACTACCGGGTCGCGAATCCGCGGCAGACGAAGCTCAAGAAGGACGGCGGGCCGCCCAGGATCGAGCTCACGGAGAACCCGGACATCCTCGCCGCGGTCGCGGCGCTGCCGCAGGCGCCGTTCTGCGTGGGCTTCGCCGCCGAGACCGAGAACCTGCGCGAGTACGCGCAGGCGAAGCGCCGGAAGAAGGGCGTGCCGCTCCTGGCCGCCAACCTCGCGCACGAGGCGTTCGGTCGCGACGACAACGCGCTCACGCTGTTCGACGACGCCGGCGAGCATGCGCTCGCGCGCGCGCCGAAGATCGTGCTCGCCCGCAAGCTCGTCGCGCACATCGCGGCGATGCTCGGGAAACGATGATCGTCCGCGCGTAGCGTCCGCGGTCGCTCGTTCCGGGCGGCGGGGCCGCCGCCTCCGTGCGCGCCGCCCACTGCCCGCTTTCCACTGCCCACTTTCCACTGTCCACTCTGATGCATGTCATCGACGTCAAGATCCTCGACCCCCGGCTGCACGAGACTCCGCTCGAGTACGCGACGCGGGGCGCCGCCGGCCTCGATCTGCGCGCGTGCATCGACGCGCCGCTCGAGCTCGCCCCGGGCGCATCCGAGCTCGTGCCGACCGGGATCGCGATCCACCTCGAGGATCCGGGCCTGGCGGCGCTGGTGCTGCCGCGCTCGGGGCTCGGCCACAGGCACGGCATCGTGCTCGGCAACCTGGTCGGGCTGATCGACTCGGACTACCAGGGGCAGCTCATGGTGTCGGCCTGGAACCGCTCGGCGCGGACCTACACGCTCAACCCGATGGACCGCATCGCGCAGCTCGTCATCGTGCCGGTGCTGCAGGTCGCGCTGAACGTCGTCGCGGAGTTCGCCGCGAGCGAGCGCGGCGCCGGCGGGTTCGGCAGCACGGGGCACGCGTAGGAAAAGAGAAGGGCGGCCGCAGCCGCCCTTCCGATCGCGCTCGCGCGGTCGCCTAGCCCAGCATGTCGTTCCAGATGTTGATCGCCCAGCCGTCGGCGAACTGCTTCTCGAGCGTGCTGCGCGCCGGCGACACGCCGCCCGCGCCCTTCACCGGCAGGAGGGTCTTCTTGGCCGGGTCCCAGGCGTGGATCGAGGTCACGTGCATCGCCTCGGTCGCGCTGGTGTAGCTGTAGCAGGTGTTGTTGATCATCGGCGTCTGGTTGACCTGCTGCCCGGTCATCAGCGCGACGATCGCGGAGGCCGCGATCTTCGCCTGCTGGTTCGCCATCGAGCCGGACTTCGGCATGCCGGCGGCCGACTGGGTGGCGTCGCCGATCACGTGGATGTTCGGCACCTTGATCGACTCGGTGGTGAGCCAGTTGACCTCGCACCACCGGTTGTTGGCGGTCACCACGCCGGCCTGCGCGGCGATCGCCCCGGCCCGCTGCGGCGGCACCACGTTCAGCACGTCGCCCTTGAACGAGTCGAACTCGGTCTTGACGGTGCGGCCGCGGACGTCGACGTCCCGCGCCTCCTGGTTCGGGCGGTACTCGATGATGCCCTTGTACTGGTCGTTCCAGGCGGCGAGGAACAGGCCCTTCTTCGACACGATGTCGGGATTGGCGTCGAGCACCAGGATCTTCGAGCGCGGCTTCGCGCGCTTGAGGTAGTCGGCGACCTGGCACACGCGCTCGTACGGTCCCGGCGGGCAGCGGTACGGCATCTTCGGGAACGAGAACAGGAACACGCCGCCGTCGGGCATCGCCTCGAGCTGCTTGCGCAGCGCGACGGTCTGCTCACCCGCCTTCCAGGCGTGCAGCACCTGCTTCTGCGCCTCGGCGTTGTTCAGTCCGGGAAGCTGGTCGTACATGAAGTCGATGCCGGGCGCGAGCACCAGCCGGTCGTAGCTCATGTCGCCGTACTTCGCCTTGAACTTCACCAGGCGCTTCTGCGGGTCGATCGCCGCGACCTCGCCTTGCAGCACCGTGACGCCGTAGTCGCGCAGCTTACCGTAGCCGCGCGTGTTCTGCTCGATGGTGCGCGAGCCAGCCAGCACCAGGTTGGAGAGCGGGCAGGAGACGAACTGCTGCTCGCGCTCGACCAGGAAAACCTGGATCGCGCCGCCGCTCCACATGCGGATGTACTTCGCGGCGGTCGCGCCGCCGAAGCCGCCGCCGATGACGAACACCCGCCCGGCGGGCTTCGGCGCCATCGTCTCGGTGGCGCAGCCGGCGAGCGTCGCCGCCGCACCGGCGCCCACGAACTTGATGAAGTCGCGTCGCTTGAATTCGCGTGTCATCGCGTGCCCCCCTATTTCGCCGGCTTCTGCGCGGCGAAGTACGCCGCGATCGCCGCGATCTGAGCGTCGGTATAGCCCTTGGAGATCTGGTGCATGATCGTCGCGGGCTTCTTGCCCTCGCGGAACTCCTTCACCGTCTGGACGATCTGCTCGGCTCTGCGGCCGGCGAGGGATTCGGTGACGCCGGCGCTTATGCCGTCGGTGCCGTGGCAGTGGGCGCATCCCGCCGCGAGATCGCGGCCGAGACTGGGGTTGCTTCCCTGCGCCGCAGCAATCGCTGGCAGACCGGCGAGCACCGCGACGAGCAATGCGCTTGTTCTCATGCTCTCTCCTCCGCTGGTGACGGGCGCGCAAGCACGGGGCGCGCAAGGACGCCCAGCGGGCGAGTGTGGGTCCGTCAAACGCCGGCCGTCAAGTGGCATGGATCAAGCTCGCAGCCGGCGCAGGATAGGCATATTTGATGGGGCCACAAGCACGAAGGCCGCGCATCGCGCGGCCTTCGCATCGACGAGCGCGCTGCCGGCGCCCGACTCAGGTCGCCTCGGACGGCGCGGCCGGTTCCGGCTCCGCCGGGGTCCCCTCGTCGGCGAAGCGCAGCGCCACCTTGCCCTCGTCGTCGAGATCGACGGTCACCCTGCCGCCGCCCGCGAGCCGACCGAACAGCAGCTCGTCCGCGAGCGCGCGGCGGATCGTGTCCTGGATCAGCCGCGACATCGGCCGCGCTCCCATCAGCGGGTCGAAGCCCTTCTCGGCGAGGTACTCCTTCAGCCTGTCGGTGAACACCGCCTCGACCTTCTTCTCGTGCAGCTGCTCCTCGAGCTGCATCAGGAACTTGTCG
>JAHDYJ010000189.1 GCA_023383795.1 Burkholderiales bacterium | reverse complement strand
GGCATCTCCGGCACCGGCGGCGGCTTCAAGAAGTTCTGCCGCGGCGAGATCGACGTCACCGGCGCCTCGCGGCCGATCCTGCGCAAGGAGATGGCGGACTGCAAGGCGGCCGGCATCGAGTACCACGAGGTGCCGGTGGCGTTCGATGCGCTCACCGTCGTCGTGCATCCGAGAAACGCGTTCGTCAAGACGCTCACGATCGAACAGCTGAAGAAGATGTGGGAGCCCGGCGCGCAGGGCAAGGTGACGAGCTGGAAGCAGGTCGATCCGGCGTGGCCGGACGTGCCGCTGAAGCTCTTCGGGCCGGGGGCGGACTCGGGCACGTTCGACTACTTCACCGAGGCGGTCGTCGGCAAGGCGAAGTCGAGCCGCGGCGACTTCACGGCTTCCGAGGACGACAACGTCCTGGTGCAGGGCGTCTCGCGCGACCTGCACGCGCTCGGCTACTTCGGGTTCGCCTACTACGTGGAGAACCAGGACAAGCTCAAGGCGGTCCCGATCGTCAACCCGCGCGGCGAGCCGGTCGCGCCATCGATGGAGACCGTGCTGAAGGGAAGTTACCAGCCGCTCTCGCGGCCGATCTTCATCTACGTCAACGCGAAGAGCCTCGCGAAGCCGGAGGTGAAGGAGTTCGTCGAGTTCTACCTGACGCACGGCGCCGAGCTCGCGCGCGAGGTGAAGTACGTGCCGCTGCCGGCCGCGGCGTACAAGACCGCGCTGGAGCAGCTGCGGCAGGGCAAGAAGGGCACCGTCTTCGGCGGCACGCCCGACGTGGGCGTGACGGTCGAGGATCTGCTCAAGCGGGAGGCGCAGCTCTGAGCGGTCCGGGGTGGGGCGCGCACCGCACCCGCCCGGAGGACTCCAGGCGGGCGGGCGCCCCGCGCGGAGCGCGCCGCCGTGATCCGGCGCCGATTCGGCTAAACTCACGGCCCGTCGAACAAGAGAGCGCCGGCGAACCGTGTCACGCGAGGCAACAGGGAGCGCCGTGTCCAGCAGCGGGGGGCTGACCAGCGCGCGGCTCGCGCAGCGCCGCCGCCGGCGGTGGGCGGAGCGGGTGATCGAGTCGATCCTGTTCCTGGCCGCGCTGTTGTCGGTGTTCACGACGCTCGCCATCGTGTATGTCCTGGTGAGCGAGTCGGTCACGTTCTTCCGTCACGTCCCGGTCTGGGACTTCCTCACCGACACCCAGTGGACGCCGCTCTTCGACGACGCCCATTTCGGCATCGTCGTCCTGCTGTCCGGAACGCTCACCAGCTCGTTCGTGGCGCTCGCGATCGCGATCCCGCTCGGCACGACCATCGCGATCTACCTGTCGGAGTTCGCGCCGTTCAAGGTGCGGGAGGTCGCCAAGCCGTTCCTCGAGCTGCTGGGCGGCATCCCGACGATCGTCTACGGCTACTTCGCGCTGCTCTTCGTGACCCCGCTGCTGCAGCGGATCTATCCGGAGCTGCCGGGTTTCAACCTGCTCTCGGCCGGGCTGGTCATGGGCATCATGATCATCCCGTACGTGTCCTCGATCAGCGAGGACGCGATGCGCGCGGTGCCGATGAGCCTGCGCGAAGGCTCGTACGCGATGGGCGCGACGCGGTTCCAGACCGCGACCAAGGTGGTCGTCCCGGCCGCGCTCTCCGGGCTCGCGTCGGCCTACATCCTCGGCATCTCGCGCGCGGTGGGCGAGACCATGATCCTCGCCGTGGCGGCCGGCATGCAGCCGAACCTGACGTTCAACCCGCTCGAGCCGGCGGCGACGATCACCGCCTTCATCGTGCAGGTGGCGCTCGGCGACCTGCCGCACGGCTCGATCGGCTACCAGACGATCTTCGCGGCCGGACTCACGCTGCTCCTGCTCACGCTCGCCTTCAACGTCCTCGGCCACGTGCTGCGGCGCAGGTTCCGGGAGGCGTACTAGTGAAGCAGGACGAGGTCCGGCGGATCCGCGAGCTGATCGCGCGGCACAAGCGACGCGACTTCCTGTTCGGGCTGGTCGGGCTCGCCTGCCTGCTGATCGGCGTGCTGACGTTCACCGCGCTGTTCGTCGACATGGCGATCAAGGGCGTGCCGCGGCTCGACTGGGACTTCTTCACCTCGTTTCCCTCGCGGCGCGCCGGGCAGGCGGGCATCCTCTCGGCGTGGGTCGGCTCCACGCTGGTGATGGTCGTGACCGCGGCGGTGGCCGTCCCGCTCGGCATCGCCGCCGGCGTGTACCTCGAGGAGTACGCGCGCAAGAACTGGGTGACCGACGTGATCGAGATCAACATCACGAACCTCGCCGGCGTGCCGTCGATCGTCTACGGGCTGCTCGCGCTGGGGCTGTTCGTGTACGCGTTCGGCCTCGGCCAGAGCATCCTCGCCGCGGGCCTGACGCTCGCGCTGCTGATCCTGCCGATCGTGATCGTCGCGACGCGCGAGGCGATCCGCTCGATCCCGCAGAGCATCCGCGAGGGCGCCTATGCGCTCGGCGCGACGCAGTGGCAGACCGTCAAGGATCACATCCTGCCGTACTCGTCGCCGGGCATCCTGACTGGGGTGATCATCGGCATGGCGCGCGCGATCGGCGAGACCGCGCCGGTCATCACGATCGGCGCGCTGACGTTCATCGCATTCCTGCCGCCGAGCCCGCTCGACGGCAATCCGTTCGCGTGGCTCTTCTCGCCGTTCACAGTGATGCCGATCCAGATGTTCAACTGGACCTCGCGGCCCGAGGCCGCGTTCCAGGTGAACGCGGCCGCCGCGGGCTTCGTGCTGGTGCTGATGACGCTGGCGATGAACGGCCTCGCGATCTGGCTGCGCTACCGGCTGCGGCAGAGGATCAAGTGGTAATCTCGCGCGACCCGACCAGCAGATGGCAGCGATGACCGGTCCGGACACCAAGCTCGTGGCGAAAGCGGAGGTGCAGAACCTCAACTTCTACTACGGCGAGTACCACGCGCTCAAGAACCTGAGCATGGTGCTGCACGAGAAGAACGTGACCGCGCTGATCGGCCCGTCGGGCTGCGGCAAGTCGACTTTCCTGCGCTGCTTCAACCGGATGCACGACCTGTACCCCGGCAACCGCTACGAGGGGAACATCCTGCTCCACCCGGACAACACCAACCTGCTCAGCCGCGAGGTCGATCCGATCGAGGTTCGCATGCGGATCAGCATGGTGTTCCAGAAGCCCAACCCGTTCCCGAAGTCGATCTACGAGAACGTGGCCTACGGCCTGCGGGTGCGGGGCGAGCGGCGCAAGCGCTACGTCGACGAGAAGGTCGAGCAGGCACTGCGCGGCGCCGCGCTGTGGGACGAGGTGACCGACCGGCTCGACGACCTCGCGTTCAACCTGTCGGGCGGCCAGCAGCAGCGGCTCTGCATCGCGCGCGCGCTCGCGACCGATCCCGAGATCCTGCTGTTCGACGAGCCGACCTCGGCGCTCGACCCGATCGCCACGGCGAGCATCGAGGAGCTGATCACCGACCTCAAGAGCCGGCTCACGATCCTGATCGTCACGCACAACATGCAGCAGGCGGCGCGCGTCTCGGACTTCACCGCCTACATGTACCTCGGGGAGATCATCGAGTTCGGCGTGACCGACTCGATCTTCATCAAGCCGAAGATGAAGCAGACCGAGGATTACATAACGGGGCGCTTCGGCTGACCGGTCGAGGCGCCCTCGCCGGGTCGTCCGCGCGTGCTGGACAAACCCACGCCGTACGGGCGAGGCGGAACGGGGCGTGCCGGATGATTGCCCTCCTGCAACGGGTCAGCGAGGCGCGCGTGGTCTGCGGCGCCGAGACGGTGGGCGCGATCGGACCCGGCCTGTGCGTGCTCGCCTGCGCCGAGCGCGGCGATGGGCCGCGGCAGGCGGCGCGGCTCGCCGAGCGGATCCTCGCGTTCCGCGTGTTCGCCGACGCCGCGGGCCGGATGAACCGCTCGGTGCGCGAGGCGGGGGGCGGCGTGCTCCTGGTGCCGCAGTTCACGCTCGCCGCGGACACGCGCAGCGGCAACCGGCCGAGCTTCACGCCGGCGGCCGATCCGGCGACCGGGCAGACGCTGTTCGAGGCGCTGGTGCGCGAAGTGTCCGCGCTGCATGCGCCGGTTGCGACCGGCCGCTTCGGCGCGCACATGCGGGTGGCTCTCGTGAACGACGGGCCAGTCACCTTCTGGCTGCGCGTCGAGCCGGAGCGGGCAGCGTGAACGGGGCGCCGGCGGGACGCGCGGCGTGACGCTGAGGCCGCGCGCGGTGCGGTTCGGAATGGGCGCGCGCCTCGCGCGGGCGCTGCTGCGACTCGCGGGCTGGCGGACGGTGTTCGTGCCGCCGCCGGCGGCGAAGACGGTCGTCGTGGTGTATCCGCACACGTCGAACTGGGATTTCGTGGTCGGATTTCTCGCCCGCGCCGCGGTCGGTCTGCGCTGCCACTTCGTCGCGAAGGCGTCGCTCTTCCGCGGCCCGTTCGGTGCCTGGCTGGGCCGAGTGGGCGGCATCCCCGTGGACCGCAGTGCGCCGACCGGTTTCGTCGAGCAGGTCGCGATGCACTTCGAGCGCGCAGACGAGTTCCATCTCGTCTTCACGCCGGAGGGCACGCGCGCGCGCACGGCGCACTGGAAGACCGGCTTCTATCGCGTGGCGCGCGCCGTGAAGGCGCCCGTGGGCCTCGCGTTCATCGACTACGGGCGGCGCGAGGTGGGCGTCGCCGAGTGGATCAGCCTGAGCGGCGACCCGCGGCGCGACCTCGAGCGGATGCACCGCGTCTACGCCGGCAAGGTGGGCCGCCATCCCGCGCAGCAGGGCCCGATCCGTTTCGCCCCGCCCGGCGAGGACGCGTGACCGTCGGCCTGGCCGGCGTCGAGACCGCCGAGAGCGTCACCGCGCTCGCGGCGTCGGCGCGCGGCGCGGTGCTCGTCGCGGGTTCGCACTGCGGCGTGATCGCGGCGTTCCTCGCCGCCGCGGCCGGCGTGCGCGCAGTGATCCTCAACGACGCCGGCGTGGGCAAGGATCGGGCCGGAATCGCCGGGCTCGCCTACCTC
>JAHDYJ010000024.1:4810-48860 GCA_023383795.1 Burkholderiales bacterium | reverse complement strand
CCTGCGCCGCTGCTTCTTCCACTACATCCGCTTCCCGGACAAGGAGACGATGCAGCGCATCGTCGACGTGCACTTCCCGGGCATCAAGAAGATGCTGCTGCGCGAGGCGCTCGAGGTGTTCTTCGAGGTGCGCGAGGTGCCCGGCCTGAAGAAGAAGCCGTCGACCTCGGAGCTGCTCGACTGGCTGAAGCTGCTGCTGGCGGAGGACATCCCGCCCGAGGCGCTGCGCGCGAAGGACCGCAAGACGATCGTGCCGCCGCTGCACGGCGCGCTGCTGAAGAATGAGCAGGACGTGCACCTGTTCGAGCGGCTGGTGTTCATGGCGAGGCAGAGTCGCTAGAGATGGCACAGGCCTCGAACGCGGGCGTGGCCGTCCTGCATTGTTTGGGGGAGCTACGAGGGGGTGACCCCCTCGCTCGATCCCCTGAGCAGGACGTGCGCCTGTTCGAGCGGCTGGTGTTCGTGGCGCGGCAGAACAGGTAGGCGCGCATGCCTCACGCGGCGGACCGCACGCCTTGGCCGCCGCTCGAGCCGGTCACGCTCGAGCGCAGCCCGGTGCGCCTGCGCCCGCTCGCGCGCGGCGACGCACCGGCGCTCGTCGACGCGGCGCGCGACGGCGAGCTGTGGAAGCTCGGCTACACGGCGATCGGCGGCCCGGAGACCATGGCCGCCTGGGTCGAGCAGGCGCTCGCCGCGCGCGACCAGCACCGCGTCCTCGCCTTCGTCGTCGAGCACCTGCCGAGCGGACGGCCGATCGGCTCGACCCGCTACCTGAACATCGAGCTCGCCCACCGGCGGCTCGAGATCGGCAACACGTGGTACTCCGCCTCGTTCCAGCGCTCGGCCGTCAACACGACGTGCAAGCTGCTGCTGCTCGCGCACGCGTTCGACACGCTGGGCGCGGTGGCGGTCGAGTTCCGGACCGACGAGCGCAACGAGCGCTCGCGCCGGGCGATCCTCGAGCTCGGTGCGCGGCACGACGGCGTCCTGCGCCACCACATGATCATGCCCGACGGCTGGCTGCGGAACACGTACGTCTTCTCGATCCTGCGCGCCGAGTGGCCCGCGGTCCGCGAGCGGCTGCTCGCGCGGCTGGCGCGCAACGCCGCGCCGGCGGAGAGCTGAGATGCTGGCCGGATTCTTCCTGCGCCTCAAGTCGGCCAAGCTGCCGGTCTCGATCAAGGAGTACCTGACCCTGATCGAGGCGATGTCCAAGCACGTCATCGAACCCTCGATCGACGAGTTCTACTATCTCGCCCGCGCCACGCTGGTGAAGGACGAGGCGAACTACGACAAGTTCGACCGCGTGTTCGGCGAGTTCTTCAAAGGCATCGAGTCGCTGGTCGGCGCCGAGGCCGACATCCCGCTCGAGTGGCTGCTGAAGCAGGCCGAGCTCAACCTCTCGCCCGAGGAGAAGGCGATGATCGAGGCGCTCGGCGGGTGGGAGAAGCTCATGGAGACGCTGCGCAAGCGCCTCGAGGAGCAGAAAGGCCGCCACCAGGGCGGCTCGAAGTGGATCGGCACCGCCGGCACCTCGCCGTTCGGCGCCTACGGCTACAACCCGGAGGGCATCCGGATCGGCCAGGACCGCAGCCGCAACCGCTCGGCGGTCAAGGTGTGGGACGCGCGCGAGTACCGCAACTACGACTCCGAGGTCGAGCTCGGCGTGCGCAACATCAAGGTCGCGCTGCGGCGGCTGCGCCGCTTCGCGCGCGAGGGCGCGCCCGAGGAGCTCGACCTGCCGACCACGATCGACTCGACCGCGCGCAACGCCGGCTACCTCGACCTGCACATGCGCCCGGAGCGGCACAACACGGTGAAGGTGCTGATGTTCCTCGACGTCGGCGGCTCGATGGACGACCACATCAAGCTCGCGCAGGAGCTCTTCAGCGCGGCGAAGACCGAGTTCAAGCACCTCGAGTACTTCTACTTCCACAACTGCCTGTACGACTTCGTGTGGAAGGACAACCGGCGCCGGCACTCCGAGCGCACGCGCACCGCCGACATCATGCACAAGTACGGGCACGACTATAAGCTCGTCTTCGTCGGCGACGCGACGATGAGCCCGTACGAGATCCTGCAGCCGGGCGGCTCGATCGAGTACCACAACGAGGAGGCCGGCGCGGTCTGGCTCCGCCGGGTGCTCGACGTCTACCCGAAGGCGGTGTGGCTCAACCCCGAGCCGGAGCAGCTCTGGCCCTACCGGCAGTCGATCGGCATCCTGCGCGAGCTGATGGGCGGGCGCATGTACCCGACCACGATCGAGGGCCTCGAGCGGGCGATGCGGTACTTGTCGAAATGAAAGTGGGCAGTTGGCGGTGAACAGTGGGCAGCAGCGCGTCAGCGCTGCTGCGTCCTTCTACTGTCAACTGCCCACTGTCCACTGCCCACTTTCCTTTCATCCCCGTCGCGGGAACGCGAAGATGCTCGCCGTGCGCAGCATCGCGCGCTCGAACTCGCTCGCCGGCACCGGCGGCAGCAGCAGGTTGCCCAGGTACTCGTTGCAGCCCATGTCGCGCAGCAGGTGCAGCTCCGACTCGCGCTCCACGCCCTCGGCGATGGTCGCGAGCTGGAGGCTCCTCGCCATGTCGATGATCGCGCGCACCACGATCCGGTCGTCCTGGCTCGTGCCCATCAGTCGCACGAACGAGCGGTCGATCTTGATCGCGTGCACGCCGAGGCGCCGCAGCTCGCTCATCGAGGAGTAGCCGGTGCCGAAATCGTCCACCACGATCCGCACGCCGAGCTCGCGCAGCTTGGCCGTCAGGGCGCGGCTGTCCTCCGCGTTGCGCGTCAGCGCGCGCTCGGTGACCTCGATCTCGAGCAGCTCGGGCTCGAGCCCGCTCGACTGCAGCGCGTCGCTCACCCGGCCGAGCAGCGCCTGGTTGAACTGCTTGCCGGAGAAGTTCACCGCCACGGCGAACGGCGGGCCGTGCAGCGCGTTCCACGCCTTGGTCTGGTTGCATGCGGTCTGCAGGACCCACTCGCCGAACGCGTGGATCATGCCGGTCTCCTCCACCACCCGCATGAATCGCGACGGGCCGACCAGGCCGTGCTCGGGATGCGCCCAGCGCAGCAGCGCCTCGGCGCCGGTCAGCCGGCCGGTGGTGATGTCCACGCGCGGCTGGTAGAACACCCTGAGCTCGCCGCGCTCGAGCGCGCCGCGCAGCGCCTCCTCGAGCTTGAGCCGCTCGGTCGCGCGCACGTTCATGTCGGACGAGAAGAACTGGTAGTTCTTGCGGCCGCCCGACTTCGCCGCGTACATCGCGGTGTCGGCGTGGCGCATCAGGGTGGTCGCGTCGCCGCCGTCGGTCGGGTAGATCGCGATGCCGACGCTCCCTGCAGTGCTCAGGGTGTGTCCGTCCAGCACGCAAGGCTGCGCCAGCGCGTTCAGGATCTTCTGCGCCACCTGGCCCGCGTCGTCGGCCGACTTGAGACCCTCGAGGACGATCACGAACTCGTCGCCGCCGAGCCGCGCCAGGGTGTCGCCCTTGCGCACCACCCCGCCCAGGCGCCGCGCGACCTCCTTCAGCAGCAGGTCGCCGATCGAGTGGCCGAGCGTGTCGTTCACGTTCTTGAAGTGGTCGAGGTCCACGAACAGCACCGCGAGCAGCTCGCCCTCGCGCTGCGCGCTCAGCAGGCCCTGCGCCAGCCGGTCGCCGAGCAGCAGGCGGTTCGGCAGCCCGGTCAGCGGGTCGCGCGTGGCGAGCTCCTCGATGCGGTGCTCGGCGCGCTTGCGCTCGGTGATGTCGAGCGCGGTCCCGCGATAGCCGCGCACGCGCGCCGCATCGTCGAGGATCGGCACGCCGCTCACGAGCTGCCAGACCAGGCTGCCCGAGCGGGCGAAAGAGCCGAACTCGAGGTTGCGGAACGGCTGCGCCTGAGCGGCGAACTCGGCGACGATCGCGCCCACGCGGTCCGCCTCGCCCGGCGGCATGAGCTCGGTCGGCTTGCGCCCGTAGAGCTCTTCGGGCGCGTAGCCGAGCACCTGCTCGACGCGGCGCGAGAGGTAGCTGTAGCGCCCCTCGACGTCGGTCTCCCAGACGTACTCGCCGGCCGCCTCGGCGAAGTCGCGGAAGCGCCGCTCGCTCGTCTTGAGCTGCCGCTCGGCGCGCTTGAGCTCGGTGATGTCCATCACCGAGGTGAGCAGGCGCGGCTCGCCCGCGAGATCGATCGCGTCGGCGGACACCAGCACGTCCGCAATCTCCCCGGAGCGCCGCCGCATCCGGCATTCGAGGTTGCGCACCGAGCCGGCCGCCTTCACCCGCGCCGCGAACTCGGCCCGATCCTCCGACGCGAGCCAGACGCCGACCTCGACCGCAGACCGCCCGATGACCTCGTCCTTCGGGTAGCCGAAGAAGCTCACCCACGCCTGGTTCACCTCGACGTAGCGCCCGTCGTCGGGCTCGCTGATCACGACCGGCACCGGGCTCGCGTGGAAGATCCGGGAGAACCGCTGCTCGGACTCGGCGAGCAGACGCGCGGCCCGGTTGCGCTCGGTGACGTCCGTGCTGCTCGAGAGCATGACCGTCTCGCCGGCGAGCTCGATGCGGTGGCCGGAGAAGAGGACCTCGACCAGGGCGCCCGCACCGGTGCGCCACCGGCACGGCAGATCGCGGACGGTGCCGGTCGCGCGCACCTGCTCGTACATCGCGTCGCGCGCGCCCGCCTCGGCCCACAGGCCGATGTCGGCGAAGCTGCCCCCGACGAGCTGCTCGCGTCGATAGCCGTAGGCGCGGGTCCAGGCGTCGTTCACGTCGATGATCCGCCCGTCCGCCCAGGCCGAGATCGCGAGCGGCTGCGGGTTGTCGCGGAACATCGCCTCGAGCCGGCCGCGCGACTCGCGCAGCTCGCGCTCCACGCGGTTGCGCTCGGTGACGTCCACGAGCGAGGCGACGACCCACCGCTCGCCGCGCAGACTCACTACCGAGCCCGAGTACAGCACCTCGGCGACGCCGCTGCCGCGGCGGCGGAAGCGCAGCTCCACGTCGCGCACCTCCCCGCTCGCCTCGAGCGCGCGGCGGATCGTCTCGCGCGCTTCGGGATTCTCGTGCAAGTCGAGCTCCGGCACCGGCCGGCCGATGACCTCCTCGCGCCTCATGCCCGACAGCGCGCACCAGGCCGCGTTCACCTCGATCAGCGTCTGGTCGTCCATCCGGCTGAGCGCCATCGCCTGCGGACTGGAGTGGAACAGGTGCGAGAACAGCTGCTCGGACTCGCGCAGCGCCTGCTCGGCGCGCAGCTCCGCGGTGATGTCGCGTCCGACGCCGCGGTAGCCGCCGAACGCGCCGGTCTCGTCGAGCACCGGCTCGCCGCTCACGAGCGCGTAGCGCACGCTGCCGTCGGGCAGCGCGCGCTGGACCTGGAGGTCGCGGAACGGGCGCCGGGCTTCGAGATCGGCGCGGTGCCCGTCCCAGCCCCCGCTCACCGGATCGAGCCCCGCGATCTCCCAGCGCCGCCTGCCGATTATCGACTCCGGCGCGACGCCGGTGGCACCCGCGACGTTCCCGGTCAGGGAGCTGAACCGAAGGTCGGCGTCCATCTCCCAGTACCAGTCGGCCGAGAGCGCGGTCAGGCTGCGGAAGCGCGCCTCGCTCTCGCGCAGGCGCGCCTGCGCATCGCGTCCCTCGGCGCCGATCGCGCAGAGCGTCAGCGTCAGTACGGCGAGCGCCGCGAGCATCGCGTGCAGCGTCAGGCCCTCGTAGGTCGTCTGCCCGTGCGGGTCGGCCGTTGCGACGCCGGCCGTGACCCCGAGCGCGCAGACCGCCGCCACCGCGAGATTGAAGCTCGCCACTTCCCGGAGCGGGAAGCGGATCGCGGGCAGCACCGCCAGCGGCGCGAGGCCGAAGGCGGCCACCGCAAGCCCGGTGGGCACGGCGAACGCGTCGCCGAGCGCCCGCGCGCCGATCAGGAGGCAGGCGCCGATCAGCGCGCCGTAGGCGATCGCGCCCGCGGCGACGCGATTCGGCCGCGGATCCGCGACCCAGGCGAACACCGCCGGCGCGACGATCAGCACGCCGAGCGCATCCCCGCCCCACCAGGCGAGCCACGCGCCGAGCGACGCCGCCTCCGGCGTCGTGCCGGAGGCGAGCAGGCTCAAGGTGCCGACGGTCGCGCCGACGCACGACGCGCCGGCGGCGGCCAGAGAGACGAGTACGCACACGTCCCGGCCGCGCCGCAGCGTCCGGCGGAAATCGAGGACGAGCGTCAGCAGCCACGCGCCGACGAGCGCCTCGAGCGCGGCCGCGGCGCCGACGCCGAGCGCACCGGCGAGCGGCAGCCCCGCCCAGGCGCTCGCGACCGCGCCGCCGGCGAAGACGCCCGGGGCGAGCCGCGGGCCGCGGAGCGCGAGCGCGGCGAGCGCCAGCCCGGACGCGGGCCAGATCGCCGGCACCGCGGCGTGCAGCGGCGCGAAGTGAAGCCCGAGGCGCACCGCGAGGACGTACGCGGCCGCGAGGCCGGCCGCGCCGAGCAGGTCGCGACCGAGGCGGCCGCGCTGCGCCGCCGCGGCCTCAGGCGTCCCGGCGGCGGGCGGCAGCGACGTCATGGCGCACGCTGAGCGGCTGCCGCACGCGGGACTCCGGACGGCAGGGCGCGCTCAATGGTCGGGCTGGTGCGGCGGTGCCGCCTTGAGGACTTCCTCGAAGGTCGTCAGCCCGGCTGCGACCTTCATGGCGCCGCTGATCCGCAGGCTCTTCATGCCTTCCTTGTATGCCTGCTCGCGGATCTGCCCGAGGTCGGCCTGGCCGATCACGAGCTTCTTGACGGCCGGCGAGAGGAGCATCACCTCGTAGATGCCGCTGCGGCCGCGGAATCCCGTCATGCGGCATTCGAGGCAGCCGACTGGCCGGTAGACGTGGTGCGGTCGCCGCGCCTTCCACGGCGCCACCAGCTCGTCCCACGACACGTCGGCGGCGCGCTCGGATCCGTACGGCACCTTCTGCTTGCATTCCGGGCACAGCGTGCGGACCAGCCGCTGCGCCATGACGCCGAGAATGGTGGCGTTCAGCAGATAGGCCGGCACGCCGAGGTCGAGCAGCCGCGTCACCGCCGAGGCGGCGTCGTTCGTGTGCAGCGTCGAGAGCACGAGGTGCCCGGTCAGCGCGGCCTGGATCGCCATCTCGGCGGTCTCCAGGTCGCGGATCTCGCCGACCATGATGATGTCCGGATCCTGGCGCATCAGCGCCCGCACGCCCTCGGCGAACGACAGGTCGATCGCGGTCTGCACCTGCATCTGGTTGAATGCGGGCTCGATCATCTCGATCGGGTCCTCGATCGTGCAGACGTTCACTTCCGGCGTCGCCAGCGACTTGAGCGTCGAGTAGAGCGTGGTCGTCTTGCCCGAGCCGGTCGGCCCGGTGACCAGGATGATCCCGTTCGGCTTCGCGGTCATCTCGTTCCAGCGCGCCTTGTCCTCGTCCGAGAAGCCGAGCTCGCTGAAGTCCTTGACCAGCACCTCCGGGTCGAAGATCCGCATCACGAGCTTCTCGCCGAACGCGGTCGGCAGCGTCGATAGCCTGAGCTCGACCTCCTGCCCGTCGGCGGTGCGCGTCTTGATCCGGCCGTCCTGCGGGCGGCGCTTGTCGACGACGTCCATGCGGCCGAGGATCTTGATCCGGCTGGTCATCGCCGCCACGACCGGCATCGGCAGCGTGTAGACGTTGTGCAGCACCCCGTCGATGCGGAAGCGCACGTTGCCGAGCTCGCGGCGCGGCTCGATGTGGATGTCGCTCGCGCGCTGGTCGAAGGCGTACTGCCACAGCCAGTCGACGATGTGGACGATGTGCTGGTCGTTGGCGTCGAGCTGGCGGTTGGTCTTGCCGAGCTCGACCAGCTGCTCGAAGTTCGAGAGCTCCGAGCGGCTCTCGCCGGTCTTCGCCGCCCGCTTGACCGACTTGGCGAGGTTGTAGAACTCGACGATGTAGCGGTTGATGTCGAGCGGGTTCGCGAACACCCGCTTGATCTCGAGCTTGAGGATGCGCGCGAGCTCCTGCTCCCACTCGCGCAGGTAGGGCTCGGCCGTGGCGATCACGGCCTCCTTCGAGCTCACCTCGACCGGCAGGATCTTGAAGCGCTCGGCGTAGGCGCTCGACATGATGTCGGTCACCGCCGAGAAGTTGATCTTCAGCGGGTCGATGTGGAAGTACGGCATCCCGACCTTCCCGGCGAACCACTCGGTCACGAGCTCGAGCGTCAGCGGCTTGTGCGGCGGCAGCGCGGACTTCCACTTCTGGTCGGCGATCACGACCAGCGGGTGCACGCCGCCGCGGTGCATGCGGCGCTCGGCGACGAGCCGCTCGCACTCCTCGCGCGCGACGTGGCCGTCGGCAACGAGCGCGTTCACCACCTCGGCGAGCGTCAGGCGGCGTTCCTGCTGGGCGACTGCGGCGACGGCCATGGCGGGGCGGCGGGGCGCGATGAGCGTCCGAATATAGCCGCAAAACCCTGGTGTCTCAACGGAATTGCGGACTGCCGCCGTGACGATTTTGACTTTGCCGCGCACTTCCGCCATCCTCGGCGGCGGCGCCCGACCCGCAGTCGAGCGGCCGCAGTCGAGCGACCGCAGGCGAACGGCCGGGCGCGATCCAACCAGGAGAACGACGCATGACAATCAAGGCCGGAGACCGCCTGCCCGACGGGAAGCTGTCCGAATCGGTCGAGTTCGATCCGAACGGCTGCCCGATCAATCCGCAGGACCACTCGGTGGCCGCGCTCGCCAAGGGCAAGAAGATCGTGATCTTCGGCCTGCCCGGCGCGTTCACCCCGACCTGCTCGGCGAAGCACGTGCCGAGCTACGTCCAGAACTTCGACGCCCTGCGCGCGAAGGGGGTCGACGAGATCTGGTGCGTCTCGGTGAACGACGCGTTCGTCATGAACGCATGGGGCCGGGACCAGAAGGCCGCCGGCAAGGTGCGGATGCTCGCGGACGGCAGCGCCGAGTACACGAAGAAGCTCGGGCTGGAGCTCGACCTCACCGCCCGCAACATGGGCATCCGCTCGGCCCGCTACTCGATGCTGGTCGAGGACGGCATGGTGAAGAAGGTGAACGTCGAGGCGCCGGGCAAGTACGAGGTCTCGGGCGCCGAGGCGATGCTCGCGCAGCTCTGAGACCGGCACCTGGTCCGGCCCGGCCGCCGCGGGCGTGACCGGTGCCACGTTCGGGACCGGCGGGTGCCGATGCCGCCCGGCTTCTCGTCGATAATCCGGCCGGGGACCCTCGTCGGCCTCCACCCGGCATGAAGATCCTCATCGTCGACGATTCGCGCACCATACGCGCCGCGCTCGAGGGCATGGTCACGCGGCTCGGCCACGCGCCCATCAGCGCCGGCAGCGGCGGCGAGGCGATCGAGCGGTTCGTGCACGAGCGGCCGGACCTGGCGCTGCTCGACGTGACGATGCCCGACCTGGACGGCTACGCGGTCGCGCGCAAGCTGCGCGATCTGTCCGGCGGCGACTGGCTGCCGATCATCTTCCTGTCGGCGAGCGACGAGGACCAGGATCTCGACCGCGCGATCACGGCGGGCGGTGACGACTATCTGGTCAAGCCGGTCAGCCAGGTCGTCCTGGGTGCGAAGATCCGCGCCATGCAGCGGATCGACGCCATGCACCGCAACCTCGCGCGTCTCTCGGCCGATCTCGAGGCGGCGAACCAGGCGCTCGCGCGCCTGTCGCGCGAGGACGGCCTCACCCGCCTCGCCAACCGGCGCCGCTTCGACGAGCACCTCGCCGTCGAGCTCATGCGGTCCGCGCGCACCGGACAGCCGCTCTCGCTCGCCCTGTGCGACGTCGACCACTTCAAGGGCTACAACGACCGCTACGGGCACGCCCAGGGCGACGAGTGTCTCAGGCAGGTCGCGCAGGTGCTGCGGCGCGAGTGCCGGCGGCCGACCGATCTCGCCGCGCGCTACGGCGGCGAGGAGTTCGCGCTGGTCCTGCCCGACACGCCGCTCTGGGGCGCGGCCGAGGTGGCCGAGCGCGTGCGCCGCGGCGTGCACGCGCAGGCGATCCCGCACGCAGCGTCGAGCGCCGCGCAGGTGGTCACGCTCAGCATGGGCGTCGCCTGCGCGGAGCCGCGGTCGCAGACCACGGCGGAGCGTCTCATCGAATGGGCCGACAAGGCGCTCTACCGCGCCAAGGAGACCGGGCGCAACCGGATCGTGGCGGCGTCGAGCGGGTGATGGGGTGATGGGTAAAGGGTGATGATTGCCGCGCGAGGCGCTAACGGCGAACCGCGCAGAAGAAATCGGCGCAGAGCGGCTCCCGCGCCGCCGCCCCGTCACCCATCACCCCATCACCCGTCACCCGGCGCGCCGGCCATCTCCAGCATCAGCGCGTTCATGCGGCGCACGAACCCGGCCGGGTCGTCCAGCGTTCCGCCCTCGGCGAGCAGCGCCTGCTCGAACAGGAGCAGCGCCCAGTCGTCGAAGCGCTTCTCCTCCTGCTTCAGCCGGCGCAGCATCAGGTGGCCCGGGTTCACCTCGAGGATCGGCTTCCACTGCGGCGCGGCCTGCCCCACCGCCTTGAGGATGCGCTGCAGGTTCCCGCCGAGGTCGAGCTCGTCGGCCACCAGGCACGCCGGCGACGCCGTCAGGCGCCGGCTCACGCGCACGTCCTTGACGCGCTCCCCGAGCGCCTGCTTCAGCTTCGCAACGACGTCCTTGTACTCCTCGCTCTGTTCCGCCCGCTCTGCCTTCGCCGCGTCGCCGGCGAGCTTGCCGAGGTCGAGGTCGCCGCGCGCGACCGAGGCGAGCGGCGTGCCGTCGAACTCGGGAAGGTTCGCGACGACCCATTCGTCGACGCGGTCGGAAAGCAGCAGCACCTCGACGCCTTTCTCGCGGAACACCTCGAGATGCGGGCTGTTGCGCGCGGCGAGGAAGGTCTCCGCGGTCACGTAGTAGATCGTCGCCTGGCCCTCCTTCATGCGCGCGACGTAGTCGGCGAGGGAGACCGTCTGCGCCTCGGTGTCGGCGTGGGTCGAGGCGAAGCGCAGCAGCTTCGCGATGCGCTCGCGGTTCGCGACGTCCTCGCCGAGGCCCTCCTTCAGCACGCGCCCGAACTCGTTCCAGAACGTCGCGTACTTCTCCGGCTGGTTGGCCGCCAGGTCCTCGAGCAGCCCGAGCACGCGCCGCGCGCAGCCGGAGCGGATCGCCTCGACGTCCTTGGACTCCTGCAGGATCTCGCGCGAGATGTTCAGCGGCAGGTCGTTCGAGTCGACCACGCCGCGCACGAAGCGCAGGTAGGCGGGCAGCAGCTCCCCGGCGTCCTCCATGACGAACACGCGCCTGACGTAGAGCTTGATGCCCTTGCGCTGGTGGCGGTCCCACAGGTCGAACGGCGCATGCGACGGGACATAGAGCAGCTGCGTGTACTCCTGGCGCCCCTCGACCTTGTTGTGGGTCCAGGCGAGCGCCGGCTCGAAGTCGTGCGCGACGTGCTTGTAGAACTCCTGGTACTGCTCGTCGGAGATCGCGGAACGCGGGCGCGCCCACAGCGCGCTCGCCTGGTTCACCGTCTCTTCCTCGTCGCCGGCGCGGTACGCCTTCTTCTCGTCGTCCCATATCCGCTTCTTCATCAGGATCGGGATGCCGATGTGGTCGGAGTAGCGGCGGATGATCGCGCGCAGCCGCGCCTCGTCGAGGAGTTCGTCCTCGCCGTCGCGCAGGTGCAGGATCACGTCGGTGCCGCGCGCCGGTTTGTCGGCGGCTTCCAGCGTATACTCGCCCTCGCCGGCCGATTCCCAGCGCACGGCGGCATCGGCCGGCAGCCCGGCGCGGCGCGTGAGGACGGTCACGCGGTCGGCGACGATGAACGACGAGTAGAAGCCGACGCCGAACTGGCCGATCAGGCGCGCGTCCTGCGCCTGGTCGCCGGTCAGCGCGGCGAGGAACTCGCGCGTCCCGGACTTGGCGATGGTGCCGATGTTGGCGACCACCTCGTCGCGCGACATCCCGACCCCGTTGTCGGACACGGTGATCGTGCGGGCGGCGCGGTCCACGCTCACGCGGATGCGCAGGTCGGCGTCCTCCGCCAGCAGCCCGGGCGCGGAGAGCGCCTCGAAGCGCAGCTTGTCGGCCGCGTCGGAGGCGTTCGAGACCAGCTCGCGCAGGAAGATCTCCTTGTTGCTGTAGAGCGAGTGGACCATCAGGTGCAGCAGCTGCTTCACCTCGGTCTGGAACGCCCGCGTCTCCTTCTCTGCCGTGCTCATCATCACGCCCCCCGGTTCGGACACCAGGGGGCAGATGCGGGCGCCCGCGCGGCGTTTCAATCCCCCGCCGCCGTCTGCTGCGCGGGCGCGGCGGCCGCGGCGGCGACCGCACCGCCGCCCTGCTCCCCGCCCGGCGCCGGGGCGTGTGACAATTGTTCACAGACGCCGCCGCGGGCGCCGCGCTACGATGACAACGTCATTGCCGGCGGCAGCGCGCGGGCGAGAACGAGAACGACGCCCGCCATGCGGCCGCCCCTGCCGCTTTGCGGCAGCCGTTCCGATGGCATCCGGTGCGAGGAAGATGGCGCGGGGTACGCAGATGGCCGCAGGCCCGGCCCGTGGGACCGTCGTGTTGCTCGTCGAGGACGATCCGGACGAGGCGGCGCTCGCGCTGCGCGCGTTCGCGCGCGCGGGCGCCGACGCCCGCATCGAGGTGGCGTCCGACGGCGAGTCCGCGCTCGAGCGCCTGCACGGCCGGGACGCGGCGCTGCCGGCCCTCGTGCTGCTCGACGTCAAGCTGCCGCGTCTGGACGGCATCGAAGTCCTGAGGCGCATCCGGGGCGACTCGCGCACCCGGTTGCTGCCGGTGGTCATGCTGTCGACCTCGGTCGAGCCGCGCGATCTCGCGGCCGCGCTCGGCCTGGGCGCCAACGCGTACGTCAGGAAGCCGACCGCGTTCGACGATTTCGTCGACGCGCTGGGGCGCATCGCCGGGTTCTGGCTGGCGCTGAACGAGCGGCCGCCCGCCGGGTGAGGCCGCGCGGGGCGGCCGCCTCGCTGCGTTCTTCTACGGCAGCCGGAACCAGAACGTCGCGCCCTCGCCGGGCCGGCCTTCCGCCCACACCACGCCGTCGTGCCGCGCCACGATGCGGTGCACGGTCGCGAGCCCGATGCCGGTCCCCTCGAACTCGTCGGCGCCGTGCAGGCGCTGGAACGGCTTGAACAGCTTGCCGGCGTAGTCCGGATCGAAGCCGGCGCCGTTGTCGCGGATGAAGAACGCCCGGCCGCCCTCGCGCTCCGCCTGCCCGAAGCGCACCTGCGACACCGGCGCGTTCCGGGTGTACTTCCACGCGTTGCCGAGCAGGTTCTGCAGGACGATCATGATCAGACGGCGATCCGCGTTCGCGCGCAGTCCGGGCTCGATCGTCCACTCGTGCCTGCGCTCCGGCGCGGTCGCGAACAGCTCCTGCGCGATCGCCGCGGCGAGCGCCGACAGGTCGACCGCCTCGACGCGCATGTCGGCGCGGGTCACGCGCGACAGCGCGAGCAGATCGTCGATCAGCAGCCCCATGCGCTCCACCGCGGAGCGCACGCGCGCGAGGAACCTGCGGCCCTGCGCGTCCAGGCCCGCCGCGTGCTCCTGCTCGAGGATGCGGCTGTAACCCTCGATGTGCCGCAGCGGCGCGCGCAGGTCGTGCGACACGGAGTAGGAGAACGACTCGAGCTCGGCGTTGGTCGCCTCGAGCTGCGCGGTGCGCTCGCGCACCCGCTGCTCCAGCTCCTCGTTCAGCCGGCGCACCTGGCCGTGCGCCCGATCGCGCTCGATCGCGTTGACGAGGATGTCGGCGACGACTTTCATCAGGACCAGCACCTCCTCGCCCCAGCCGCCGCCCGCGTCCAGACGCTCGAATCCGACCGCGCCGATCGCCTCGCCGCGCTCGACCAGCGGAACGATGAGCATCGAGGCGATGCCCGCTTCCTCGAGCGCCGCACGGTAGACCGCCTCGCGGCGCGGCAGGTCGCCGGTGCACGGCACGTACAGCACCTCGCCGCGCAGCAGGCGGTTCCAGCCATAGGCGAAGCGCGCCACCGGCTGCGGCTGCTGGCGGTGCACCGCCGGCGCCACGCCGGGCGCGTGCCACTGGTAGGGCGTGGAGAACAGCGTGCGGGTCTCGTCCAGCAGATTCACGTAGCCGCGGTCGACGCCGAGGAACTCCCCGACCTGGCGCAGGGCGTTCCGCACCGCCGCCTCCAGACCGTCGGCCGGCAGGTTGATCATGCGCGTCGATATCGCGAGGATCAGCGACTCGAGGTCGATGCGCGCCTGCAGCGCGCGCTCGGCGTGCTTGCGGCCGGTGATGTCGTGCAGCGCGCCGGCAAGCGCGCGCACCCGGCCGTCCTGGTAGACCGCCTCGCCCTGGATGCGCACCCACAGCGCGCGTCCGGCGGCGGTCGCGAGCGAGAGCTCGACGTCGAACGGCTCGCCGTGCCGCGCGCACCGCCGTACGGCGGCGTTCAGCGTCGAGCGCGCCGCGGGCGCGAAGTACGCCAGCGCCGCCGCGGGTGTCGGACGATAGCCTGGCGCGATCTCCAGGATCCGGCGGACCTCGGCGCTCCAGTGGAGCTCGCGGCGCGAAAGATCGAGCTCCCAGCCGCCGACGCGCGCGATCGCGCTGGTCCGGGCCAGCATCGCCTCGCTCGCGGCGAGCGCCTGCTCGTGCCGGCGCCGCTCGATCGCGCCGGCGAAGATGTCGGCCACCACGCGCAGCAGAGGCAGCGCCTCGGCGCTCCACGGCTCCTCGCCGTTCACCATGTCGAAGCCGAGCGCGCCGATGACGCGCCCCTGGACGGTCATCGGCACGCCGAGCAGCGAGCGGATCGCGGCCGCCTCCAGCGTCGACCGGTACTCCGCGGCGCTCTCGGGAAGGTCCCGGACGCTGTGCACGAGCAGGATCTCGCCCTTGCGCAGGGTCTCCCACGAGTAGCGCGCCCGCGTCGGCTGCTCTCCGGTGCGGTGCAGCGCGGGCGCGACGCCGGGCGCGTGCCACTGGTAGGGCACCGTGTAGCGCTCGCCGGTCGCGTCGAGCAGGTCGACGTGCCCGCGATCGGCGTCGATGAACGTGGCCACCTCCCCGAGCGCGGCGCCGAGCGCGGCGTCGAGCGCCCCCGAGGGCAGGTTCATGAAGCGCGTCGAGATCGAGAGGATCAGCTGCTCGAGCGCGAGGCGGAAGGCGAGCTTCTCGTGCGCCTCCTTGCGCTCGATCGCGCCGGCGACCGTGTCGCCGATGATGCGGGCCAGCCTGACCTCCTCGCCGCCGAGGCGGCGCGCGGTGCGGCAGGCGTCGAACGAGATCGCCCCGATCACGCGTCCGCCGGAAGCGAGCGGCAGCGACAGGCTCGAGCGCACGCCTGCCGCCTCCCACGCGGCACGCAGCATCGAACCGGGCGCGAGATCCTCGATGTCGCACTGGGCGGGCTCTCCGACGAGCACGCGGCGCCACGTCTCCGCGAAGTCGACGACCGGCACCGGCCGCCGGCGCTGCGGCGCCGACGACGCGATGCCTTCGGCGCACCACTCGTGGGTCATGTACCGGTAGGTCCGCGTCGAGTCGAGCAGGACGACCGTGGCGCGGTCCCAGCCGAGGAAGCCGCCGGCCAGGCCCAGCACGCCGGTGATCGCGCCGTCGATCTCCTCGGGCGGCATGCTGATGAGCCGCGTCGAGGCGGCCAGCACCAGCTCCTCCAGATCGGCGCGGAAGCGCAGCAAGGCCGTCGCCCGCTTGCGCTCGAGCGCGCTCGCGATCAGGTCGGCGGTGACGCGGAAGAGCAGCAGCTCGTCCTCGGTCCAGGTGCGCTCGCCGCGGACCACGTCGAACCCGAACGATCCGACCGTGCGCCCACCCAGCACCAGCGGGACGATCGCCATCGAGCGCGTCCCGGCCTGCGCCAGCAGCGCGCGCCAGCCGTCGCAGCCGGGCGGCAGATCGTCGAGGCGTGCGATGCGGAACGGCTCGCCGGCGAGCAGCGGCCGCCAGGCGGCGCGCGCCAGATCCACCGGCAGCCGCTCGCGCGTCTGCGGCGCCGGATCGATCCCGGCGGCGCACCACTCGAACCGGCGGATGTACGCGCGGCCGCCCTCCTCGATCTCGGTGACGAAGCAGCGGTCGGCGCCGACGAAGGTGCCGACGCGTGCGAGGGCCTCCTCCACGGCGCGGTCGGTCGCCTCCGGGTTGAGCGCCATGAAGCGCGCGGAGATCGAGAGGATCAGCGATTCGAGCTCGTGGCGCTTGCGCAGCGCGTCCTCCGCGCGCCTGCGCTCGGTCACGTCGGTGTACGTGCGCAGCGTGCCGCCCGCCGGCGCGGGCACCGACCGCATGTCCACGATCCTGCCGCGCGGGCCGCGGATCTCGCGCGAGTACGCGATGCCCCCCTGCGCCACCGACGCGCGCAGCCGCGCGGTCTCCTCGACGTCGATCTCGCCGGCCTCGCCGCCATCGTAGTAGCGCGTGAGCTCCGCGTAGCCCATGCCGGCGCGCACGGCCGAATCCGGAATGCCGAACAGCTCGCAGTAGCGGCGGTTCCACGCGGCGAGCCGCAGCTCGGAGTCGAGCATCACGACGCCGTCGGCCATGTTGTCGAGCACCGACTCGAGCTCGTCCGACTTGCGCCGGATCGCCTGCTCGGCGCGGCGCCGGTCGGTGACGTCGGCGACCGTGTGCAGGCTGCCCCCGTCCGCCAGCGGCACCGAGCGGACCTCGAGGATGCGCCCGTCGCCGAGCGTGAGCTCGCGCAGGTGCGCCTCGCGCCCGCTCAGCTCGCCGACGAGCCGCTCGGCGCGGCCCGCGGGATCCTCGCTCCCGAGGTCGCCGCGCGCGGCCATCGCGCGGCAGACGTCCGCCAGCGCGAGCTCCGGGCGCAGCAGGCCGTCGGCGAAGCGGAACAGCTGCTCGTAGCGCCGGTTCCACGCGATCAGCCGCAGGCGCCCGTCCCACATCGAGACGCCCTGCGCCATGTTCTCCAGGATCGCCTCGAGCTGGGCGTTCTTCCCGGCGATCTCGCGCTCGGCGCGCTTGCGGTCGGTGACGTCGTGCATGAGGGCGACGCGCGCCCGGCGCCCGCCGAGATCGAGCGGATGCGAGCGCACGACGACCTCCATCTCGATGCCGTCCTTGCGCCGGTGCCGCAGGTCGAGCACGACCCGTGCGTGCTCAGGGCGCGCGCGGATCTCCGCGGACACCCGTTGCCACTCGGCCGGGTCGCGCAGGTCGGCGAGCGTCATGCCGAGGAACTCCTCGCGGCTGTAGCCGTACTCGTCGATCGCCGCCTGGTTCACGGCGAGAATCCGGTAGGAGGCGGCGTCGAACACGAGCATCGGGCTCGGGTTCGCGTCGAAGAGCATCCGGTACCGGCTCTCGCTCTCGCGCAGCGCCGCCTCGGCCCGGCGGCGCGCGGTGACGTCGGTGTGCACCCGCACGAGCCCGCCCGACGGCGTCGGGCTCTGCTGCACCTCGAGGACGGTGCCGTCCGGCCGCGCCCACTCGTAGACGAGCGCCCGCGCGCCGCCCATGCACGCCAGTCGTTCGCGCACGTGGCGCTCCGGATCCCCGGGGCCGTACTCGCCTCTGGCCGCGAGCAGTCGCAACACCTCCTCCATCGTGATGCCCTCGCGGATCGCCTCCGCCGGCAGGTCCCAGAGCTCGAGGAAGCGCCGGTTCCACGCGATCATCCGGCCGGCGGCATCGCGCAGCGTGAGCCCCTGGTCGATGCTGTCGAGGATCACCTGCAGCTGCTCGGAGCGCGCGAGCAGCGCGTCCTCGACGGCCTTGCGCGCGGTGATGTCGGTGATGAGGCCCTCGACCACCGGCGCGCCGGCCTCGTCGGCGACGACGCGCCCGCGGTCGAGCACCCACTTCAGCGCGCCGTCCGCGCAGCGGATGCGGTACTCGAGCTCGTAGCGGCCGCCGGTGCCGATCCCTTCGGCCACCGCCGCGTCCAGGCGCGCGCGGTCCGCGGCGCTGGCGACGATCTCGTTGCGGTAGACCCCCTCGGCGGCCAGGAACTCCTGCGCGTGGCGACCGCTCAGCCGCTCCATCCCGTCGCTCACGTAGAGCGGCCGCGGCGGCGTCCCCCAGCGCACGCGATAGACGACCCCCGCGACGTTGTCGACCAGCGCCTCGATCGAGCGCTGCGATTCGCGCGCCGCGAGCACCGCCGACTTGAGGGACGTGACGTCGCTGAACGTCGTGAGCACCGCGTAGGCGCTGGACGCCCCGCCGCGGAAGAGCGGCGTTGCGTTCCACGAGAGCCACATCAGACTTCCGTCGGGTCGCTTCAGCCCCGTCACCCGGTCGCGGCACGGCGCGCCGGTGCGCAGGGCGATCACGGTCGGCAGCGCGTCCGGCGCGAGCGGGCGGCCGTCCTCGTCGCACGCCTCCCACCCGACGGGCGGCACGCCCCATCCCCCGGCGGCATCGGCGGGCGCGATGCCGAGGATCCGCAGCGCGGAAGCGTTGTGATAGAGCAGCCGGCCGTCCGGCGCGCTGCGCAGCGTCAGCCCTTCGGCCATCGTGTCGAGCAGCGCGCGCAGCTGCAGGTGGCTCTCGCGCAGCGCATCGATGGCGGCGAGGCGCGCCTGCCAGCCGGCCGCGCCCGACGGCAGGTCGCGCGCGTCGAGCGCTTCGCTCACACGGGCCACCTGGTCGAGCCAGCGCCACCCGATCCAGCCGGCGGCGATCAGCGCAAGCGAGACGATCGCGGCGGCGGCGACCGCCAGCGCGTCCGGTGCTGCGGCGCCGGCCCTTCCCGCGGACGCCGACGCCAGCACCGCGGCCCACACGAGCGCGACCAGCACGCAGGCCGCGACCATGACGGTCGCCGGATGCCGCACGAGCGGGCCCGCGCGCCACGCGAGGCCGTGTGCTGGGTCCGCGGCGGTCGGCGGCATGCCGGGCATAGGGCGACATTAGATCAGTCGGGAGCGTGCCGAAGCAACGCATCGAAGGTCCCGGACGTGCCCGAATTTGCACGTCGCTCGGCACGGCGCCCGCGAGGGTCGGCGGCGCCGGTCCGGTTTCGGTACAATCCCGCGCCCCGGGATCGGCTGCCGCCGGCCCCCGAGGTCTCGCGCCGCCGTGCCGATCTCCACGCATTTCCTCGCGGGTCTCCGCGCATGTCTGCCGGTGCTTCCGGGCGTCGCCGCGTTCGGCGCGATCAGCGGCGTGGCCATGATCGGCGCGGGGCTTTCGCCCTGGCTCGCGGTCGCGATGTCGTTCATCGTGTACGCGGGCACCGCGCAGCTCGCCGCGCTGCAGCTCGCCGCGGTCGGCACGCCGCTCGCGGTGGTCGCCGCCGCCGGGCTGATCCTCAACCTCCGGTTCGTGCTGTACAGCCTCTCGCTCGCGCCGCATCTGCGGGTGCTCTCGCCGCGGTCGCGCTGGATCGCGGCCTACTTCCTCTCCGACAACGGCTACGCGCACGCCATCGCGCGCATCGGGGCGCGACCGCACGACGCCGGACACGCCCAGTACTTCATGGGCGCATGCACGGCGATCTGGGTGACCTGGCAGGCCGCCGCGTGCGCGGGAATCGTGGTCGGCGCAGGAATCCCGGCGAGCTGGTCGCTCGAGTTCGTGGTGGTGCTCACGTTCGTCGCGCTCGCGGTGGCGTCGGTGCGCGACCGCGCCGGCGGAGCGGCCGCGCTCGCCGCCGGGGCGGCGGCGCTCGCGGCGAGCGGGCTGCCGTTCCGCCTGGGCCTGATCGCCGCGGCGGTCGCGGGCGTCGCGGCCGGGATGGCCGTCGAACGATGGACCCGCTGACCGCCTGGCTGCTGATCGGGCTGCTCGCGGCGACGAGCTTCGGCACCCGCGCTTCGTTCATCCTGTGGCTGCACCGCATCGTGCTGCCGGCGTACGTCCAGCGCGGACTGCGCTTCGTTCCGGCCGCGGTCTTCACCGCGCTCGTGGCCCCCGAGATCGCCATGGCCGGGGGCGCGCCGGCCTGGGGCCTCGGCGACCCCAAGCCGATCGCCGCCGTCGCCGCCATCCTGGTCGCCGCCCGGACCCGCAGCACGCTCGCGACCATCCTTGCCGGAATGCTCGTCCTGTACGCCGCGCGCGCGATCCTGGCCGCCTGACCGGGTAGAATTGCGGCCGAGCAACCCTTGCCGGAGCGAGACCGCCCCGATGGAACGATCCCGCCGGACGATCCGCGCGTTCGCCCTTCTTCTCGCCGCCCTCCTCGTCCCGCTGTGCGGAGCCGCGGCGGCCGCGCTGCCCGCCGGCGTCACGCAAGGCCCGACGGTCGCGGGCATCACCGAGTACCGCCTGCCGAACGGGCTGCAGGTGCTGCTGACGCCGGACGCCTCGCAGGACACGATCACGATCAACATCACCTACCTCGTCGGCTCCCGCCACGAGGACTACGGCGAGCGCGGCATGGCGCACCTGCTCGAGCACATGCTGTTCAAGGGCACGCCGCGCCACCCGAACGTCAAGGGCGAGTTCCTGAAGCGCGGCGTGCGCTACAACGGCACGACGTCGTTCGACCGGACGAACTACTTCGGGACCTTCCCCGCCAGCGAGGACAATCTCGCGGCGATGCTCGCGCTCGAGGCCGACCGGATGGTCAACTCGCGCGTGTCGAAGGCCGACCTCGAGAGCGAGATGACGGTGGTGCGCAACGAGTTCGAGTCGGGCGAGAACAGCCCGTTCGGACTCCTGCGCGACCGCATGATCGGCACCGCCTACCACTGGCACAACTACGGCCGCTCGGTAATCGGCACCCGCTCGGACATCGAGAACGTCCCGATCGAGCGCCTGCAGGCGTTCTACCGGCGCTATTACCAGCCCGACAACGCGACGCTCGTGATCGCGGGCCGGTTCGAGCCGCAGAAGGCGCTGGCGCTCGTCGTCGACGCCTTCGGCGCGATCCCGCGGCCGTCGCGGCGGCTCGTGAACACCTACACCGTCGAGCCGCCGCAGGACGGCGAGCGCCAGGTCGTGCTGCGCCGGGTCGGCGACGTGCAGCTCGTGAGCGCCATGTACCACGCGCCCCCGGGCACGCATCCCGAATTCGCCGCGGTCGAGCTGCTGACCCTCGCCCTGACGCAGCAGCCGTCCGGCCGGCTGCACAAGGCGCTGGTGGAGTCCGGCAAGGCGACGGCGACGTTCGGCAACGACCGGCAGACGCGCGAGGCGGGATCGGTCTACTTCGGCGCGGCGCTCGGCAAGGATCAGTCGCTCGACGCGGCGCGCGACGCCCTGCTCGGCGTGCTCGAGGGCTTCGCCGACCAGCCGATCACCGACGCCGAGGTGGAGCGCGCACGCCTGAAGATCCAGAACGACATCGAGAACCTGCTCTCCGACTCGCGCGCGCTCGCCATCACGCTCTCCGAGTTCGTCGCGATGGGCGACTGGCGGCTGCTCTTCTGGTTCCGCGACCGCGTCGCCCAGGTGACCCGCGAGGAGGTGCAGCGCGCGGCCGTGACCTATCTGCGCCCGGCCAACCGCACGCTGGGCATCTTCGTGCCGCGCGACCAGCCGGAGCGCGTCGCCATTCCGGCGGCGCCGGACGTCACCGCGATGCTCAAGGACTTCGCGGACACCGCCGGCGTCGCCGCCGGCGAGGCCTTCGACCCGACGCCGGGCAACCTCGAGGCGCGGCTCGTCCGCCGCGAGCTGCCCGGCGGGATGAAGCTCGCGATGCTGCCCAAGCGCACCCGCGGCGGCAAGGTGAACGCGGCGCTCGTGCTGCACTGGGGCGACGAGCAGAGCACGACCGGTCGCAGCACCGCCTGCTCGATCGCGAGCGCCATGCTGGCGCGGGGCACGCGGCACCACAGCCGCGCGGAGCTGCGCGACGCGCTCGACCGGCTGCGCGCCAACGTGAGCGTCGGCACCGACGGCGCGACGATCGACACGGTGCGCGAGAATCTCGCCGAGGCGCTGAAGCTGACCGCCGAGATGCTGCGCGAGCCCTCGTTCCCCGAGAGCGAGTTCGAGCAGATCAAGCATTCCCTGCTCACGTCGATCGACGGCCAGCGCAGCGATCCGTCGGCGCTCGCCGGGCTCACGATCAACCGCCACCTCGCGCCCTATCCGCCGGGGCACTGGCACTACACGCCGACGCTCGACGAGCGCGCCGCGCAGATCCGCGCCGTCACCCTGGATGACGTGCGGCGCTGCCACGCCGACTTCCTCGGCGCCACGCACAGCGAGCTCGCCGTGGTGGGCGACTTCGATCCGGGCGAGATCGCGCCGCTCGTCGCGCGGCTGTTCGGCGAGTGGAAGACCCCCTCGCCGTACGCGCGCATCCCGGCGCGCTACTTCGATGCGCCGCCGATCGACCGCGTGATCGAGACGCCGGACAAGGCCAACGCGATCTACCGCGCCGGCCTCAACCTCAGGCTGCGCGACGACGACCCCGAGTTCGCCGCGCTGGTGCTCGGCAACTATCTGCTCGGCGGCTCGTCCGACTCGCGGCTCTGGCGCCGCATCCGCGAGACCGACGGGCTCTCGTACAGCGTCGGCTCGTGGCTGACCGCCGGCTCGCACGACGCGGTCGGCGAGTTCGGGATCACCGCGATCTACGCGCCGCAGAACCGGGCGAAGCTCGAGCAGGCCGTGCGCGAGGAGATCCGGCGCGCGCTCGACGAAGGCTTCGCCGCGGAGGAGGTCGAGAACGCGAAGAAGGGCCTGCTCAAGCGCCGCCACCTCGCGCGGAACTCCGACGCCGCGCTCGCCGCGCGGCTCTGCCGCTACCTCGAGCTCGGCCGCACGTTCGCGTGGGACATCGAGTTCGAGGCGCGCATCGCCGCGCTCACGCCGGCCGGGATCCGCGACGCGCTGCGGCGCCGGCTCGACGTCGGGAACCTGACCGAGGTGAAGGCCGGCGACTTCACCCGGCTCGCCGGCACGCCGCGCGACCAGCCCTCGAACTAGCGCGGCCGCGCTGTCCGCCTGCAAGGCGACAGGCGCTAGTCGATCCGCGCGTAGCGGACCTCGACGACCTCGAGCTCCTCGACGCCGGCCGGCGTGCGCAGCTTCACGACGTCGCCCGCGCGCGCGCCCAGCAGCGCCTTGGCGATCGGCGCGACCCAGGAAACGCACCCGCGGGCCGGATCGACCTCGTCCACGCCCACGATCGCGATCTCCCGCGTCCCGCTCGCCCCGGCGGCGCGGACCGTCACGGTCGCGCCGAAGAAGGCGCGGTCGCGCTCGTCGCGCTGCTGCGGATCGACGATCTCGGCGAGCTCCAGGCGCTTCGACAGGAAGCGGATCCGCCGGTCGATCTCGCGCAGGCGGCGCTTGCCGTAGATGTAGTCCGCGTTCTCCGAACGGTCGCCGTTCGAGGCCGCCCAGGCTATGGTCCTCACGAGCTCGGGCCGCTCGATCTCCCAGAGCCGCTTGAACTCGTCGCGCAGCCGCGCGTAGCCGGCCGGCGTGATGTAGTTCTTCGCGCCCGCCGGGGCGCCGGACTCCCCCGCATCGGGCCCGTCGGCGTCGCGGGCGTCGTCGGAATCGACGTCGGAATCGCGGACGAAGGCCTTGCTCACCGTCGCCACCTCTCGTGCACTAGGGCCGCCATGGCGTCATCTTAGCCGCTTCGCCGGCGTGCGGCGTCGGACCGCGGCACGAGCCACCATGCGAGCGCGGCGATCTCGAGCGCGACGCACGCGCCGAACGCCGCGCGGTAGGCGGGGAGCGGATAGACGCCGTCGACCGCCGGCCAGCGGTTCACGATCGCGCCGATGCCCCACTGCGCGGCGAACGCGGCGGCGAACACCACGAAGTTGAGCGCGGTGGTGACGCGCCCGGCCTGCGCGCGCGGATAGCGGCGCGAAAGCATCGCGTACGAGAGCGCCGAGGCCGGACTGGCGAAGTAGACGATGATCCAGACTGCAAGCGCGCCGCGGGTCACGCCGAGCGCGATGAGCGCCAGGCCGGCGGTCGACGCCACCGCGCCGATCACGAAGAGGCGTGCGGCGCCCCAGCCGGCGCTCTCCAGGCGGTCGGCGGCGCTGCCGAAGAACGCGAATCCGGCGGTCATTGCGACCGCGAAGACCAGCAGGTAGGTCGCCACGGTCCCGCGGGCCAGTCCCGCGACGTCGAGCAGCCACGGCGCGACCCAGAGTCCGCCCACCGAGAGGAAGGCCGCCTGCACCGTCATGCAGATCGCGGCGATCCGCCAGAAGGCGGCGTCGCCGAACACTGCGGCGATGCCGCGCAGCATCGCGCCGAGCCGCTCGCCGCCCCCCGGTGCCGCGCGCTCGGGCACGAGGAGCATGATCGCACCCGCGGCGAGCAAGGTGGTCGCCGCGAGGACCTCGAACACCCCGCGCCAGTCGGTGATCCGCAGCGCGGCCTCGACCGGGACGGACGCGGACAGCGCGCCGAGCCCGCCGATCGCCATCACCCAGCCGTTGAGCGAGGCGAGGCGCGAGAGCGGGAACCACAGCGTGAACGCCTTCATCGAGGCCATCAGCGCGGCCGACACGCCGAAGCCGATCAGCGCGCGGGCGACGACGAGCGCGCCGAACTCGCGGCTGAGCGCGAACAGGAGCGCGCCCACCCCGGCGACCGCGAGCAGCGCTGCGTCCACGCGGCGCGGACCGAAGCGGTCGAGCAGGATCCCGAGCGGCAGCTGGAAGAGGCCGAATGCGAGGAAGTAGGTGGAGGTGAGCAGCCCGAGCCGGCCCGCGTCGAGCGCGAGGTCGCGCACGAGGTCCGGCGCGATGACCGCGTTGACCGTGCGGTAGAGATAGGAGAGGTAATAGCCGCACGCGAACGGCACGAACACGCGCAGGATCAGCATGCCCCGCCCGAGCGTGATCGCCGCCGCCTGCGGCGCTTCGCCGGGCTCCGCCGCCCGCGGCACCTCCCCCGTGGATCCGTCCGCCATCGCGCCCCCGGCGCGGATCTTACCGGACCCGGGCGCGCCCTCTGCAGCGCGGCGAGGTCTCCCGGTCCAGGTGTAACGGACTGTTACAGGCTGTAACGAACTGTTGGTGAGCGGAACCCCGCGCGGTCCGCGCTGCCGAATCGCGCACAAGGTTCCGCATCGTTCCCGAGGAGACCGCAAATGAACAGACGCACCTCCCGTGCGATCGCGATTTCCACCGTGCTGGCGGTCGCCGTCTTCGCCGGCGCGCTCGGCGCCGACCTGGCGCCGATCCGCGCGCTGCACGCCGCCGCGCCGGCGAGCGCCGCCGCGCCGTCGCGCACGCTGCCGGACTTCACCGCGCTGGTGAAGTCGCAGGGCCCGGCGGTCGTCAACATCAGCACCACGCAGCGGGTCCGCACCGCGACGCCCGACCTGCCCCTCGAGCAGGGCGATCCGATGCGCGAGTTCTTCCGGCGCTTCGGCATCCCGCTGCCCGAAGAGAGACAGCCCATGCCGCGCCGGGGCGTGGGCTCGGGCTTCATCATCAGCCCGGACGGCTACATCCTCACCAACGCGCACGTGGTCGCCGACGCCGCCGAGGTGATCGTCCGCATCCCCGACAAGCGCGAGTTCACGGCCAAGGTGATCGGCGTCGACCGCCGCACCGACGTCGCGCTGGTGAAGATCGACGCCGACGGCCTGCCCGCGGTGAAGGTCGGCGACTCGTCGCGGCTCGAGGTCGGCGAGTGGGTGGCGGCGATCGGCTCGCCGTTCGGGCTCGACAACACCGTCACGGCGGGCATCGTCAGCGCCAAGAGCCGTGCGCTGCCGAGCGAGGGCTACGTGCCGTTCATCCAGACCGACGTCGCCATCAACCCGGGCAACTCCGGCGGACCGCTGTTCAACATGGCGGGCGAGGTCGTGGGCATCAACTCGCAGATCTACAGCCGGACCGGCGGCTACATGGGGCTCTCGTTCGCGATCCCGATCGAGACCGCGATGAAGATCAAGGAGGATCTGCTGAAGTACGGCAAGGTCCAGCGCGGCCGGCTCGGCGTGACGATCCAGCCGGTGACCGCCGAGCTCGCCGAATCGTTCGGGCTCGACAAGGCGCGCGGCGCGCTGGTGAGCGCGGTCGAGCCGGGCAGCCCGGCCGACGAGGCCGGCGTGCGCGGCGGCGATATCATCCTCGCGGTCGACGGCCGCGCGGTCGACGAGTCGATCCAGCTGCCGCGCATCATCGGCGAGACCCGCCCCGGCACCGCGGTGTCGATGCAAGTCTGGCGCAAGGGCGCGGCGCGAACGCTCTCCGCCACGGTCGGCGAGTGGCCCGCCGAGCGCGTCGCCGCGGCCGGCGGCGAGCGCTCGCCGCAGACCGGCAAGCTCGGGCTCGCGGTGCGGCCGCTGAGCGAGGCCGAGCGCAAGCAGCTCGGAGTCGAGGGCGGCGTCGTGGTCGAGGCGGCCGAGGGGCCGGCGGCCAGGGCCGGCGTGCGCCAGGGCGACGTGATCCTCGCGCTGAACGGCGAGAGCGTGAAGAGCGTCGACGATCTGCGGCGGCTCGCGGCCGGGGCCGCGGGCCACGTCGCGGTGCTGGTCAAGCGCGAGGACGCGCGCATCTACCTGCCGATCCGCGTCGGCTAGGCGGCGTCCGGATTCGTCCGCAGGCGCGGGCGGTCGCCGCGTCGGACCGACACCGCAGGGCCGGTCAGCAGTTCGACCAGTTCGGCGTGTAGATGCACCCCGAACCGTCGCCGCCGACCGAGTAGCCGCCGGCGGCGTCGCTGCCGCGATGGAACCACGGGCCCCCCGATCCGCCGTGGCGACCGGCGCCGTCGGCATATCCATATCCGCCGCCGAACCCGCCGGACGCGCGGCCGCCGTAGGCGGAGCCTCCCGGGGCGGCCCGCGAACAGGCCGTGCGCCCGGTCTCGACGTGCCTGATGCAGCCGTTCCACACGACGTAGCGGCCGCGCGCCGGCATCTGCCCGGAGATCCTGTAGAGCGCGGCGACCTCCGCCCTGGAGAGTTCCACCCCATTCACGAAGACGCCCGTGCCGGTATGGCCCGCCAGCGCGGCGGGCGCCGCCAGGAATCCCGCGATCCATCCGGCGACGGCGAGCGTCTTGAGTCGGTACGGCATGGTCGGCATCGTCGATCCTCCTTTGTGCGGTGCCGGTTCTCGACCGGCACGCGCCCACTGTACCGGCGCCCGGCCGCCCGCTCGACGCCGCCCGGCACAGCCGTGCCGTGCCGGATGCACGTTTCGCCGCCCGGCGCGCAGATCGGCGCGCACTATGTCACGCGTCGCCGTGACCGTCGCTGCGCGCTCGATCCCGATATCATCCCGACGTGAGCGCGCCCGCTTTCGCGTCCGGAGCCCCGGGACGGCGTACGACCGGGGTTTGGATCGCACGCCTGTGTCTCCGGACGAGATCGCGGCGTCGCCATTTTTCGACAGCGTGACAGCTCTTAGAATCGGCCGCACACGGGAGGAGGCGCGATGGCAGCCCCGAAGTACCTGCATCTCGACACGCTGAGCCTGCACGCAGGGCAGCTGCCGGACCCGACCACCGGCGCCCGCGCGGTGCCGATCTTCCAGAGCACCTCGTTCGTCTTCCGCGATACCGACCACGCCGCGGCGCTCTTCAACATGGAGCGCGCCGGACACGTGTACTCGCGCATCTCGAACCCGACCAATGCGGTGCTCGAGGAGCGCATGGCGGCGCTCGAGGGCGGCGTCGGCGCGATCGCGACCGCGAGCGGGCAGGCCGCGCTGCACCTGGCGATCGTGACGCTGATGGGCGCCGGCGGGCACATCGTCGCGAGCCGCGCGCTGTACGGCGGCTCGCACAACCTGCTCGCCTACACCCTGCCCCGCTTCGGCATCGAGACGACCTTCGTCGCGCCGCGCGAGCTCGACGCCTGGCGCGCGGCCATCCGTCCCGGCACGCGGCTGCTGTTCGGCGAGACGCTCGGCAATCCGGGGCTCGACGTCCTCGACGTGCCGGCGGTGGCGGAGATCGCGCACGCGCACAAGCTGCCGCTGCTGGTGGACTCGACTTTCACGACGCCCTACCTGATGCGTCCGTTCGATCTCGGCGCCGATCTGGTCTTCCACTCGGCCACCAAGTTCCTGTGCGGGCACGGCACCGCGGTCGCCGGCGTGCTGGTCGACGGCGGCACCTTCGACTGGGAAGCCGCCGGCCGCTTCCCCGAGCTGACCGAGCCCTACGCCGGCTTCCACGGCATGGACTTCCAGGAGGAGTCGACGATCGCGGCGTTCCTGCTGCGCGCGCGGCGCGAGGGGCTGCGCGACTTCGGCGCGTGCATGAGCCCGACCACCGCCTGGATCGTCCTGCAGGGCGTCGAGACGCTGCCCCTGCGCATGCAGCGGCACGTCGACAACACGCGCAAGGTGGTCGAGTTCCTGGCCGCCCATCCGGCCGTGGCGGCGGTGAGCTACCCGGAGCTGCCGGAGCATCCGGACCACGCGCTCGCGCAGCGGCTGCTGCCGCGCGGCTGCGGCGCGGTGTTCAGCTTCGAGATCAAGGGCGGGCGCCCGGCCGGGCGCCGGTTCATCGAGACGCTGCGGGTCTTCTCGCACCTCGCGAACGTCGGCGACGCGAAGTCGCTGGTGATCCATCCGGCCACGACGACGCATTTCCGGATGGACGACGCCGCGCTCGCCGCGGCCGGCATCGGCCCCGGCACCGTGCGGCTGTCGATCGGGCTCGAGGCGCCCGAGGATCTGATCGACGATCTGGCGGCGGCGCTGCGCGCCTCGCAGAAGGCCTGAGGCGCACGATGGACCTCGACGTCGACGGCAAGCGCGTGTTCGCCTACACCGGCGGCAGGCGGTTCGACCCCGGCCTGCCGTGCGTGGTGTTCGTACACGGCGCGGAGATCGATCACTTCGTCTGGTTGCTTCAGAGCCGCTATCTCGCGCATCACGGCTACGCCGTGCTGGCGGTCGACCTGCCGGGCCACGGACGCTCGGAGGGGCCCCCGCTCGCGCGAATCGAGGCGATCGCCGACTGGCTGCCCGCCCTGCTCGACGCGGCCCGCATCGAGCGCGCGCACCTGGTCGGCCACAGCATGGGCTCGCTCGCGGTGCTCGAGTGCGCGGCACGCCATCCCGGCCGCGTCGCCAGCATCGCGCTGCTCGGCGCCGCCTTCCCGATGCGCGTCTCGCAAGAGCTTCTCGACGCGACCCGCGTGGACGAGCCCGCCGCGCACGACATGATCAACATCTGGTCGCACGGCGCCTACGCGCACTATCCCAGCAACCCGGGCCCCGGGTTCTGGGTCATCGGCGAGAACCTGCGCCTGATGCAGCGGCAGCGGCCGGGCGTGCTGCACGTCGACTTCGCGGCCTGCAACGACTACGCCGGAGGCCTGGAAGCGGCGGCGCGGGTGCGCTGTCCGGCGCTCGTGCTCGTCGCCCGCCGCGACGCGATGACGCCGGGCCGCGCCGCGCAGGCGCTGATCCAGGCGGTGCAGGGCGCGCGCGTGGTCGAGATCGCGGCGAGCGGCCACGCGATGATGGCTGAGAAGCCGGACGAGGTCCTCGACGCGCTGCGCGCGTTCCTCGCGCAGGCGGGTGCGGCCGGATAGCGGAGGCTGGCGAGCATGGCGTTCAACTGGCTGATCGCGTTCAAGGTGATCCCGTGGGGCGACGTCATCGCGGCCGCGCCGACGGTGGCGAAGACCGCGCGCGAGCTGTGGCGCACGCTCAAGAAGCCGGGCCCGGGCGAGGCCGCCGGCACCCAGGCGCCGGCGAACGAGGCGCTGCCGCTCGACGAGCAGGTGCGGGCCGTGCGCGCGGAGCTGGCCGATGCGCGGACGCAGCTCGTCTCGACCTCGGAGCTCCTGCGCACGCTCGCCGAGCAGGACGAGAAGCTGATCGCGGCGGTCGAGGCGCTGCGCGTGCGCACCCGCGTCCTGCTCTACGCGTGCATCGTGCTCGCCGCGGCATGCCTCTGGCTGTTGCTGCGCTGACCCGACTCGACGCGCTTTTCCCCTCGTGGCCGAGGCGGGGTGCCGCGCGCGGGCGCGGCGGGGTGGCTCGCGAAGCGCGCGCGCCTCACCCGTCGCGCAGCACGACCAGCACCGGCTGGTGATCGGACGCCTGGGTCTTGTCGTTCACGGTCACCGATTCGATCCGCGCGGCGAGGTCCTCGGTCACGAACGCGAAATCGCTCGTGAACGGTTGCCCGGGCCACTGCGCCTTGTCGTAGAGGCCGACCGTGGGCGCGTGCGCGGCCCGCGGGTGGGCGATCGACCACGCGTCGCGGAAGGCCGGCGCGCCGCCGCCGAACGGTTCCTGGAGCCGCGCGTGGAGCGGATCGTCCGGCATGAGATTGAAGTCGCCGACCAGGATCGCGGAGGGCGGACGCGGCGTCCAGGCGAAGGGCCCGTCGCTCGCGCGCTGGTCGGCGTCGCGCGCCTTCGTCGCATGCGCCGCCGCCTCGGCGTGGAGCTCGCGCAGGCGCTCGACCTGCGCCGTCCGCTGCAGCGCCGAGTAGTACTCGAGATGCGTGTTCACGATGCGCAGCGGGCCGGCGGGCCCCTGCACGACGGTCTCCACCGCCACGCGCTGCATGCCCGTCGCAGCCGGATCGGCCGGCCACGGCAGGAAGTGGCGGTACGCCCGCAGCACCGGAAGGCGCGACAGGATCACGTTGCCGAAATATTGCCGCCGCCCGTCGCCGCCGCGGACGTCGACGCCGGCGCCGAACACCGGCGCGTAGGCCGGCAGGAAGCCGGCGATCGCGGTGACCTGGTCCTCCCCGGCCGAGCCCGGGAGGCCGGGGAAGTTGACCGCCACCTCCTGCAGGCACAGCAGGTCGAAGTCGGCGATGTCGCGCGCGGTCCGCACGATGCGCGCCGGGTCCACGCGCCCGTCGCAGCCCCTGCACCACTGCACGTTCCAGGTGATCAAGCGCATCGCACAGATCCTGCCGCCGTCGCGTGCCCCGGCCCCGGCGGCCGGCCAGGCTGCGAGTATCGCATCTTCGCGCCGCGTGCCGCGCCCCGCGTGGCTGCGCGTGCGGCGAGCTCCCGGCTCGCGCCGCGGCACGCGCCCGGGCTCACGGCCATTCCCCGCCGAGCAGCTTCTCGGCCCACAGCAGGCCCGTCACGGTCTTCGAGTCGGTGATCCGGCCGTCGCGCACCCACGTCAGGGCCTCGGCGAGCGGCAGCGCGAACGTCTCCAGGAACTCGCCGTCGTCGAGCGCGGCGCCCTCGCGGCTCTCGGCGAGGCCGCGCGCCAGATAGAGCTCGATGCGCTCGTTCGAGTAGGCGACCAGCGGGTGGATGGTCCCGACGTGGCGCCACTCGCGCGCCGTGTGTCCGGTCTCCTCGAGCAGCTCGCGCCGCGCGGTGCCGAGCGGGTCCTCGCCCGGATCGATCTTCCCGGCCGGGAGCTCGACCATCACGCGGCCGAGCGGGTAGCGGAACTGGCGCTCGAGCAGGATCCGGCCGTCGTCGAGAACCGGCACGATCGCCACCGCCCCCGGGTGATCGATGTACTCGCGCGTCGCGACCCGCCCGTCGGGCAGGCGCACCGCGTCGCGCTGCACGTGCAGCAGGACCCCCCCGTAGACCTCCTCCCCGGAGACCCGGTGCTCGGTGAGATCGCCGCCGGCGTGCTTCTTCATGCCGGCGGATCAGCGCAGCCCGTAGGACTGCTGGACCGCCGTCAGGCAGAGCCCCATCAGCGGTTGCGGCACGATGCCGAGCGCGAGCACCGCGACGCCGTTCGCCGAGAGCAGCATCCGCATGTCCGCGCGCGCCTCGATCGGGGCCGCATCCTCCGGATCGTCGAAGTACATCAGCTTGACGACGCGCAGGTAGTAGAACGCGCCGACGAGCGAAAAGAGCACCGCGACGACGGCGAGCCAGACGTGCCCCGCCGCGATGACCGCCTGCAGCACCGCGAGCTTCGCGTAGAACCCGACCGTCGGCGGGATGCCGGCGAGCGAGAACATCACCAGCAGCATCACGAAGGCGTACCACGGGCTGCGCTGGTTGAGCCCCTTGAAGTCCGCGAGCGCGTCGGCCTCGAAGCCGGCGCGCGACAGCAGCAGGACGACGCCGAAGGCCCCGAGCGCCATCAGGACGTAGGTGACCACGTAGAACATCGCGGCGCTGTACGCCTCGTCCGCCGAGAGCAGGTTGCCGCCGACGACGCCCGACAGCAGCCCGAGCAGCACGAAGCCCATGTGCGCGATCGTCGAGTAGGCGAGCATCCGCTTGATGTTCGCCTGCGCGATGGCCGCGAGGTTGCCGATCGCGAGCGAGAGCACCGCGAGCACCATCAGCATCTGCTGCCAGTCGACCGCGAGCGGCAGCAGGCCGTCCACCAGCAGCCGCATCGCCATCGCGAACGCCGCGACCTTGGGCGCCGACCCGATCAGGATCGTCATGGCGTTCGGCGCGCCGTGGTAGACGTCCGGGATCCACATGTGGAACGGGACGACGCCGAGCTTGAACGCGACGCCGGCGACGATGAAGACCAGGCCGAACACCAGCACCAGCTCCGGCGCCGGGCCGGCGCCGATGCGCGCCGCGAGCTGCGGAAGCGCCAGCGTGCCGGTGGCCCCGTACACCATCGACATGCCGTACAGCAGCAGGCCCGAGGCCATGGCGCCCAGCACGAAGTACTTCATCGCCGCTTCGGTCGAGGCCGCCGAGTCGCGGTTCAGCGCCACCAGCGAGTAGAGGCAGAGCGACAGCAGCTCGAGCCCGATGTAGACCAGGATGAAGTGGTTCGCCGAGATCATCACCATCATCCCGAGCAGGGCGAACAGCGTCAGGGCGAAGTACTCGCCCTGGAACAGGCCGCGCTGCTCGACATAGCGGCGCGAGTACACCAGGCACGCCGCGACGGCCACGTAGCACGCGAGCTTCAGCGTGGTCCCCATCGCGTCGCCGACGAACATGTTGCCGAACGTGAACGCGGTGCGGCCGCCGACCAGGCCCGACACCGCGAGGGTCAGTACCGCGCAGCCGGCGAGCGTCGCCAGCGTGAGCGCGTAGCTCGTCCAGCGCAGCCGCTCGGGCACGAACAGGTCCACCATCAGGACGACCAGCGCCATGCCGAGCAGGAACATCTCGGCGTAGGCCGGGAACATGATCGGAAGTGTCGGGTCGGTCATCGCGGTCGGCGCCCGGCGTTCAGAGCTTGCTGACGGCGACGTGCCTGGCCAGCGCGTCGACGCTCGAGTGCATCACGTCCGTGAACGGCTTCGGATAGACGCCCATTCCCAGGACCGCGGCGGCGAGCAGCCCGAGCACCAGGAGCTCGCGGCGGTTCGCGTCGGCGAGCTCGGCGACGTGCCGGTTGGCGACGTCGCCGAAGATCACCCGCTTGTACATCCACAGCGTGTAGGCCGCGCCGAAGACCAGCGTCGTCGCCGCGACGAACGCGACCCAGAAGCTGTGGCTCACCGCGCCCATGATCACCATGAACTCGCCCACGAACCCGCTGGTCCCGGGCAGGCCGGCGTTCGCCATCGCGAACAGCATCATCAGCGCGGCGAACTTCGGCATCGTGTTCACCACGCCGCCGTAGTCGTCGATCATGCGGGAGTGCATGCGGTCGTACATCACCCCGACGCACAGGAACAGCGCCGCAGACACGAACCCGTGCGAGATCATCTGCACCAGCGCGCCCTCGACCGCGATCGGGATCAGCCGCCCGTCGTTGAACATGAAGAAGCCGAGCGTCACGAAGCCCATGTGGGCGATCGAGGAGTACGCGATCAGCTTCTTCATGTCGGCCTGCACCAGCGCGACCAGGCCGATGTAGGCCACCGCGACGAGCGACAGCGCGATCATGAAGCCCGACAGCGCGGCGCTCGCATCGGGCAGGATCGGGAGCGAGAATCGGATGAACCCGTACGCGCCGAGCTTCAGCATGATCGCCGCCAGCACCGCGGAGCCGCCGGTCGGCGCCTCGACGTGCGCGTCCGGCAGCCACGTGTGCACCGGCCACATCGGCACCTTGACCGAGAACGCCGCGAAGAACGCGAAGAACAGCAGCACCTGCGCCGTCATGGAGAGCGGCAACCGCCAGAAGTCGACGATAGCGAAGCTGCCGCCGGCGTGGTTGTACAGGTAGATCAGCGCGACCAGGAACAGCAGCGAGCCGAGCAACGTGTACAGGAAAAACTTGATCGCCGCGTACACCCGGTTCGGGCCGCCCCACACTCCGATCACCAGGTACATCGGGATCAGGTTCGCCTCGAAGAAGACGTAGAACAGGATCGCGTCGAGCGAGGCGAACACGCCGTTCATCAATCCCGACATGATCAGGAACGCGGCCAGGTACTGGCTCACGCGCGTGCGGATCACCTCCCAGCCGGCCAGCACCACCAGCACTGTCACGAAGCTGTTGAGGAGGATGAAGATCACCGATATGCCGTCGACGCCGAGGTGATAGTTGATATTGAAGCGCTCTATCCACGGCACGAACTCGACGAACTGCATCTCCGCGGTGCCGACGTCGAAGCCGGTGTACAGCGGCACCGTGACCGCGAGACCGAGCAGCGCGCCGGCGAGCGCCAGCGGACGCGCGAGGTGCGCGTTGCGGTCGCCGCCGGTCGCCATCACGCCGAGCCCGGCGAGCACCGGCACCCAGATCGCGAGCGACAGCCAGTAGATATCCGCCTGCATTCTTGTTGTCTGTCCTGCTGTCCGTGTGGTTATCCGCCGTCCGGTCGGTCAGCGGGGCAGCGCGTCCCGCCACAGCCACAGCCACACGCTGAGCAGCACGAGCAGGCCGATGAACATGGTGAACGCGTAGTTGTAGATGAACCCGGTCTGGAACCGCCGCACGATTCGGGCGATCAGCCCGACCAGCCGCGCCGAGCCGTTGACCAGGACGCCGTCGATGACGGTCACGTCGCCGCCCTTCCACAGCCCGGTGCCCACCGAGCGGGCGCCGCCGGCGAAGAACCAGTCGTTGAACTCGTCGAAGCCGTACTTGCGCTCGAGGATGCGCGTGACGATCCCGAGCCGGTCGCGGATGACGCCGGGCAGGTCGGGCCGCGCGATGTAGAGATACCAGGCGGTGACGAGGCCCGCCACCGCGAGCCAGAACGGCGCGGTCGTCAATGCGTGCGCCATCATCGGCCACACCCCGTGGAAGCCGCGCGCGAGCGCCGCGATCCACGCGTGCTCCGGCGCCACCACGATCGCGCCGCCGAAGAAGCTCCCGTACAGCACCGAGCCGATGGTCCAGCCGGCGGCGATCGACGGGATCGCGAGCAGTACGAGCGGCACGGTGATCACCCACGGCGACTCGTGCGGCGCGCCGCCGCCGTGACCGTGGTCGTCGTGGCCGCCGTGGCCGCGGGTCGAGGTGTCGAACCGCTCCTTGCCGTGGAAGGCGAAGAAGACCAGCCGGAACGAGTACAGCGCACCGACGAACACGCCGGCGACCGCCAGCGCGTACGCGAAACCCGCACCCGGCCGCTGCGCGGCGTGCAGCGCCTCGATGATCGAGTCCTTCGAGAAGAACCCGGCGAACGGCGGGAAGCCGGCGTTCGCCAGCGCGCCGATCAGCACGGTGGCATACGTGACCGGCATGTACCGGCGCAGCCCGCCCATGCGCCGCATGTCCTGCTCGTGATGCAGCGCCACGATGACCGAGCCGGCGCCGAGGAACAGCACCGCCTTGAAGAACGCGTGCGTCATCAGGTGGAACATCGCCGCAGAGTAGGCCGAGGCGCCGAGCGCCATGGTCATGTACCCGAGGTGCGACAGCGTCGAGTAGGCGACGACGCGCTTGATGTCGTACTGCACCAGCGCGACGAGCGCCATGAAGAACGACGTGATCGCGCCGATCACCAGCACGAAGGAGAGCGCGGCGTCCGACAGCTCGAACAGCGGCGACATGCGCGCGACCATGAAGATTCCGGCGGTCACCATCGTCGCGGCGTGGATCAGCGCCGAGATCGGGGTCGGGCCCTCCATCGAGTCGGGCAGCCACACGTGCAGCGGGAACTGCGCGCTCTTGCCCATGGCGCCGATGAAGAGGCAGACGCAGATCACGGTGAGCACCGCCCACTGCGCGCCGGGCAGGATCTCGATCGTGGCGCCGGTCTTGCCCGGCGCGGCGGCGAACACGGTCGCGTAGTCGAGGCTGCCGAAGTAGGCGAGCACCAGGCCGACGCCGAGGATGAACCCGAAGTCGCCCACGCGGTTGACGAGGAACGCCTTCAGGTTCGCGTAGGTCGCGCTGGGTCGCTTGTACCAGAACCCGATCAGCAGGTACGACACGAGGCCGACCGCCTCCCAGCCGAAGAAGAGCTGCAGGAAGTTGTTCGCCATCACCAGCATCAGCATGGAGAAGGTGAACAGCGCGATGTAGGCGAAGAACCGCTGGTACCCCGGGTCGTCGGCCATATAGCCGATCGTGTACACGTGGACCATCAGCGAGACGAAGGTCACCACCACCATCATCAGCGCGGTCAGCCGGTCGATCAGGAAGCCGATCTCGAAGTTGACCCCGCCCGACACGAGCCAGGTGTACACCGTGCCTTCGATGTTGGCGCCGCCCAGCACCTGGTTGAAGATCGCGCACGAGGCGGCGAACGCCACGGCGACGCCGGCGATGGTGACGCGGTGCGACCAGGTGCGCCCGATCAGGCCGCCGAGCAGCCCGGCGACGATCGCGCCGGCGAGCGGCGCGAGCGGCACCAGCAGCGCGAGCTTCATCGCGCCGCTCACGCGTCAACTCCGGCGGAGGCCCGCCCCGCGGCGCTCATCGACTGGCTCATTCCCGCCCCCCTCTCATCCCTTCAGGCTGTCCAGATCCTCGACGTGGATCGTCCGCAGGTTGCGGAACAGCACCATCAGGATCGCGAGCCCGATCGCGGACTCGGCGGCCGCCACCGTGAGGATGAAGAACACGAACACCTGCCCGGCGATGTCCCCGAGATAGTACGAGAACGCGATGAAATTCATGTTCACCGCGAGCAGCATCAGCTCGATCGCCATCAGCAGGATGATCACGTTCTTCCGGTTCAGGAAGATGCCGACGATGCTGATCGCGAAGAGCGCCGCCCCGAGGATCAGGAAATGCGACAGCGACAGCATTTTTGTTCGACTCTCCCTGTTTGTCAGTCCGGGGTGGGGACCGGGGAGCAAGGAGCCGTGGTGCGGATCGTCCGGCAGCGGTCATGCCGGAAGCGCTCGTGCTCCTCGCTTCCCTCCCCTCACTCCTCGCTCTTCTCCGCCCGCATCGACACCAGCCGCACGCGGTCCTGCCGCCGCACCGCCACCTGCCGCGCCGGATCCTGGTACTTCGTGTCCTTGCGCCGCCGCAGCGTCAGCGCGATCGCCGCGACGATCGCCACCAGCAGCAGCACCGCGGCGAGCTCGAACGGATAGACGTACTCGGTGTAGACGACCCTGCCGAGCGCCTTGGTGTTGCTGTAGCCGGCGCCGGGATCCCCCGGGGCGGGCAGCGCGTCGGCGCCGAAATAGTCCCGGCCGAGCACCAGCGCCGCCTCGACCAGCATGATCACCGCCACTGCGAGCGCGAGCGGCAGGTGATGCCAGAAGCCTTCCCGCAGGCGGTCGATGTTGATGTCGAGCATCATCACGACGAACAGGAACAGCACCATCACGGCGCCGACGTACACCAGCACCAGCGCGATCGCCAGGAACTCCGCGCGCAGCAGCAGCCAGATCGCCGCGGCGGTGAAGAACGCGAGCACGAGGAACAGCGCCGCGTGCACCGGGTTGCGCGCGGTGATCACGCGCAGCCCGGCGAAGATCAGGATCGCCCCGAAGAACCAGAAGACGTAGTACTCGAACATCATCGGTATGCAGCGTCGGTCGCGCGGTCCTTCGCGATCTGCTCCTCGTACCGGTCGCCGACCGCGAGCAGCATCTCCTTCGTGTAGTAGAGGTCGCCGCGCTTCTCGCCGTGGTACTCGAGCAGCCGCGTCTCGACGATCGAGTCCACCGGGCACGACTCCTCGCAGAAGCCGCAGAAGATGCACTTGGTGAGGTCGATGTCGTAGCGCGTCGTGCGGCGCGTGCCGTCGGCGCGCTGCTCCGACTCGATGGTGATCGCGAGCGCCGGGCAAACCGCCTCGCAGAGCTTGCACGCGATGCAGCGCTCCTCGCCGTTCGGGTAGCGGCGCAGCGCGTGCAGGCCGCGGAAGCGCGGCGAGACCGGCGTCTTCTCCTCCGGAAACTGGATCGTGACCTTGCGGGCGAACAGGTTGCGGCCGGTGAGCGCGAGACCGCGCACCAGCTCGAGCAGCAGGAAGGTCCGGAAAAAGTCACGGACGCGTTCGATCGTCATCGCGCCACTCCTTTGCGCGTGCGGCCCGGGCGCGGCATCAGGGCGACGGCCACGGGTTGTACGGCGTCTGCATCCAGACGCCGATCACCACCAGCCAGACGATGGTGAGCGGGATGAAGACCTTCCACCCGAGCCGCATGATCTGGTCGTAGCGGTAGCGCGGGAAGGTCGCCCGGAACCAGAGGAAGCAGAACAGGAGCGCCGCCACCTTCAGCGCGAGCCACATGATCGGCGGCACCGCGTTCAGCACCGGCGAGTCGACCGGCGGCAGCCAGCCGCCGAGGAACATGACCGCGGCGAGCGTCGAGACCAGGATCATGTTCGCGTACTCGGCGAGGAAGAAGAGCGCGAACCCCATGCCGGAGTACTCGACGTGGAACCCGGCCACGATTTCCGACTCGCCCTCGGCGACGTCGAACGGCGCGCGGTTGGTCTCGGCCACCGCGGCGATGAAGTACACCAGGAACATCGGGAAGAGCGGCAGCCAGTTCCACGAGAGGAAGTTGACGCCCAATCCGGCGAAGTAGCCGCGCGCCTGGCCGCCGACGATCTCCGACAGGTTCAGGCTCTGCGACACCATCAGCACGCACACCAGCGCGAAGCCCATCGCGATCTCGTAGGAGACGATCTGCGCCGCGGAGCGGATCGCGCCGAGGAACGCGTACTTCGAGTTCGCCGCCCAGCCGGCGATGATGACGCCGTACACGCCCATCGAGGTGAGCGCGAGCACGTAGAGCAGCCCGGCGTTGATGTCGGCGAGCACCAGCTCGGGCGCGAACGGGATCACCGCCCACGCGGCGAGCGCCGGCATCAGCGACAGCATCGGCGCCACGACGAACAGCAGCTTGTTCGCGCCGCTCGGGACGACGACCTCCTTCACCAGCAGCTTCAGGACGTCGGCGAACGGCTGCAGCAGTCCGGCCGGCCCGACCCGGTTCGGGCCGATGCGCAACTGCATGTAGCCGATGACCTTCCGCTCGGCGAGCGTCAGGTAGGCGACGCACAGGATGACCGGCAGCGCGATCGCGACGATCAGCGCGAGGTACTTGACGGTGAGGAACACCGCCGGCCCCCAGTCCGGGCCGAAGACGGAGGCCGAGTAACCCTCGAGCGTCAGCACGATCTCGTTCATACCCGCTCCACCGCGATCGGGCCGAACATCGCGCCGAGCGCCGCCGTCGACGGATGGGCCGCCGCGACGCGCAGGACGCCGTCGGCGAGCCCCTCGTCCGCGGCGAGCTCGAGCACCGCGTCGCCGCCGCCCTGCCGCACGCGCACCCGCGCGCCCGCTTCCAGGCCGAGCCGGGCGATCGTCGCGGCGTTCATGCGCGCCTTCGGCGCGGCGCCGTCGCGCGTGCGCTGCAGCGAGGGCGCGCGGCGCACCACCGGATCGGCGAAATAGATCGGCACGTCGGCGACCCGCTCGAGCGCGGCGCCGGGGCGCGCAAGGTCGAGCGCGATGCCGGAGATGCGGTTGTCGAGCTTTCCGGCCGCCGACTCGGGCCGGCACGCCGCGTCGCGCACGGCCTCGCTCGTGTCGAAGTCGAAGCCGGCGAGCCCGAGAAGGTTGCCGAGGACGCGCAGCACTTTCCACGCCGGGCGCGCCTGGCCGAGCGGCTGGACCACGCCGTTGAAGCTCTGCAGGCGGCCCTCGGTGTTCACGAAGGTGCCCGAGGTCTCGGTGAACGGCCCGACCGGCAGGATGACGTCGGCATACTCGAGCGCGGGACCGGCGAAGGCGGACAGCGCGACGACGACGTCCGCCGCCGCCATCGCCGCGAGGGCCTGCCCGGAATCGTGGCAGTCGAGCCCGGGCTCGACGCCGAGCAGCACGTAGGCCTTGCGCGGTTCGGCGAGCATCGCACCGGCGTTCAGTCCGCGCTCGCCGGGAACGCAGCCCGCGAGGTAGCCGCCGACGCTGTTGGCGGCCTCGCCGAGGAACCCGAAGCGCGCGCCGAGCGCATCGGCGAGCGCCTGCGCGAGCGCGTGGAGCTGCGCCGCGCGCGGATGCTGCTCGGCCGCGTTGCCGAGCAGGACGCCGACCCGCTCCCCGCTCGCCAGGCTCGCGGCGATCGCGCGCGCCGCGTCGCCGACCGCGGTGCCGGCGAGCCCTGCGGGCACCGCCGTCCCCTTCGCCTCGGCGGCCGCGCGGACGATCTGCGCGAGCGCGGCGGGCAGCTCGCCCGGGGCCACGACCACGCGATCGGCGAGCGCGATCAGCGGATCGTCGCCGGCGACATGCAGGAGGCTGAGCTTCTGCCCCCGCTTCGCCGCCTGCCGCAGGCGGTGCGCGATCAGCGGGTGGTCCTTGCGCAGAAACGATCCGACGACGAGCACTCGATCGAGCGTCTCGAGCTCGGCGACCGGCATGCCGAGCCAGGGCACGCCGGCGCGCCTGCCGTCGGCGGCGAAGTCGGCCCGGCGCAGCCTGAAGTCGACGTTCTCCGACCCCAGCCCCCGCACGAGCTTCTGCAGGAGATACAGCTCCTCGAGGGTGGCGTGCGGCGAGCCGAGCCCGCCGATCGCGCCGGCGCCGTGCCGCTCGCGCACCTCGCGCAGCGCGTGCGCCGCGTGCTCGAGGGCCGCCGGCCACTCCACCTCGCGCCACTCGCCGCCCTGCTTGACGAGCGGGCGCGTCACGCGCTCCTCGGAATCGAGGCCCTCGTAGGAGAAGCGGTCCTTGTCCGACAGCCAGCACTCGTTCAGCGCCTCGAGCTCGCGCGGCACGACGCGCATCACGCGGTTCTGCTTCGACTGCACGATCAGGTTCGACCCGAGGCCGCAGTGCGGCGACACCGACTTGCGCCGGGCGAGCTCCCAGGTGCGCGCGGTGTAGCGGAACGGCTTGGACGTGAGCGCCCCGACCGGGCAGATGTCGATCATGTTTCCGGAGAGCTCGGAGTCGACGGTGGCGCCGACGAAGGCCACGATCTCGGCGTGCTCGCCGCGGTTGATCATGCCGAGCTCCATCACCCCGGCGATCTCCTGGCCGAAGCGCACGCAGCGGGTGCACTGGATGCAGCGCGTCATCTCCTCGGCGGCGACGAGCGGCCCCAGGTCCTTGTGCGCGACGACGCGCTTCTCCTCGCGGTAGCGCGACGCGCTCGCCCCATAGCCGACCGCGAGGTCCTGCAGCTGGCATTCGCCGCCCTGGTCGCAGATCGGGCAGTCGAGCGGATGGTTGATCAGCAGGAACTCCATGACGCCCTGCTGCGCCTGCCGCGCGTACTCGGAGCGCGTCCACACCTTCATGCCGTCGGTGACCGGCGTCGCGCACGCGGGAAGCGGCTTCGGCGCCTTCTCGACCTGGACCAGGCACATCCGGCAGTTCGCCGCGATCGAGAGCTTCTTGTGGTAGCAGAAGTGCGGGATGTAGATGCCGATCGCGTTGGCGGCCTCCATCACGGTGGCGCCGTGCGGCGCTTCGGTCTGCCGGCCGTCGATCTCGATCTTCAGCATCGCGTCCTCGCGCCGCATCTCACGCCGCACGCGCAAGCGACGCGCCCGGCACCGTGAAATAGCCGCCCGGGACGTCGACCAGGCAGCGCTTGTGCTCGATGTGGTGCACGAACTCGTCGCGGAAATGGGCGATGAAGCTCTTCACCGGCAGCGCCGCCGCGTCGCCGAGCGCGCAGATCGTGCGTCCCATGATGTTGTCGGCCACGCTCACCAGCGCGTCGAGGTCCTCCGGGCGGCCGCGCCCGGTCTCGATCCGGTGCACCATGCGATAGAGCCACCCGGTGCCCTCGCGGCAGGGCGTGCACTGTCCGCACGACTCCTCGTAGTAGAAGTAGGCGAGGCGCTCGAGCGCCTTCACCATGCAGGTCGAGTCGTCCATCACGATCACCGCGCCGGAGCCGAGCATCGAGCCGGCCTTGGCGATCGAGTCGTAGTCCATGTCGGTGCGCAGCATCACGTCGGCCGGCAGGACCGGCATCGACGAACCGCCCGGGATAACCGCCTTGAGCCGGCGCCCGGGGCGCACGCCGCCAGCCATCTCGAGCAGCGTCGCGAACGGCGTGCCGAGCCGCACTTCGTAGTTGCCGGGCCGCGCGACGTGGCCGGACACCGAGAAGATCTTGGTGCCGCCGTTGTTCGGACGGCCGAGCTCGAGGTAGCGCTCGCCGCCGTTCAGCACGATCCACGGCACCGCGGCGAAGGTCTCGGTGTTGTTGATGGTCGTCGGCTTGCCGTACAGCCCGTAGCTCGCCGGGAACGGCGGCTTGAAGCGCGGCATGCCCTTCTTGCCCTCGAGCGATTCCAGCAGCGCCGTCTCCTCGCCGCAGATGTACGCGCCCCATCCGTGCGCTGCGTGGAGCTCGAACGAGACGTCGCTGCCGAGGATGCGCTCGCCGAGATAGCCGGCCGCGCGCGCCTCGGCGAGCGCCTCCTCGAAGCGCTCGTAGACGCTCCAGATCTCGCCGTGGATGTAGTTGTAGCCCACCGTCGTGCCGGTGGCGTACCCGGCGAGGACCATCCCCTCGATGACGCTGTGCGGGTTGTAGCGCAGGATGTCGCGGTCCTTGAACGTGCCCGGCTCGCCCTCGTCCGAGTTGCAGACCAGGTACTTCTGGCCGGGGAAGCCGCGCGGCATGAAGCTCCACTTCAGGCCGGTCGGGAAGCCGGCGCCGCCGCGCCCGCGCAGCGCCGACTTCTTGACCTCCGCGATCACCGCGTCGGGCGCGACCTTCTCGGCCAGCACCTTGCGCAGCGCCTGGTAGCCGCCGCGCGCCTCGTAGTCCTTGAGCCGCCAGTTGAGCCCGTCCACGCCCTTCATGATGAGCGCGTCGGGCCCGTAGGCGTCGGCCGGGAAAGGCGGATGCGCGGTGTTCACTTGGCGAGCTCCGCGAGCAGCCGGTCGATCCGCTCCGGCGTCATGAACGAGAGCATCTCCTTGTTGTTGCGGATGACCACCGGCGCGTCGCCGCAGGCGCCGAAGCACTCGCCCTCGCGCAGCGTGAACTTGCCGTCCGGCGTGGTCTGGTTCACCTCGATGCCGAGCCGCCGCTTGAGATGCTCGAGCGCCTCGACCGCGCCGCGCAACGCGCACGGCAGGTTGGTGCACACGCACAGCTTGTGCGTGCCGACCGGCTCCCGGTCGAACATCGTGTAGAAGCTCGCGACCTCGTACACCGCGACCGGCGGCATGCCGAGATGGCGCGCGACGAAGTCCATCACTTCGGTCGAGAGGTGCCCCTGCTCCTCCTGGGCGATCGCGAGCGCCGCGATCACCGCCGAGCGCCGCTGGTCCGGCGGGAACTTCGCCAGCTCGCGGTCGACCCTGCTCAGCGCCTCTTGAGACAGCATTCCCCTGTCACCTGTCGATTTCCCCGAACACGATGTCCATGGTGCCGATGATCGCCACGACGTCGGCGAGCATGTGGCCCTTCGCGAGCTCGTCCATGCCGGCGAGGTGCGCGAACCCGGGCGGCCGTATCTTCATGCGGTACGGCTTGTTCGCGCCGTCGGACACGAAATAGATCCCGAACTCGCCCTTCGGATGCTCGACCGCGGCATACGCCTCGCCCGGCGGCACGTGGATGCCCTCGGTGAAGAGCTTGAAGTGGTGGATCAGCTCCTCCATGTTGCTCTTCATCGCGACCCGCGACGGCGGCGCGACCTTGTGGTTGTCGACCATCACCGGTCCGGGGTTCGCGCGCAGCCAGTCGATGCACTGCCGGACGATGCGCGCCGACTGCCGCATCTCCTCGACCCGCACCAGGTAGCGGTCGTAGCAGTCGCCGTTGACGCCGACCGGGACGTCGAAGTCGAGCCGGTCGTACACGGCGTACGGCTGCTTCCTGCGCAGGTCCCACTCGACGCCGGAGCCGCGCAGCATCGGGCCGGTGAAGCCGCGCGCGAGCGCCCGCTCGGGCGAGACGACGCCGATGCCGACCGTGCGCTGCTTCCAGATCCGGTTG
>JAHDYJ010000024.1:3980-4681 GCA_023383795.1 Burkholderiales bacterium | reverse complement strand
CCGCCGGGCCGGTAGTAGGCCGCGTGCATGCGCGCGCCCGAGACCGCCTCGTAGCAGTCGAGCAGGTCCTCGCGCTCGCGGAAGCAGTACAGGAACATCGTCATCGCGCCGATGTCGAGCCCGTGCGTCCCCAGCCACAACAGGTGGTTCAGGATCCGCGTGACCTCGTCGAACATCGCCCGGATGTACTGCGCGCGGATCGGCGCTTCGATGCCGAGCAGCTTTTCCATCGCCAGGCAGTAGGCGTGCTCGTTGCACATCATGGACACGTAGTCGAGGCGGTCCATGTACGGCAGCGACTGGATGAAGGTCTTGCTCTCGGCGAGCTTCTCGGTCGCGCGGTGCAGGAGCCCGATGTGCGGGTCGGCGCGCATGATGACCTCGCCGTCCAGCTCGAGCACCAGGCGCAGCACGCCGTGCGCCGCCGGATGCTGCGGCCCAAAATTGAGCGTGTAGTTCCTGATCTCCGCCATGACGCTACCGCGCTTACGAAGCCGCCGCCCTTGCGCACCGCAGGCGCAGCTCGATTTCGGCGCAGGCTAACCTGCGCGCAGCGCGGGTTAAGCCGCGCGGCGCAGCCCCGCGGCGGCCGGAGGCAAAATTGAGCGTGTAGTTCCTGATCTCCGCCATGACGCTACCGCGCTTCCGAAGCCGCCGCCCTTGCGCACCGCAGGCGCAGCTCGATTTCGGCGCAGGCTAAC
>JAHDYJ010000024.1:2932-3880 GCA_023383795.1 Burkholderiales bacterium | reverse complement strand
CTGCGCGCAGCGCGGGTTAAGCCGCGCGGCGCAGCCCCGCGGCGGCCGGAGGCAAGGTCCAGGGTGTGGTTGCGGATCTCGGCCATGCGCCACCCGGCCCGCAACGGCGCGACGACTGCGCTCTCAGCCGGCACCGAGATCCCCATACTGGTCCTCGCGGATCACGCGCGGCGTGATCTCGCGCGGCTCGATCGTGACCGGCTGGTACACGACGCGCTTCTGATCGGGGTCGTAGCGCATCTCGACGTGCCCGGAGAGCGGGAAGTCCTTGCGGAACGGGTGCCCGGTGAAGCCGTAGTCGGTCAGGATGCGCCGCAGGTCCGGGTGCCCGCTGAACACGATGCCGAAGAAGTCGAACGCCTCGCGCTCGAACCAGTCGGCGGCCGGCCATAGGTCCACCAGCGAGTCGACGACCGGAAAGTCGTCGTCTGGCGCGAAGGTGCGCAGCCGCAGCCGCCAGTTGTGCCGCAACGAGAGCAGGTGCGCGACGACCGCGAAGCGCGCGCCGGTCCAGGCGCCGTCGCCGTAGGCCGAGTAATCGACGCCGCACAGGTCGATCAGCTGCTCGAACGCGAGCTCGGGACGGTCGCGCATGGCGCGGGCGACGTCCGCCCAGTCGGCGGCCTTCACCACCAGCGTCAGCTCGCCGAGCGCGCTGGTGAGGCTCACCGCGCGGTCGCCGACGGCGGCGCTCACCGCCGCGGAGAGTCTCTCGAGCCTGCTCGCCATCCGGGTGCCTTGCGTCTCAGCGGGCGATCGTGTTCGTGCGGCGGATCTTGTTCTGCAGCTGCAGCAGGCCGTACACCAGCGCCTCGGCCGTCGGCGGGCAGCCCGGGACGTACACGTCGACCGGCACGACGCGGTCGCAGCCACGCACGACCGAGTACGAGTAGTGGTAGTAGCCGCCGCCGTTCGCGCACGAGCCCATCGAGACGACCCAGCGCGGCT
>JAHDYJ010000024.1:0-2842 GCA_023383795.1 Burkholderiales bacterium | reverse complement strand
GCGGTCGATGTCGTAGCGCGCCGCGCCGGCGTGCATCATCTCGACCGCGCAGCAGGCGAGGCCGAAGGTCATCGGCCACATCGACCCGGTGCGGGTCCAGTTGATCACCTTGTCGATCGACGTGGTGACGAATCCCTGCTGCATCAGACCGTCATTCGCGCCCATGTCGCATCTCCTTGCCCGCGTGCCGCGCACGGGTCGGCGCCGCAGCCGCTCCGCCGGCCGTCTGCCCGGTCATTCCCACTCCAGCGCACCCTTCTTCCACTCGTACACGAATCCGACCACCAGGATCGCCAGAAAGATCATCATCGAGACGAAGCCGAACATGCCGATCTCGTTCAGCGTGATCGCCCACGGGAAGAGGAACGCGATCTCGAGGTCGAAGAGAATGAACAGGATCGCCACCAGGTAGTAGCGCACGTCGAACTTCATGCGCGCGTCCTCGAACGCCTCGAAGCCGCACTCGTAGGGGGAAAGCTTCTCGCTGTCCGGCCGGTTCACGCCGAGCACCGTGCTCGCGGTCCAGCCGAGGCCGACCAGCAGGCCGCCGAACGCGAGCGCGACCGCGATGAAGAGCAGGATCGGAAAGTACTCCGCGAGCATCGCTATGTGCGCGAAGACCGGAGAGGCCCGGACGGGCGCGGCGCGCGTCGGCGGCGCGAAGTCCCGTCGATCAGCTCCTCGAGTCGCACGCTCTTCTCAAAATTTCGGGGACCGGGCGTGTCCCCGGGATCCTGGTGCCGACGGTGAGATTCGAACTCACACGGCAAAGCCACCGCCCCCTCAAGACGGCGTGTCTACCAATTTCACCACGTCGGCGTCGATTCGCGCCCCGACTTGCATCAAGGAAGCGGGACATGTGATTTTACCTTACTTCGGCACCTCGTTGGCCCGTGAGCCCGGCGCGTCGGCCGGCGACTTCGGTGCTTCGCTCTTGGCGGGCGCCGGCACGGTCGAGGCCGGCGCCGATTCCATCACGGTGCCGGGCGCGGTCGGCTTGCTCGACGCAAGGTACGCGAGACCCAGGCTGGTGAGGAAGAACACCGTGGCGAGCATCGCCGTCGTGCGGGACAGGAAGTTCGCCGAACCGGTCGCGCCGAACAGGCTGCCCGAGGAGCCGCTGCCGAACGCGGCGCCCACGTCGGCCCCCTTGCCGTGCTGTAGCAATACCAGCACCACGATGCCGGCGGCCGTGAGCACGTGCACGGCGAGGACCACGATCGTCAGCGTTTCCATTCGATTCTGCTCCCGGGGGACAGCGCGTCCCCGCGTGTGTGTGCTTGTGCGTTTCCGTATGCCCGATCGCTCACCGGCCGGCAGCCGCCTTGCAGATCGAGATGAAGTCCTCGGCAACCAGCGAGGCGCCGCCGATCAGGCCGCCGTCGACGTCGGGCATCGCGAACAGCTCGTCCGCGTTGGCCGGCTTGACGCTGCCGCCGTAGAGGATCGTCAGGCGCGCGGCCGTGTCGGGGTCCTGCTTCGCCACTGCCGCGCGCAGGAACTCGTGCACGGTCTGCGCCTGCGCCGGCGTCGCGGTGCGTCCGGTGCCGATCGCCCACACCGGCTCGTAGGCGACGACCGCGTCGCGCAGCGACTGCACGCCCGCGGCGGCGAGGACGGCGCCGAGCTGCCGACCGACCACCGCCTCGGTCTCGGCCTGGTCCCGCTCGGCGAGCGTCTCCCCGACGCACAGGATCGGGATCAGCCCGGCACGCTGCGCGGCCTGGAACTTGGCGGCCACCTGCGCGTCGCGCTCGCCGTAGTGCGTGCGCCGCTCGGAATGCCCGACGATCACGTAACGGCAGCCGAAGTCGCGCAGCATCGCGCCGGCGACCTCGCCGGTGTACGCGCCGGCGTCGTGCTCGGAGAGGTTCTGGGCGCCGAGCGCGATCTCGGTGCCGGCGAGCGCGGCCTGCGCCTGCTGCAGGTACGGAAACGGCACGCACACGGCGCACCGCGCGCCGGCGAAATCCCGCGGGGCGGCCTTGACGGCCGCCGTGACGGCCTCGAGCAGCCGCAGGTTGGCGGCGAGGCTGCCGTGCATCTTCCAGTTGCCTGCAACGAGCTTCTTTCGCATCTCGCACGCGAGCGCATTCGGCAGCTTGCCGTGTGCGCGGGTCCGTGGCGGGCCGGTGGGTCCGCCTAAACCTTTGAATTTTACTGGTCCGCGGAGTTCCAGGTCAACGCAATCCGCGCTCGCGTCAGGGGTACACGCGGTCACGCCGGGCCGCCGGCGGCGACCGCGGCGAACTCGACGACGCTCATCCCGGGCGCCGCGCCGAGCCGCGCTGCCGGCGCGTTCACGTGCGAGAGGAGGCCGGTTGCCCACATGGACCGGGCGTCGCCGATGCGTGCCGACTCGCAGGCCGCCGTCGCGGCCGCGATCCCGCGCTCCGCAAGCACCGGCAGGCGCGTGATCCCGACGCCCTCGATCCCGACGCCGGCGTCGTTGAACACCGCCGCGCGCGCGTCGACGCCGAGCGCGGACTCGGCGCGGCCGCCGTGCAGCGCGCCGTGCGAACCGATCACCAGGATGCGGCCGGCGTCGGCGGCGACGAGCTTGCCGATCGAGTCCAGCCCCCATACCTCGGGCTCGCCGGCGGCATGCCGCAGCAGGTAGCGCCCCTCCGCGTACGGCGGCGGCGCGGCGCGCGCGGCCGGCGCGCGCCGCAGCCGCTCGGCCGCATCGCGGCACTGCATGCCGGCGGCCACGCCGAGCGCCTGCGCAGCACGATTGGCGTGGCTGATCCTTCCGCGCCGGAGCGCGTCGGCGCCGTCGCCGATCCGCGCGGTGAGGTGCGACACCGCGGCGGCGGCCATCCCGATCGCGTCGAGGTAGGCG
>JAHDYJ010000023.1:12287-48899 GCA_023383795.1 Burkholderiales bacterium | reverse complement strand
GTGCTCCATCGGCGGCAGGTTGATGCGCCGCACGTCGCCGTGCACGCGGATCATGGGCGGAAGCCCCGCCGACAGGTGCAGGTCGGACGCCTTGTTCTTGACGACGAAGGCGAGCAACTCGGTGATGTCCATATAATTCGTTCCTGGTTGTGCGCGGGCCGTGCGATGTCGCTGCGGGCGTCGGAACGGGCGTGCTCTGCCGCGAAAATGTCCCTGTAATTCAGCCTGTTCCCGCGCGGACTTGAGAATTATGCGCACAATCGCGGCGAACCTACAAGGCGTAAAGTCCCGCATCGAGCGGTGCGCGCGCGCGGCCGGCCGCGACCCTCGTGACATAGTTCTCGTGGCGGTGACCAAGACCTTCGGGCCGGATGCGATCCGCGCCGCGTACGACGCCGGGCAGCGGGACTTCGGCGAGAGCTACGCCCAGGAGGCGACCGGCAAGCTGCCCGCGCTCGCCGACCTCGCGATCGTGTGGCACTTCATCGGGCCGATCCAGAGCAACAAGACCCGGCCGATCGCGGAGTCCTTCGACTGGGTCCACTCGATCGACCGCGCGAAGATCGCCGAGCGGCTCTCGGCGCAGCGCCCGGCGGGCCGGGCGCCGCTCCAGGTCTGCATCGAGGTCAACGTGAGCGGCGAGGCGAGCAAGGCGGGTGTCGCACCGGACGCGGCGCCGGCGCTCGCCGCGGCGGTGGCGCGGCTGCCGAACCTGCGGCTGCGCGGGCTGATGGCGATCCCCGAGCCCACGCCGGACGGGGCGCTTCAGCGCCGGCGGTTCGACCGGCTCCGGGAGCTCAAGGACGCGCTCAACCGCGACGGCCTCGCGCTCGACACGCTCTCGATGGGCATGTCGGACGACTTCGAGGCGGCGATCGCCGCCGGCAGCACGATCGTGCGCATCGGCACGGCGATCTTCGGCGCGCGGGCGGTGACGTGAGGAGTAAGTAAGGACCCATTAGGGCCGAGTTGGGACCGAGGAGTGAGAGGCGAGGAGTGAGAAGCAGCACCGCACCGCGCGCGCGGCAGGTTACCGTGCGCCCGGCGCGACGAATGTCATCCCTCGCCTCTCACGCCTCACTCGATAACGGCTGCTAAACTGCGCCGTTCCGCCCGGCGAGGGCGCTTCCCGGAGGCGACTTGAGCATCATTTTCATCGGCGGCGGCAACATGGCGACGGCCCTCGTCGGCGGCCTGCTCGCGCGCGGCACGCCCGCGGCGTCGATCGGCGTCGTGGAGCCGCTGCACGAGGCGCGCGCGCGGCTCTCGGAGCGCTACGGCGTCGCCTGCTTCGGCTCGACCGCGGAGGCCGAGCCGCTCGGTGACATCGTCGTGCTCGCGGTCAAGCCGCAGCAGGCGCGCGAGGCCTGCCGCGCCCTGCATCCGCACGTCGGCGACCGCGCGGTGCTGTCGGTCGCGGCGGGCATCCGGATCGCGGACATCTCGCGCTGGGTGGGCGGCACCACCCGGATCGCGCGCTGCATGCCGAACACCCCGGCGCTGATCGGCGCCGGCATCAGCGGCGTGTACGCGCGCGCCGAAGTCGATGCCGCGGCGCGCGGGCAGATCCAGGCGATCCTCGAGGCCGTGGGCAAGGTGGTGTGGGTGGCCGAGGAGGCGCTGCTCGACCCGGTCACGGCGGTCTCGGCCAGCGGCCCGGCCTACGTCTTCTACTTCATCGAGGCGCTCGAGCAGGCCGCCGCCGAGCTGGGGCTGCCCGCGACGGTCGGCCACGCGCTCGCGATCGAGACGGTGCGCGGCGCCGCCGAGCTCGCCGCCCGCTCCGACGAGCCGATCGCGACGCTGCGCAGCCGCGTCACCTCCAAGGGCGGCACCACCGAGCGCGCGCTCGCCTCGATGCAGGCCGACGGCGTCAAGGAAGCGATCGTGCGCGCGCTGCACGCGGCGAACCGCCGCGCGCACGAGCTCGGCGACGAGTTCGGGAAGGACGACTGATGTTCGGGCAGATCGCCGAGCTGCTGGTCCGGACCGCGTTCGGACTGATCATCTACCTCGCGCTCGCGCGCTTCTTCATGCAGGCGTTCCGCGCGCCGTTCCGCAATCCCGTCGGGCAGTTCGTGATGGCGCTCACCGACTGGGCGGTGATGCCGCTCAGGCGCGTGGTGCCGACCTTCCGCGGCTACGACCTGCCGAGTCTCGTGCTCGCCTGGCTCGCGACGTTCGTGCAGCTGGCGGTGCTCTTCTCGCTCGCCGGCGGCGGGCTCGCCACCGGCGGCTCGCTGCTCCTGCTTGGCTCGCTGTTCGAGCTCGTGCGCTCTTGCCTGCACCTCGGCATGTTCGTGGTGATCGTGCAGGTCATCATCAGCTGGGTGAGCCCGTACGCGCCGCTCGCGCCGGTGTTCGACGCGCTGACGCGGCCGCTCTACGGCGTCTTCCGCCGCTTCATCCCGCCGATCGGCAACATCGACCTCTCGCCGCTGTTCGTGGTGCTCGTGCTGCAGATCCTGCTGATCGCGCTGGACAACACGCCGCGGCTGCTGCTCACCTCGATGCGCTGATGCGCCCGGGCGCGCGCGGCGGGACGAAGGGCGTCGAGCGCATCGCGCCCGCCCCGGCCTGGCTGAGGCGGTCGGCGACCGGCTGGACGATCGCGGTGCACGTGCAGCCCGGCGCGAAGCGGAGCGCGGTGAGCGGGCTGCACGGCGAGCGCCTCAAGCTGCGGATCGCGGCGCCGCCGATCGAGGGCCGCGCGAACGCCGCTGCGGCCGAGCTCGTCGCGGAGCTGCTGGGCGTCGCGCGCGCCCGGGTCCGCGTCGCCGCGGGCGAGCGCTCGCGCGACAAGCTGATCGCGGTCGACGTGCCGGAGTGCGATCCGCGCCGGCTGCTGCCGGGCGCGCCGTGAGCCGGCGGCGCGGGTCGCGGGCCCGCGCGCTTCCTACGCTGCGCGCTCCGCGACTCGCGCTTTCCGCTTCACGCGCCGGCCTCGTACCTGACGGTCCCGGCCACGAGCGTACAGCGCACGCGCCCGGGCAGCTCGTAGCCGAGGAACGGCGTGTTCTTGCCCTGGCTCTTCAGCATCGCCGGGGTGACCTTGACGTACGCCCCCGGATCGAAGATGCACACGTCGGCCGGCGCCCCGGCGCCGAGATGCCCCGCCTCGATGCCCAGGATGCGGGCGGGCTCGCAGGTGACGCGCGCGAGCGCGTCGGCGAGCGCGAGCTTGTGCTCGGCCGCCCACTTCAGGGTGAGCGGCAGCAGCAACTCCAGCCCGGTCGCGCCCGGCGCCGACTCTCCGAACGGCATCTGCTTCGCGTCCTCGTCGACCGGCGTGTGATCGGAGCAGATCGCATCGATCGTGCCGTCGGCGAGGCCCGCGCGCAGGGCGTCGCGGTCGCGCAGGCTGCGCAGCGGCGGCACCAGGTTGCAGTGCGAGTCGTAGGCGGCGAGATCCACCTCGGACAGATGAACGTGGTGCGCGCCGACGTCGCACGTGACCGGCAGCCCGTCGGCCTTCGCCGCGCGCACCATCGCCGCGGCCGCCGCCGTCGACAGGCGGCACAGGTGCACGCGCGTGCCGGTCGCGCGCACGAGCTCGAGGATCGTGCCGACCGCGATAGTCTCCGCGAACGCCGGAATCCCCGGCAGCCCGAGCCGCGTCGCGACCTCGCCGTCGTGCGCGACGCCGTCGCGCGCGAGCATCGGGTCCTGCGGCCGCAGCCAGACCGGGAGCCCGAGCGTCGCCGCGTACTGCAGCGCGCGCCACAGCACCGCGGTGTCCGCGATCGGCGCGTCGGCCTGCGAGAACGCGACGCAGCCGGCGTCGCGCAGCGTCGCCATCTCGGCGAGCCGCGCGCCCTCGAGCTTGGCGGTGAGCGCCCCGACCGGGTGCACGTGTGCGAGATTGCGCGAGAGCGCGCGCCGCTTGAGCATCTCGACGAGCCCCGGCTCGTCGAGCGGCGGATCGGTGTCCGGCGGGCAGGCGAGGCTCGTGACGCCGCCGGCGACCGCGGCGTAGAGCTCCGAGTCGAGCGTCGCCTTGTACTCCAGCCCCGGCTCGCGCAGCCGCGCCGCGAGATCGACCAGTCCCGGAGCGACGACGAGGCCCGTCGCGTCGATCACGTGATCGGCGCGGAACCCGGCCGGCGCGACGCCCGCCCCGGCGACGCGACCCTCGGCGACGAAGAGGTCGCGCACGCCGTCGATCCGGTGCTGCGGATCGACCAGGCGCCCGCCGCGGACGTGGATCTTCATGCCGCGCCGCCCCCGAGGAGCGACATGACCGCCATGCGCACCGCGATGCCGAACGTGACCTGCGGCAGGATCACCGCCTGGCGGCCGTCGGCGACCATCGAGTCGATCTCGACACCGCGGTTCATCGGGCCCGGGTGCATCACGATCGCGTCGGGCTTCGCGACCGCGAGCTTCTCGGCCGTGAGGCCGTAGCACTTGAAGAACTCCTGCGCGGAAGGCAGCAGCGGGCCCTTCATGCGCTCGTTCTGCAGCCGCAGCATCACGATCACGTCGACGTCGCGCAACCCTTCGCGCATGTCGTGGAACACGCGCACGCCGAGACTCTCGACCCCGGTCGGCAGCAGCGTCTGCGGGCCGATCGCGCGCACGTCGGGCGTGCCGAGCGTGGTGAGCGCGTGGATCAGCGAGCGCGCCACGCGCGAGTGCAGGATGTCGCCCACCACCGCCACCGAGAGCCGCGTGAAATCCTGCTTGTAGTGCCGGATGGTGTAGGCGTCGAGCAGCCCCTGGGTCGGGTGCGCGTGGCGGCCGTCGCCGGCGTTGATGACGTGGTGATGCGGGGCGACGTGACGCGCGATCAGGTGCGCGGCGCCGCTCGCCGCGTGGCGCACGACGAACATGTCGGCGTGCATCGCCGCCAGGTTGTCGATCGTGTCGAGCAGCGTCTCGCCCTTGCTCTGCGACGAGGTGCTGATGTTCAGGTTGATGACGTCGGCCGAGAGCCGCTTGGCCGCGATCTCGAACGTGGTGCGCGTGCGCGTCGAGGCCTCGAAGAAGAGGTTGAAGACGCTCTTGCCGCGCAGCAGCGGCACCTTCTTCACCTCGCGCTCGGTCACGCCGACGAACGACGCCGCGGTGTCGAGGATGCGCACGATGATCTCGCGCGGCAGCCCCTCGATCGTGAGCAGGTGCTGCAGCTCGCCCTTCTCGTTCAGCTGCAGGTTGCGCGCCACGCTCAGCCCCCCGGCTCGAGGTGCAGCGACAGCCGCCCGGCGCCGTCGCGCCGCAGGTCGAGCTTCGCGCCCGCCGGCACCGCGAGCGTCGCGCCGACGATCTGGGCGCAGATCGGGAGCTGCCGCCCGCCGCGGTCGACCAGCACGACGAGACCGATCGACTCCGGCCGGCCGTAGTCGAAAAGCTCGTTCATCGCGCCGCGCACGGTGCGGCCGGTGAAGAGCACGTCGTCGACGAGCAGGAGGCGCCGGCCGTTCACGTCGAACGGGATCTGGCTCGGCCGCACGTTCGCGTGCAGACCCGAGCTCGCGTAGTCGTCGCGGTAGAACGAGATGTTCAGCGTGCCGAGCGGCACGACGAGGCCGAGATCGCGGTGCAGGCGCTCGGCCACCCACGCGCCGCCGGTCTGGATGCCGACCATGCCGGTCTCGGGGGTGACGAGCGGCTCGAGCTGGCGCACGAGCTCCGCGTACACGCGCTCGGCGTCGGGCAGCGCGACGCTCACCGGCCGCGCTCGTCCAGGTAGGCCTGCAGCACGACCTGCGCGGCCACCGGGTGGGTCAGGTCGCGGTCGCGGCGCCCGCCGCGCCCGATCGCGCGCAGCCGTGACGCGGCCTCGGTGGAGGAGAGGCGCTCGTCCTGCAGGGCGACCGGCAGCCCGAAGCGGCCCTCGAGCTGCCGCGCAAAGCGCCGCGCGCGCCGGGAGATCTCCTGCTCCTCGCCGTCGAGCGAGAGCGGCAACCCGACCACGAGGCGCGACGGCTGCCACTCGCGGACGAGCTCCGCGATGGCGGCGAACCGGCGCGCCGCCGCGGCCGCCGCAATGGTCGCGAGCGGATGCGCGACGCCGACGCCGGTGTCGCCGACCGCGACACCGACGAAGCGCTCGCCGTAGTCGAAGGCGAGGACCGTCTCGCTTTCCGGGTGACGGGTGATGGGTGATGGGCGACGAGTCACAGGCGCCAGCGCTTCGTCGATCCGGTCTCTACCCGTCACCCATTGCTCATCACCCATTACCGGGTCAGGCATGCCCGGCCCCGTCCGAGAGGCTGGCGAACGTCACGCCGAGAAGATCCATCGCCGCCGGCAGGCGCTCCTCGGCCGGCAGGTCGAAGATCACCCGCTCCTGCGCCTCGACCGTCAGCCATGCGTTCTGCTGGAGCTCGTGCTCGAGCTGGCCGGCCGACCACCCGGCGTAGCCGAGCGTGATGATCAGCTTGCCCGGTCCGGCGCCCGCGCCGACCGCCTCGAGGATGTCGCGCGACGTGGTGAGCCCGATCCCCGCGCGCACCGGCAGCGTCGACCCCCACTCGCCCACCGGGGCGTGCAGCACGAACCCGCGGTCGGTCTGCACCGGTCCGCCGAAGAACACCGGCTCCTCGCGCAGCGCGTCGACGTCGAGCTTCAGGTCCAGCCGCTCGAACAGCCCGGCGACGGTGAGCTCGATCGGCCGGTTGATCACGACGCCGAGCGCGCCGTTCTCATTGTGCTCGCAGATGTAGGTGAGCGTGCGCGCAAAATAGGGGTCGGCCATGCTCGGCATGGCGATCAGGAAGTGGTGGGTCAGGTCCACGCTCTGCACGCCCCCGCTATTCTACGGTCAAACCCGCGCCCGGGTTCGGTGCGCCCCCGGCCCGGAGAGGCCCGGAAGCCATGCAAGAGGCGGCGGATACACGCCGTGATTCCGGGTAGGCTTTCCGGCCCGGTCCGCCCACCCGAATTGCCCGCCCCCTCCGTGACGCACGACGCCGCCCTGGTCTGGTTCCGCCGCGATCTGCGCTTCGCCGATCACGCGGCGCTGTCGCGGGCGCTGCAGGGGAGCCGTGCGGTCTACTGCGCGTTCTGCTTCGACACCGAGATCCTGGACGCTTTGCCCACTCGCACCGACCGCCGCGTCGAGTTCATCTGGCACGCCGCCTGCGAGCTCGACGCCGCGCTGGCCGAGCGCGGCGGCGGGCTGATCGTCGTGCACGGGCGCGCGCGCGAGGAGATCCCGCGCCTCGCGGCGCGGCTCGGCGTGCGCGCCGTCCATGCGAACCACGACTACGAGCCGGCCGCCAAGGCGCGCGATGCCGCGGTGCGGGCGTCGCTCGCCGCGCAGGGCGTCGCCTTCGTGACGTGCAAGGATCAGGTGATCTTCGAGCGCGACGAGGTGCGGACCGCCGGCGGCGCGCCGTTCGCGGTGTTCACCCCCTACAAGAACGCGTGGCTGCGCCGGCTCGCGCCGGGCGATCTCGCGCCCTTCCCGGTCGCGGAGCACGCGGACCGGCTCGCGCCGCCGGGCGAGCGGCGCGATCTCGCGCTCGCCGACATCGGCTTCCGTCCCACCGACCTCGGCGCGCTCGGCATCCCGACCGGCATGTCGGGCGCGCGGCGGCTCCTCGAGGATTTCCTCGAGCGCATCGACGACTACCACCGGCGCCGCGACTACCCCGCGCTCAAAGGCCCGTCCTACCTGTCGGTGCACCTGCGCTTCGGGACGATCTCGATCCGCGAGCTCGTCGGGCGCGCACATGCGCGCGGCGGGCGCGGCGCGCAGACCTGGCTCTCCGAGCTCGTCTGGCGCGACTTCTACTTCATGATCCTCGACCATCATCCGCGCGTCGTCGATCACGCGTTCAAGCCGGAGTTCGATGCGCTCGAGTGGGACAACGACCCCGTGCGGTTCGCCGCCTGGTGCGAGGGGCGCACCGGCTACCCGCTCGTCGACGCGGCGATGCGCCAGCTCAACCGCACCGGCTACGTGCACAACCGCCTGCGCATGGTCGCGGCATCATTCCTCGTGAAGGACCTGCACGTCGACTGGCGCCGGGGCGAGCGGTACTTCGCCGAGCGCCTGAACGACTTCGATCTCGCGGCGAACAACGGCGGCTGGCAGTGGGCCGCCTCGACCGGCTGCGACGCGCAGCCCTACTTCCGGATCTTCAACCCGGTCGCACAGTCCGAGAGGTTCGACCCGCAGGGCCGCTTCATCCGCCGCTACGTGCCGGAGCTCGCGCGCGTACCGGACAAGTTCGTCCACGCGCCGTGGCGGATGACGCCCGGCGACCAGGCAGCCTGCGGCGTCACGATCGGGCGCGACTATCCGCCGCCGGTCGTCGATCACGCCGCGGCGCGGCAGGTCGCACTCGAGCGCTATGCGCGGGCGCGAAGACGGAAGCGCGATTAGAACCTGTCTCAAAATGCGAATGCGGTCGCGAAGAGGGGATCTACAAGGGCGGTTGGGAAGGGAAGGGTCCCAACCCTTCCCTCGGGCCCCTTGTTCGTGCGGGGATATACAAGGGGCAATCTGCCCCTTGTTCGTACGACCTCGGTTCGGGAAGAAGCACGGCCGCGATTTTTGAGATAGCTTCTAGTCCGCTCCCGCGCGGGAGCCTCGGCCGCCGCGCATGCGGCGTATCATCTGCGCTGCGTCCGCTCCGATCATGCGCCGCCTCGTGTCGACCTGCCTCGCCGTGCTGGTCACGGCCTGCGCGATGCCCAACCCGTACTACGATCCCGCAAAGCCGCACCACACGCCCGCGGGCTTCCGCAACAACTATCCGCACGCGGGACCGCAGGGCTACTGGAAGTGGCAGCGGGAGCGCTGGCGCGAGGGCCGGCCGCGCAAGCCGGCGGAAGGCTACCGCTTCGAGGTCGTCGCGCGCGGCGAGCTGGCGAATCCGAGCGTGACGTGGATCGGTCACGCGACGCTCCTGCTGCGCGTCGGCGGGCTCAATTTCCTCACCGACCCGCAGTTCTCCGAGCGCGCGTCGCCGCTCGCGTTCGCCGGGCCGCGGCGCGTGGTGCCGCCGGCCATCGCGCTCGCGGACCTGCCGCACATCGACGCCGTTCTCGTCTCGCACAGCCACTACGACCACCTCGACGCCGCGTCGGTGCGCGCGCTCGCGGCGCAGCCGGGCGGCCCGCCGGTCTTCTTCGCCGGACTCGGACTGAGGCCGTGGTTCGCCGCGCTCGGCATCGAATCGGTCGAGGAGCTCGACTGGTGGGAGACGCGCCGCCTGCGCGGCGCCGAGATCCGGTTCGTTCCGGTGCAGCACTGGAGCGCGCGCACGCCCTGGGACCGCAACCGGACGCTGTGGGGCGGCTTCGTCGTCGCGCATCCGGATCTGCGCTTCTTCTTCGCCGGCGACACGGGCTACTCGCGCGACTTCCGCGACATCGCCGCGCGCGTGGGGCCGGTCGACCTCGCGGCGATCCCGATCGGCGGCTATGCGCCGCGCTGGTTCATGCAGGCGATGCACGTCGACCCCACGGAGGCGGTGCAGATCCATCTCGACCTCGCCGCGCGCCGCTCGGTCGCGATCCACTGGGGCACGTTCGACGATCTCACCGACGAGTCGCTGTACGAGCCGCCCGCGCGCCTGCGCGAGGCGCTCGCCGGGCGGGGCCTCTCGCCCGAGGTCTTCTGGGTACTCAAGCACGGCGAGTCGCGCTCGCTCGAGGGCGTCTCCCGCGCCGCCCGGGAACCGGCGCGCGCCTTCTAGCCGCGCGCGCCGCAACGGCGGCATACTCGCCGGGCACGGATTCGCCATTGGGAGCGGCACGCGATTGGCCGAGGCGCAGGCGTTCGCTACACTGACCTACGGCGTGCGGCTGCCGGTGGTGGCCAAGTACCTGGGTCAGCTCGCCGTGGCGCTGGCGGGCGTCGCCCTCGTGCCGGCGCTCGTGGCGGCGGCGCTCGCCGAGCCCGACGTCGCGTCGCGCTTCGCCCTGGTGACGCTCGTCCTCGCAGGCGCCGGCTTCTCGCTCGCGCGACGACCGGCGCCGCGCAGCGTCCAGACCAACGAGGCGCTGGTCGTGACCGCCCTCGCGTACCTGCTCGGCGCCGCCGCGATGGCGTTCCCGCTCGCCGCCGCCGGCCTCGCGCCGGGCACGGCGCTGTTCGAGTCGATCTCCGGCCTGACGACCACCGGCCTGACGCTCATCGCCAACGTCGACGCGCTGCCCCGCTCGGTGCTGTTCGCGCGCGCCTGGCTGCAATGGTGCGGCGGCCTCGGCATCGTCGTGCTGTCGGTCGTGCTGCTCGCCGAAAGCGACGTCGCGTCGCGGCGGCTGATCGAGCCGGCGCCGGTCGGCGAGCATCTGGCGACCACGGCCGCGGCCTTCGCGCGCCGCATGCTCGCGGCCTACATCGCCCTAACCGCCGCCGTGCTCGCCGTGCTGCTCGCCGTGGGCGTCGGGGCGTTCGACGCCCTGGCCTACTCGCTCGCAGGCGTCTCCACCGGCGGCTTCGCGCCGCACCAGGATGGTCTCGCCGCGTACGGCGGCGGCGCGCGCGTCGCGGTGATCGCGACCGGGCTCGCCGGCGCGGTGGCGTTGCCGCTCTACGCCGCGGCAGCGCGCGGCGACTGGCGGCGCGTCGCGTCGGACGTCGAGCTGCGCGCGCTCGCCCTGCTCGCGACGGGCGTCTGCGTCGCGCTCGCACTGCTCGGCGCCGGGGGGGACCTGCCGCTGCTCGACCGCGTACTGCTCGGCGTCTCGGCGCAGACGACGACCGGATTCGCGAGCGCGCCAGCCGCAGCGCTCGACGCCGCCTCGAAGGTCGTGCTGCTGGCCGCGATGTGCATCGGCGGCGCGGTCGGCTCGACGGCGGGCGGCATCAAGCTGCTCCGGCTGGTGCTCGCCGCCAAGGCGGCGCGGCTGATGCTGCGCCGCATGGCGATGCCGCCGCGCGCCGTGGCCGAGCTGCATCTGCAAGGGCGGCGAATCGAGGATCGCGAGGCGCTGCGCGCGCTCGTGCTGGTCCTGACATTCATCCTGTTCGCGGTCGCGTCCTGGCTGCCGTTCGTGATTGCGGGGTACGATCCGCTCGACAGCCTGTTCGAAGTGGTGTCGGCGCTCGGCACGGTAGGCTTGAGCACCGGCATCACCGCCGAGTCGCTACCGGCCGGGCTGAAGGCGGTGCTCGCCGCAGACATGCTGCTCGGCCGCGTCGAGTTCCTGGCCATGCTCGTGCTGCTGCAGCCCGCAACCTGGTTCGCACGGAGGGTCGCCGAACGATGAGAGCCGTGTTCGTGGGCGCGGGCGCGCTGACGGTGATGACCGCCCGCCATCTGGTCAGGCGCAGGCACGAGGTCGTGATCATCGAGCGCGACCGCGAGCGGATCGAGTCGCTCGCCGAGGAGCTCGATTGCGGCTTCCTGCACGGCGACGGCGCGAAGCCCGCGGTGCTGCGCGAGGCCGATCCCGAGCACACCGACGTGCTGTTCTGCCTGACGGGCTCGGACGAGGCGAACATCATCGCCGCGCTGGTCGGCGATTCGCTCGGCTTCGGCCGCGTGGTGGCGAGGATCGAGGACCCCGAGCTCGAGCACATCTGCATCGAGCTCGGCCTGGAGGACACGATCATCCCGACGCGCACCATCTCGCGCTTTCTCGCCGACATGTTCGAGGGGCGCGATCCGCTCGAGCTGTCGGCCATGATGCGCGGCGACGCGCGCGTCTTCTCCTTCGTCGCGCGCGAAGAGGACGCGCGGCCGGCCGGGGAGCTCGGCCTGCCGGAGCGCAGCCGCATCATCTGCGTCTACCGGGACGAGGAGCTGGTGCTGCCCGACGGCGACACGCCGATCAAGAAGGGCGACGAGGTGATCGTCATGGCGGCAGCGGAGAACCTGGCGGAGCTCGAGGCGCGCTGGGGCAAGCCGCGTCCGGCGCGACGCACGTCGCGCGCAAAGCCGCGCAGGTAGCGGACGCGTCCGCGGCGAGTTCGCCTCAGGCGCTGCGGCGGCGGCGCGGACCGGCCGGTGCTTCGAGCATCGCGGTGAGCTCGGCGAGCGGCGGCGGCGCGCCGGCGTCCTTGAACGACGCCAGCCGCCGGTACAGATCCGCCGCCGCCATGTGAAAGCCATCGGGCAGCCCGGCGGCGGCGAAGGCCGCGGCGATCTCCTCCATCTCGCCGGACCAGCGCCACGCCTTGCGTGCCGCGCGCCGCAGACTGTCCAGGCGGCGCACCGCATCGGGCTGCGTGCCGCGCCACTCGTGCATCAGGGCGTCGGCCACGCCGGCGTGCACCGCGAGCGCGTGCGTCGCGGCCGCGAGCGCGGTGGCGCCCTTGTTCCAGGCGGCGTACGCGGCCTTGAGCGCGGAGGCCGCGCCGACGCCGCCGTCGAGCGCGACCGCGCTCAGCTCGCCCGCGGAGAGCAGCGCGGCGAGGCGCGCGGCGCCGGCCCCCGCGAGATACAGGCGTGCGCCCGCGCCGGCGACCGGCGGCGGCCCGACGATGCCACCGTCGACGAACGATGCGCCGCCTTCCTCGACGATGCGTCCGATCTCCTCCGCGGTGGCCGGCGCGACCGCGTTCGCGTCGACATAGATGCCGCGGAAGCCTGTCGCGGCGACCTCCCGCGCGAGCGCCAGAGCGGCGTGCGGCGGACAGACCGCGACGGCGATGTCGCTCGCAGCGAGCGCGTCGCGCAAGGTGCCGGCGTCCTCCAGCGCGGCCGCCGCCCGCTCGCGCGTCGCCGCGCTGCGACCGGCGCCGGCCCAGACGACCCGCAGCCCCTTCGCGCGCAGCCGCGCGCCGATCGCCGCGCCCATCTCGCCGGGATGCAGTATCGCGATCGTCTCGTGCGCCATGCGGAAGCTCCTTGGCCGACCTGCAACCCGGGAAGCCTACCCTTCCCGCGGCCTCGTCGCATCGTCCGCGCCGCCCGGCAGCCGGATCTCGACGCAAAGCCCGCCCCCGGGACGATTCGATGCGCCGATGCGACCGCCGTGCGCTTCCACGGCGCGCCGGGCGATCGCAAGCCCGAGGCCGTAGCCGGCCCGCTCGGGGCCACGCTCGGCCCGGAAGAACGGCTCGAAGAGCCGATCGAGCTCCGTCGCGGGTGCGCCCGGGCCGCGGTCGCAGACCGAGACGACGAGCTCTGCCGCATCGCGCGCCGCCGCCACCTCGACGACGGTGTCCCGCGCCGCGTACTTCACCGCGTTCCGAATCACGTTCTCGAGCGCGCGGCGCAAGAGTTCGGCGCGGCCGCGCACGGCGAGCTCGCCGTGCAGCCGCAGCGCGACCCGGCAGCCCGCGGCTTCGGCCTCGAATCGCGCGTCCGCGGCGATCTCCTCCAGCAGCTCGCCGACGTCGAGCGCTTCGGCCGGCGCGCCGGTCACGCCGGCCTCGAGGCGCGAGAGCGTGAGCAGCTCGCCGACGAGCGCATCGAGCCGGGCGGTCTCGCGCTCGATGCGCTCGAGCGCGCCCTCGAGGCGTGCGGGCTGCTGGCGCGCGAGCCCGACCGCGACCTGGAGGCGCGCGAGCGGGGAGCGCAGCTCGTGCGACACGTCGTGCAGCAGGCGCTTCTGCGCGCCGACCAGCGCCTGCAGCCGGGCAGCCATGTGGTCGAAGTCGCGTCCGAGGTCGGCGATCTCGTCGCGCCGCCCGCCGAGCACCGGCGCGACGCGCGTGTCGAGCGCGCCGTCGGCGAGGCGCCGGCTCGCGGTCCGCAGGTGACGCACCGGTCGTGCGAGGTACCAGGCGAGCCCGGCACTGAACGCGAGGCTCGCGACGAGCGCGATGCCGAGCTGGATCGCGAGGCGGTCGTCCGGCAGCGGCCGGAGGGCCCGCGGTCGCGCGCGCGGCGACCGCGCCGCGCGCTCCGGCGCGGGCGCGAACACCACGAGCGCCCGCCCGTCGGGTGCCGCGACCTGGCGCACGCCGGCCGCGCGTGCCGCGCCGCCGAGCTGCTCGCGCGCGCTCGCGAGCGCCCCCGGCGGGACCGCCCGGCCGAGCACGTCGCGTCCGGATTCGTCCACGACCAGCACCGCAGGGCGCCGCGGCCCCCAGTCCGCGATCAGCGACTCGACGGCGCGGGCACCGCCGTGCGCGGCCGCGGTCGCCACCGCGGAAACGAGCATGTCCGACCGCGGTCCGGCCGCGACCTCGTTCGCCTCCGCGAGGCGGGCCTGGTTGTACGCGTAGACCAGCGCGCCGACGCCGGCGCCCGTCACCACGAGGGTGAGCCAGAAGCCGGCGAAGATCTTCCAGAAGAGGCGTCCCATCGCGCTCACGCCGAAACGAACTGGTAGCCCGTCCCGCGCACCGTCTGGATCGGCGAGCGGCCGTCGGCGAGCGTGCCGAGCTTGCGGCGCAGATTGCTCACGTGCATGTCGATCCCGCGGTCGTAGCGGGTCATCGCGCGGCCGAGCACCTGCTCGGACAGCTCGGCCTTGCTGAGCACGCGGCCGGCGTTGCGCACCAGCGCCTCCAGCAGGTTGTATTCGGTGCTGGTGAGCTCGAGCGGCGCGCCGCGCCAGGTGGCCGTGCGCTCGGCGGGCCGCACGGTCGCGTCGCCAGCGCGCAGCTCCGCGGCGCCCGCCGCCGGCGCGCGGCTGCGCCGCAGGAGCGCCCGCAGCCGCGCGACCAGCTCGCGCGGATTGAACGGCTTGGGCAGATAGTCGTCCGCGCCGAGCTCGAGCCCGACGATGCGGTCGACGTCGTCGCCCTTCGCCGTGAGCATCAGCACCGGGACGGCGCTCGCGCGCCGCAGCCGCGCGAGCGCCTCGAGCCCCGAGAGCCGGGGCAGCATGACGTCGAGCACGACGAGGTCCACGTCCCCGCGCAGCGCGCGCTCGACGCCCGCCTCGCCGTCGGCCGCGGTCTCGACCGCGAACCCCTCGGGCGCGAGGTACTCGCCGAGCATCGCCAGCAGCTCGGCGTCGTCGTCGACCAGAAGAATGCGCGGCATCGGTCCGGCGTGGGCTCTGCGGGTCTCGCTCGCGGCCATGTTCGCATTGTGCCGCGCCCGCGGCACGGCGCTTGACCGACCTTTACGTTCCTTTACCCCGCGGCGACCCAACTTTGCGCGCCGCCCGGCCACACTGCAGGGCATGGGCGGCGCCGGGAGCGGGTTCCCGGTCGAGCCCCGATCAACCGGAAGGAGCCTTGCAATGCTGAACAGAAAATCGATTCTCGCCGCGGCGCTCGCCGCGAGCCTCGCCGGCCTCGCCGTCGCCGCGCCGGCCGTCGCGCGCCCGCACGGCGGCGACGGCCACTGGTCCGAGGGACGCGGCGGATGGCGTGCCGACCACGGCGGCCGCGTGCTGCGCGGGCTCGACCTGAGCGAAGCGCAGCGCGACCGCATGTTCGAGATCCGCCACGCCGCGCGCCCGGCGATGCGCGAGAAGATGAACGCGCTCCGCGCGAACCGCTCCGCGCTGCGCGAGGCCGCGACCGCCAAGGACTACGATGCGGCGCGCGTCCGCGCGCTCGCCGACGAGGGCGCGAAGCTCCAGGCCGATCTCACCGTGATGCGGGTCGAGACCGGGCAGAAGGCGCTGGCGGTCCTGACGCCCGAGCAGCGCGCGAAGCTCGAGCAGCTGCGCGCCGAGCGCCGCGACCGTCGCGGCCGGAACTAGCGAACGCCGGAGCGAAGGGGGACATTTCCCCCTTCGACTCCCGGAAAGGATTGCGCGAACGGGCGCCGCGGCGCCCGTGGCGGTGCCCTCGGGCGACGTCCGGGGGCCTATCCGGCCTCGGGCACGAGGGCCGGCTTCCCGACGAAGCCGGCGACGTGACCGAGCAGTTCGTCTTCCTGGAACGGCTTGCCCAGGTAGACGTTCACGCCGATCTCTTTCGCGTAGGCGCGGTGCTTCTCGGCGGTGCGCGAGGTGATCATGATGATCGGGATGTGACGCAGGCGCGGATCCCCGCGCACGGCGCGGGTGAGGTCGAAGCCGTCCATCCGCGGCATCTCGATGTCGACCAGCATCACGTCGGGCACGACGTCCTGGAGCTGCTCGACCGCGTCCACGCCATCCTTGGCGGTGAGGACGTGGTAGCCCTCGCGCGCAAGCAGCCGCCCGGTGATCTTGCGCACCGTGAGCGAATCGTCGACGATCATGATGCTCGGCACGGTGATCGCGAATTCCTCGGCCGCGGCGGTCGCCGCGCCCGCGCCCTCCGGCGCCGCGATCGGCTCGCGCCCGGCCAGGACGACCGGGTTCAGGATCAGGACGATCTCGCCCGAGCCGAGCACCGTGGCGCCGGTGATGCCGGCGATGCGCGAGAGCAGCGGTCCGGTGTTCTTGACCACGATTTCCTGGTTGCCGACGACCTCGTCGACTTGGATCGCCACCACCTGCGCGCCGCTGCGCACGAACATGATCGAGTGGAAGCGCTTGCTCTCGGTCTGGCTGTCGAAGTCGCCGAGCAGGCGCGGCAGATAGCGGAACGGATAGCTGCGGTCCTGCCAGGTCGCGGTGCCCGACTCGTTGCACGCGGTGAGCTCGGGCAGCTTCACCTGGCGCACCTGCTCGACCATGACCGCCGGGATCGCGTACTTCGTCTGGCCGGCGCGCACGAGCACCGCCTGCGTCACCGCGAGCGTGAGCGGGAGATAGATCAGGAACCGCGTGCCCTTGCCGGCCTCGGTGTGGGTCTCGATGCGCCCGCCGAGCGCGGCGACCTCGCTCTTCACCACGTCCATGCCGACGCCGCGGCCGGCGAGCTGGCTCACCTCGGCGGCGGTCGAGAAGCCCGGATGGAAGATGAACGAGGCGATCTCGCTGTCGGTGAGCTGCTGGCCGTCCGCCACCAGGCCTAGGCTGCGCGCCTTCTCGAGGACGCGGGGCAGGTTGATGCCGCCGCCGTCGTCGGTGACGGCGAGCATGACCTCGTTGCCTTCCTGGCGCACCTCGATCTTGATCTCGCCGAGCTCGGGCTTGCCGCGCTCGAGGCGCGTCGCGGTGGGCTCGATGCCGTGCGCGACGGAGTTGCGCAGCATGTGCTCGAACGGCGCGGTGATGCGCTCGAGCACCGAGCGGTCGAGCTCGACCTGGCCGCCGCGGATGTCGAGCACGGCGCGCTTCTCGGTCTCCTTCGCCGCCTGGCGCACGACGCGGTAGAGGCGCTCGGCGACGCTCGCGAACGGCACCATCCGGATGCGCATCAGGTCCTGCTGCAGGTTGCGCGTGAGCCGCGACTGCGCCGAGAGCGCGCCGTCCGCGTCGCCGACCGCGCGCAGGATGTTCTGCTGCACCGTCGCCACGTCGTTCACGCTCTCGGCCATCATCCGCGTGATTTCCTGGAAGCGGGTGAAGCGGTCGAACTCGAGCGGATCGAACGCCTGCTCCTTCTCCTGCGCGATCGAGAGCCGCGACTGCATCTGCGTCTCCGCCTGGATCTCGATCTCGCGCAGCTGCGCGCGCAGGCGATTGACGTTCTCGGTGAGCTCGGAGAGCGCGGCCTTGAGCGCGCGCAGCTCCCCTTCGATGCGGCTGCGCGCGATCGACACCTCGCCCGCCTCGTTCACCAGGCGGTCGATCACGTCGGCGCGCACGCGCAGCATCGCGCGGCCCTGTGCCGCGGCGTCGGCTTCCTTGGCGCCCGGCCGCGCGGGCGGCTGCGCTGCCGCAGGCGCGGCGTCGGACGCGTCCGATGGCGCCGGCTGCGGTGCAGGCGATGGCGCCGGCTGCGGCGCCGCTGCCTCACCCGCCGCCGCCGGCGCCGGCGCCTCCGGCTCCGGCGGCAGGGCCGCGTCGGGCCGCTGCAGGCGGTCGAACAGGAGCCCCATGCGGTCGAACGAGGTCTCGAGCTCGTCGAACAGCGACGGCGGCAGCAGCTTCAGCGAGAGCGCGTTCTCGACCTTGCTCTCCATCGAGTGCGTGAGCTCGCCGAGCGCCATCGCGCCGCACATGCGCGCGGAGCCTTTCAGGGTATGCAGGTGCCGCTGCAGCTCGTTGCCCGCCGCGCGGTTGTCGGGATGGTCACGCCAATCGCGCAGGCCCTGTCCGATCGACGGGACGAGGTCGTTCGCCTCCTCGAGGAAGATCGGCAGGAGCTCGCGGTCGATATCGTCGTCCAGGCGGCGCTGGCGGCGCTCGACCGGGATCTCCTCGACGGTGACCGCGGGCGCGGCCCGCGCGGGCTCGTCCTGTGCCACCGGGAACGTGACGACGTTCGCCGGGCGGGGGGGCGGCGCGGCAGGCGCCGGCGCCGCGGCCGGAGGCGCCGAGTCGGCCGGCGCGGTGAAGTCGAGCGTTTCGGCTGCACCCTCGCCGGCTTCCTTCGCCGCCGCGATCTCGATTGACGCGTCGGCCGGGGCGACCAGCGTCTCGTCTTGCGCCGGCGCGGCCGCGGCGAGGTCGGGCTCCTCGGACGCTTCGAGGCGCGCGACGAGGTCCGGCAGGGCCTGCGGTGGGGTGCGCGCGGTGGCGGCGGCCGACATCGCCTCGAGCGCGTCGAGCGCCGCGTGTGCGAGCGTCCGCTCGCCGTCGGTGAGCGGGCGGTCCTGCGCCCGGTGCAGCATGTTCTCGAACGAGTGGCCGAGCGCCCACATCGCGTCGAGCTTCACGGTGCCGGCGATCCCGGCAAGCGTGTGCGCCGCGCGCCGCAGGTCGACCGTGACCACCTCGCCCGCGTCGGCGCGGCCGAGCGCGTCGCGCATCGTGACCAGATGCTGCTGCGACTCGGTCAGGAAGATGTCGTAGAGCGTGCGCGAGAGCTCGACGTCGCCGATGCGCACGGTGTCGTCGGCTTCGACCGGCGCCGCTGCGGCAGACGGCTCGGGAGAGGCCTGCGCGGGTCCCAGATCGGCGAAGTCGAGCGCGTCGTCGCGCGGGGCCGCCGGCGCAGCCGCGGCCGGCGGCGACGCCTCGGTGCGAGCCGCGGCGCCGAGCGTCGCCATCGGCAGCGAGAAGTCGAGCGAGATCGGTTCGCGCGCGGGCTCGCGCGGCGCTGCGGGCGCGGGCTCGACCGGCTCCGCCGCCACGGGCGCCGCCCCCGGCACGTCGAACTCGAGCGAGGGCAGTTCGAGCTCCGCCGCGGTGTCCGAGGGCACGGTGAGGGCGTCGGCGGACGGCGCCGTCGGCGCTTCCTCGAGCGGCTCGATCGCCGGCAGCTTCGTCTCGTGCTCCGCGTCCGCGGCCGGCGCTGCGGCGGCGGAGGCCTCGACTGCAGGCTCGATCGTCGGCGCGGCCGCCGGGGACGGCTCGGCCGCGAGCTCGATCGTCGGCGCGGCCGCTGCCGCCGGTTCCACGACGGGCGCCGCCGCCGGCAGGGCCGGCGATTCGCCGAGCGGCTCGCCCGCCTTGACTTTCTGCGCCAGCGCGACGATCGCCGATTCGTCCGGGCTCGCGCCGCCTTCCTTGAGCGCTGCCACCGCGGTGCCGAAGAAGCGCTCGGCCTCGGCGACGAGCTGGAGCAGGTCCGGCGTCGCCGGACGCTCCTCCTCGAGCCACTTGTTCATCACCTGCTCGACCGCCCACGCAGCCTCGCCGAGGCGCGTCAGGCCGACCATGCGACCGCTGCCCTTCAGCGTGTGGAAGCCGCGGCGGATGGTGCGCAGGTCCTCGATCGCGTGCGGCTCGGCGCGCACGGTCTCGACGCGCTCGGCGATCCCCGCCAGCACCTCGCCCGCCTCTTCGAGGTAGACCGAGAGCAGCTCGGCGTCGACCTTCTCGGCGCTGGCGGCGACGAGTTCCCGCGTCTTCGGCGAGGGCACCGTCTCCGGCGCAACGGGCGGCGTGATCTGCGACAGCGTCTGAGTGATGCGCGGGTCGAACGGCTTCGCGTCGCTCTTCCCGAGCATCGCGAGCATCTCCGCGGCCTGGCGCTCGAGCGCGGCGTCCGCGACCAGGCCTGCATCCTTCTGGATCGACTGCAGGTTCGCCTTCAGCTCGCGCTTGAGCGCCGCGTCGTCCGGGCGCTGCTTCCACCGCTCGAACAGCTCCTGCGCGGCGCGCCGGCCCCTCACGAGGCCGGCCTCGATCGAGCCCGCGGTGTGCGGCGCCTCGACCTCCTCGGCCGGCGCCGCCTTGCGCGGACCGATCGGCGCCATGATCGCGTCGAAATCGGCCTTGCCGTGCTGCAGGGCATCGACGTAGAACCCGATCCCGGACAGCGTGCCCGCGACGCGCTCGAAGTCGGCCTGGGCGGGCGCATAGTCGCTCGACGCGAAGCGCTGGATCTCGGCCGCGCAGGTCGAGAGCGCGGCGGCCGCGCGATCCTCGTTCAGCATGGTGAGCGCGCCGAGCACCTGGCGCACCGGCTTGTCGAGCGCCGCGAGATCGCCGCGGGTGGACGAATCGCGGAAGAACGCGTCGAGCGCCTGCTCGACCGCGCGCAGCGAGGCCTGGATCTCGCCGACGACCTGCGTCATCAGCAGCCGCTCCTGGGCCCGGCGCGACATCTCGTCCAGCATCGGCGCCGCGCCCTCGGGCATCTTGCCCTGCATGCATCCCTGCAGACGCGAGCGCATCAGCGCGACCTGCTGCGCGAACTCGTCGCCGAGCCGGCCGAAGTTCTCGATCGCGTTCTCGATCAGCAGCAGCGCGGTGGCGACCTCCATCGCCACCGCGTCGTTCACCTTGCCGGCGCTGTCGCCGAGCCATCGCGCGGTGACGGCGACGTCGGTGGCGAGCGTCTTCAACTGGTCGTGGCCGGTCTCGGCGCCGCGCGCCGCGAGGCTCGCCGCCTGCTCGCGGAAGGCCGCGACGCTCGGCTGATGGCCCGAGGCCACCTTGTTCCACGTGGTCTTCGCCTGCCCGACCAGCTCGCGCATCATGCGCAGTCCGGGAGTCTGCGGCAGCGACTCCTGCCGGGTCTCCAGCGCCGGCGGCAGCGAGCCGGCGAGCTCGAACACCTCCTGCACTTCGCGCAGGTGCTCGGTGGCCGGCCGCGCGCGCGCGACGGCGAAGAGCGCCTCGCGCATCAGGCGCTCGGCGACGTTGGTCGATCCCTCGACCATCCGCTTCAGCTGATGCTCGATGCGGTTGCACAGCCGCATCAGCATCGGCGAGTCGGGGACCGCACGCGCCACGAGCGCATCGAAGAATCCGAGCGCCACCCACCAGAAGGCGCGCTGCGCCGGCACCGACTGGGCGGCCTCGACCGCGGCGACCGCGGCGCGCATGTCCTCGGCGCCGGTCGGGTCCTTCTTCAGCAGCTTGAGCAGCCCGCGCTGGTAGCGCGCCCGCGCGTCGCGGTAGTGCTGCACGAGCGCCTCGCCGGCGAGCGGCGTCGGCGCCCGCTCGCGCTTCGGCGGGCGACGCGTCAGGTCCGGATAGTAGAGGTCGACCGGATCGGGCGCTTCCTTGCCGCGCGCGGCCGCGAGGTCGCGGTAGACGGGAAACAGCAGCACCGGGTGGTTCGCCTCGCCGGCGAGCAGCCCGCCGAGATGGGCCGAGATCGCCTCGTACGCCTGCTCGGCCGCGGCGACCGCCTCCGGCTTCGGCCGCTCACCCTCCTTCTCGAAGTCCCCGAGCAGCCCCTCGAGCTCCTCGGACACCCGCGTCACGCCGTCCAGTCCGACGATCTGCAGCGCGCCGTGGGCCTGGTGGAAGTGCGTGCGGCAGAACTTGAGCTGCGCCGACTCCGCGGGATTGGCGGCATAGCCGCGCAGCGCCTCGAGCGACTTCTCGAGCGCCTGGTCGATCTCGCCCTTGACCCAGGTCAGGGGCCCGATGTCGAAGTCGCCGGCCACGCCTACGCCACTCCCCTCAATCGTCGAAGACGGGGCGGCGCAAGCCGCCCCGGGGAATTCGTCGCAACTCTCTCGTCACTGCAGCTTGAAGTTCGCCACCGAGCCCTTCAGCTCCTGCGCGAGCTTCGCCAGCTGGCCGATCGACACCGCGGTCTGCTTGGTGCCTTCGGTGGTCTGCCGGGTGATGTTCAGGATGTCCTGCATCGAGGTCGCGACGACGCCGGCGGCCTGGGCCTGCGCCTGCGCGGTGACCGAGATCTCCTCGATCAGCTGCGCGAGCCGGCGCGACACCTCGCCGATCTCCGAGAGGGCCTGGCCGGCGTTGTCCGACAGGCGCGCCCCGTCGACCACGCCCTGCGTCGACTTCTCCATGGCGGCTACCGCGTCGCCGGTGTCGGTCTGAATCGTCTTCACGATCGCGCCGATCTGCTTGGTCGCCTCGCCCGAGCGCTCCGCGAGCCGCTGCACCTCCTCCGCAACCACCGTGAAGCCGCGGCCGGCTTCGCCGGCGGACGCGGCCTGGATCGCGGCGTTGAGCGCCAGCACGTTCGTCTGCTCGGTAATGTCCGAGATCAGCTCGACGATCTCGCCGATCTGCTGCGAGGATTCGCCGAGGCGCTTGATCCGCTTCGCGGTGTCCTGGATCTGCTCGCGGATGTCGTTCATGCCGGCGATCGAGTTCTGCACCGCCTCCTGGCCCTTCTGCGCGGCGCCGAGCGACTGGCGCGCGACGCTCACCGACTTCGAGGCGCTCGCGCTGACCTCGTTAATCGCGCGCGCCATCTTCAGCACCGAGGCGCTCGCCTCCTGGATCTCGCGCGACTGCTTCTCGGCGGCCTGCAGCAGCTTGACCGAAGTCTGCTGCGCGAACTCGGTCGCGTTCGTCACCTGCGCCGCCGCGCTGTTGATGCGGCCGACCAGGCCCTTCAGCTCCTCGATCGTGTAGTTCACCGAGTCGGCGATCGCGCCGGTGATGTCCTCGGTCACCGTCGCCTGCACCGTGAGGTCGCCGTCCGCGAGGCTGCCCATCTCGTTCATCAGCCGCAGAATGGCTTCCTGGTTGGTCTTGTTCAGGCGCTCGGCCTCCTCGCGCAGCCGCTCGCTCTCCTCGCGGCGGCGGCGGTTGTCGTCGAGATAGGCCTTCGCGATCAGCGCGAGCGCGCCGAGCGCGAGCAGCACGGCGAGCGCGATCGCCGCGAAGAAGATGGCCTGGTCCGGGCGCTGATCCTGGTAGGTCGCCTGCAGGTCGTTCACCGCCTGCAGCAGCGCCGGCGAGTCCCGCACGATCTCGTTGCCGGCGCGCTTGGCGTTCACCAGCGGCTGCAGGTTGCCGAGGATCGCGTTCACCGACTCGCGGAACCTGGCGTAGGCGGCGTCGAGCTCCTTCAGCTTCTCGATCGTCTCGGGATCGCGCGTCGCCGGCACGCGCAGGGTATCGCTGCCCTTGAGCAGGCCCTGCACCATGTCGCGGAACGTGTTCGAGTCCTTGCCGAGCAGGAACGTCACTTCCGGGTCGACCACGTCCGAGGCGAGCAGGGTGTTCGCGTTCTTCGCCATGCGCTGCGTCAGCATGACGAGCTGGCCGGCGATCGAGATCTCGCGCGACGAGGACTGCGTCTGCAGCTTGAGCGCCGCGACCTGCTCGGCGAGATCGAGCAGCGCGGGATTGTCGGCGTTGATGGTCTTCACCGCCGAACCGAGGCTGACCAGGTTCTTCTCCTGGCCGATGACCAGGTTCGCGTTGCGGTCGGACTTGTCCCACAGCTTCTTGACGTTCTCGACCGCGGCGCGCTGCCGGTCGCCCGGCGCGTCGAGCCGCACGCCGCCGACCTCGCCGCCGCTCAGCAGCACGCTGGTCAGCCCGGCGAACCGCTCGCGCGCCTCGCGCAGCCGCGCGAACGCCGCGGCGTTCCCCTGCAGGCCCTGTTGCGACTCGTTCGCGATGCGCTGGGAGAGCACCTGCATCTGACCGGTCGCGGCGATCTGCGCCGTATGCTGGGCGGCGCCCTGCAGCTGGAGGAACACGAGCCCCGCGGCGATCGCCAGGAACACGGCGAACGCGGCGAGCAGCACCTGCGCCTGGCGCTGCATCGGCATTCCGCCGATCAGCGGTATCCGCGCGCCGACGCCGCGCGCCGGCGCGTCGCCGGCGCGGGGCGGTGCCTTGGCCGGCCGCTTCGCGGCGGCCGCCTTTGCGGCCGCCGGCTTGGCCTCTTGCTTACCCTTGCCGAACGGCAAGTTGAGTGCGGACAGCTTCACTGCCATGGTGCCCCCCAGACTGCACGGCTGGCTCGACCCTTCCGCCGTCGCCCACGCGGACGCCGGCTCGAGCCCGGTGCGTTCCTATCCTCGATATCGATTGATCAATGGCGGCCAGCCGTCCGGCTACAGGCCCGCCTGCAGGAAATCGTTGTGGTAGACGAGCTCAGACATCCCGAGCTCGTGCCAGAGCCGTCCCTCGCCGTCGCGGTAGCAACCCCGCTCCCATGCGCAAGCGGTCTGCTCCTCCTGGCGCTCGAGCACCTGGATATTGCGCAGCCCGAGCATCCGGCTCACCAGCAGGGCCGAGGCCATGTTGAAGCGCTCGGCCACCAGGATCAGGCGGCTGTCGGGCGTCACCGTGGTCTCGCCGCCGCCCTGGAACGCCGCGAGATCGACCACGCCGTACAGATTGCCGCGAATATTCGTCAGCCCCCGGTACCAGCCGCGCGTGAGCGGAACCGGCGCGATCGGCGGGACCGGCATCACCTCGCCCGCCTCCTCCAGCCGCAGCAGCCAGTTCTCGGCGCCCACCTGGACGCCGAGGCGCGCCGACGGCGCCTCGGTCGACGCGGCCGCCTCGCCGAGGCGGCGCACGAGGTTCTGCTGGAACTCGCGCAGGCTGATGCGCTTTGCCATGGGGTCGGGCTCGCGGCGTCTCGATGCGGTGGGCGGTTCGCCGGCGCTAGTTCAGGGTGGCGATCTTGGCGAGCAGCTGCTGTGGATCGACCGGCTTCACCAGGTAGTCGAGCGCCCCCTGCCGCATGCCCCAGATCTTGTCGGTGTCGGCGCCCTTGCTCGTGCACATGATGACCGGGATGTGCTTGGTCGCCTCGTCGCGCGTGATGGCGCGCGTCGCCTGGTAGCCGTTGATGCCGGGCATCACCACGTCCATCAGGATGAGGTCGGGCTTCTCGCTCTTCGCCTTCACGATGGCGTCCTCGCCGCTGTCCGAGACCACCACCTGGTACCCCTTCTTCGCGAGCATCTCGACCATGAACTGCCGCTCGGTCGGCGAATCGTCGACCACCAGGATCTTCTGCACGGCCATCTTGGCGCCTCTTTCGGTCACGCTGTCGTATGAAGGAATCAGACCCGGCTCGGCGCATGCGCGCCGACCGTCTTGAGCAGGCTGTCCTTCGTGAACGGCTTGGTCAGGTATTCGTCGGAACCCACCATCCGGCCGCGCGCCCGGTCGAACAGCCCGTCCTTGGACGACAGCATGATCACCGGCGTCTGGGCGAAGCGCGGGTTCTTCTTGATGAGCGCGCAGGTCTGATAGCCGTCGAGGCGCGGCATCATGATGTCGCAGAAGACGAGGTCCGGCTGGTGGTCGCTGATCTTGGCCAGCGCGTCGAAGCCGTCTTCGGCCAGGATCACCTTGCACCCGGCCTGCATCAGGAAAATCTCGGCGCTGCGCCGGATGGTGTTCGAATCGTCGATCACCATCACCTTGATTCCGGAGAGATTAGCCGTGTCGCTCACGCGGGTCTCCTTGTCGGCGTGCATCGGGGGGGATATCCCACCCTCGCCCGCAGCTGGCGCGTCGGGGCATTCTAAAGTAGCCCCGATGCGAAGGGCTATTCGGGAATCACGGGTTCGGCCAACTTTTTAACGCGATTTCTGAAGTGTGACCAGTGCCGCACGCGACACGCCGCGGCCGCTCGGCCGGGCGGCCGCGGGCGGTCCGGACGCGTCCGTCCCCTGGGAGCGGGGGACGGCTCAGCAATGCGGACGGCGTCGGGGAGGTCGGGGAGGAAAGAGCAGCGGCGCGGGCAGGAGGCCGGCCGCGGCCGACGCGGAGCTCAGAGCTCGACCATCTCGAAGTCTTCCTTGCGGGCGCCGCACTCCGGGCAGGTCCAGTTGATCGGGACGTCCTCCCAGCGCGTTCCCGGTGCGATGCCTTCTTCCGGAAGACCCTTCTCTTCTTCGTAGATATACCCGCAGATCAAACACATCCAAGTCTTGTATTTTTGCGCGGTTTCCGCCATGAGATCGGTGGGCTTGGGCTAGAATCGGCCCGCAATCTTACCCTGCGGCCGCAGGCTGCGTCTGGCCCGGTCGCGGCCTTCCCGCGCAGCGCACCGCGCACCGCGTGCGCCGGCCGACCCCGCCGCCAAACGCCTCGCCCGTTCGCACAGGCCACGCGATGTACCTCCCAGCTCCACCGCTCGTCCTGGTCTTCGCGGGATCCGATCCGACAGCGGGGGCGGGACTCCAGGCCGATCTGCTCACGCTCGGATCCCTCGGGTGCCACGGCCTCACGGTCGTGACCGCGCTCACGGTGCAGGACACCTCGGGCGTCGAGCAGGTCATGGCGGTGGACGCCGGCTGGGTCGCCAGCCAGGCCCGCCGGCTGCTCGCGGACGTGGGCATCTCGGCGATCAAGATCGGGCTCCTCGGCAGCGTCGAGAACGTCGCCGCGGTGGCCGAGATCGTCGCCGACTACCCGGACGTGCCGCTCGTGGTCGACCCGGTGCTCGCCTCCGGCCGCGGCGACGAGCTCCTCGACGAGGGCGCGCTCGCGGCGCTGCGCGAGTTGCTGGTCCCGCAATCGACCATCGTCACGCCGAACAGCATCGAGGCGCGGCGGCTCGCCCTGGGCGCGGACGAGGACGACGCGCCGCTCGCCGAGTGCGCGAGCCGCCTGCTCGGCGCGGGCGCCGAGTACGTGCTCGTGACCGGCACGCACGAGCGCTCGCCGCAGGTCGTGAACACGCTGTACGCCGCCGATGGCGTCGTCCGCGAGGACCGCTGGGAGCGGCTCCCCGGCCTCTACCACGGCTCCGGGTGCACGCTCGCCTCGGCCATCGCGGCGCTGCTCGCCAACGGGCTGGAAGTGTCCGAGGCCGTGCGCGAGGCGCAGGAGTACACCTGGCAGGCGCTGCGCGCCGCCTTCCGCCCGGGGATGGGGCAGCTCATCCCCGACCGGTTCTTCTGGGCGCGCGGCGCGAACCGGGACGACGCCGCCTGATGCCGATGACGCTGCCGCGCGGGCTCTACGCGATCACGCCCGAGGAAGCCGACGCCGAGCGCCTGGCAACGCTGGTGCGCGCGGCGATCGACGGCGGCGCGGTCGCCGTGCAGTACCGCAACAAGACCGCGCCGGCGGCGCTGCGGCGCACGCACGCCGACGCGCTGGTCGCGCTGTGCCGCGCGCGCGGCGTGCCGCTGATCGTCAACGACGACGTCGAGCTCGCCCTCGCGGCGGGCGCCGAGGGCGTCCATCTCGGCGCCGCCGACGGCGACCTCGCCGCCGCGCGCGCACGCCTCGGCCCCGGGCGCCTGCTCGGCGCGTCCTGCTACGATCGCCTCGAGCGCGCGCTCGCCGCAGTGGCGCAGGGCGCCGATCACGTCGCCTTCGGAAGCGTCTTCCCTTCGGCGACCAAGCCCGGCGCGGTGCGGGCGCCGCTCGCGCTCTTCACCGCGGCCCGGCGGGCGCTCGACTGCCCGCTGGTCGCGATCGGCGGCATCACGGTCGAGAACGCGGGCGCGGTCATCGCTGCGGGCGCGGATGCGGTCGCGGTCATCAGCGCGCTCTTCGATGCGCCCGACGTCGCCGAGCGGGCGCGCGCCTTTCAACGGCTGTTCGAACGGCAGGTGACATGAGCTCGAGAAACGACACCCTTTTCGCCCGCGCGCAGGCGCGCATCCCGGCCGGCGTCAACTCCCCGGTGCGCGCGTTCCGCGCGGTCGGCGGCACGCCCCGGTTCTTCGCCCGCGCGGAGGGTCCGTTCTTCTGGGACGCGGACGGCAGGCGCTACATCGACTACATGGGCTCCTGGGGAACCGCGGTGGTGGGGCATGCCCACCCCGAGGTCGTCGCGGCGGTGCAGGCCGCGGCCGCGCGCGGCCTCTCGTACGGCGCTCCGACCGAGGCGGAGATCGAGCTCGCCGAGCTCCTGTGTCGCCTGCTGCCGACCATGGAGCTCGTGCGGCTGGTCAGCTCCGGCACCGAAGCGACGATGACCGCGCTGCGCCTCGCGCGCGGCTTCACCGGGCGGCCGAAGATCGTCAAGTTCGAGGGGTGCTATCACGGCCACGCCGACAGCCTGCTGGTGAAGGCCGGGTCGGGCGCGCTCACGTTCGGCAACCCGAGCTCGGCCGGCGTGCCGCCGGAGATCGCCGGCCACACGGTGGTGCTGTCGTTCAACGACTGCGCTCAGCTCGAGGAGGCGTTCCGCAGCGCCGGCGACGCGATCGCCGGCGTGATCGTCGAGCCGGTCGCCGGCAACATGAACCTGGTCGAGGGCACGCCGGAGTTCCTCGGCTTGATGCGCGAGCTCTGCACGCGCCACGGCGCGGTGCTGATCTTCGACGAGGTGATGACTGGCTTCCGCGTCGGCATCGAGTGCGCGCAGGGACGCTACGGCATCCGGCCCGACCTGACCACGCTCGGCAAGGTGATCGGCGGCGGCATGCCGGTCGCGGCCTTCGGCGGCCGGCGCGACATCATGCAGTGCATCGCGCCGCTCGGGCCGGTCTACCAGGCGGGCACGCTCTCCGGCAACCCGGTCGCCGTGGCCGCCGGTCTCGCCACGATGCGGCTGGTGCAGGCGGCGGGCTTCTACGGACGGCTCGCCGAGCGCACGGGCGCGCTCGTCGACGGCCTCGCCGGAGCGGCGCGCCGCCACGGCGTGCCGTTCGCGGCGAAGTCGGTGGGCGGCATGTTCGGCATCTTCTTCCGCGCCGCGGCGCCGACGTCGTTCGCCGAGGTCATGGCGAGCGACAAGGAGGCCTTCAACCGGTTCTTCCACGCCGCGCTGGCGCGCGGCGCGTACTTCGCGCCGTCCGCGTTCGAGGCAGGCTTCGTGTCGGCCGCCCACACCGAGGCGGAGATCGCGGAAACCGTACGCATCGCGGACGACGTGTTCGGCGAGTGGAAGTGAGCCACGTCATTCCCGCGCAAGCGGGAATCCGGTCCAAAGGCGATCGACGGCTGGCTGGATCCCCGCCTGTGCGGTGATGAGCGGCCGATGGGGGGGCGCCGGGGCCCCCACCGCCCGGGCAATGTTGAGCGGGGGGCGGGTCTAGCGCCGCAGCGGGAACGCCAAGGGCGGGGCGGGCGGCGGCGCCGCCTGCTGGCGCTTCAGGCGATTCATGGCCTTGATCACGATGAAGATCGCCCACGCGACGATCAGGAACGAGATCACGGTATTGATGAACAGGCCGATGTTGAGCGTCACCGCGCCCGCCTTGGTCGCGGCGTCCACCGTCGCATAGGGGCCCGCCTGCGCGCCCTGCTTGAGGACGAAGAACAGGTCCGAGAAGTCCACCCCGCCGAGCAGGAGCCCGATCGGCGGCATGATCACGTCCTTCACCAGCGAGTCGACGATCTTGCCGAACGCCGCGCCGATCACGACGCCGACCGCGAGGTCGACGACGCTGCCCTTCATCGCGAATTCCTTGAACTCCTGCAGCATCGACATAGGCCTTCCCCTTTGCAGGTCCAGTTGGTGCGCCCGAAGCAGCGGCGGCTCGGAGTGTAGCGCGCCCGCGCACGGGCGTCAGAGCAGGAAGATCGTGGCGAGGCCCAGGAAGATGAGGAAGCCGCCCGAGTCGGTGAAGGCGGTGATCATCACCGACGAGCCGAGCGCGGGGTCGAACCCGAGCCGCATCCTCACGACCGGGATCAGCACGCCGGCCAGGGCCGCGAGCAGCAGGTTGAGCGTCATCGCCGCCGTCATGACCAGGCCGAGCGGCATGCTGCCGTACAGCCAGTAGGCGACGAGACCCAGCACGCCGCCCCAGATCAGACCGTTCACCACCGCGACGCCGAGCTCCTTGCGCAGGAGCTGGCGGGACTGCTCGTCGCCGACCTGGCCGAGCGCAAGGGCGCGCACGATCATCGTGATCGTCTGGTTGCCGGCGTTGCCGCCGATGCCGGCGACGATCGGCATCAGCGCCGCCAGCGCCACCAGCTTCTCGATCGAGCCTTCGAACAGGCCGATCACGCGCGAGGCGATGAACGCGGTGACCATGTTGATGGCGAGCCACGTCCAGCGGTTCTTCACCGACTGCCACACCGGCGCGAACACGTCCTCGCCCTCGCGCAGGCCGCCCTTGGCGAGCTGCTGCGCCTCGCTGCGCGCGCGGATGAAGTCCACCACCGCGTTCACGGTGACGCGGCCGATCAGCTTGCCCTTGGACGAGATCACCGCGGCCGATACGAGGTCGTAGCGCTCGAAGGCCTGCGCCGCGTCCTGCGCCTTGTCGTCCGGGTAGAGCGCGACGTAGTCGGTCACCATCGCGTCGCGCACCAGCGCGTCGAGATCGGTGACCACCAGCTTGGAGATCGGCAGCACGCCCTTCAGCTGCTCGTCGCGGTCGACCACGAACACCTGGTCGGTGTGGTCGGGCAGCTCCTCGAAGCGGCGCAGGTAGCGCGTGACGACCTCGAGCGTCACGTCCTCGCGCACGCTGATCTCCTCGAAGTCCATCAGCGCGCCGACCGAGTCCTCCGGATAGGACATCGCGGCGCGCAGCTCCTCGCGCTCCTCGACCGGAAGCGAGCGGAAGACGCCCTGCAGCACGTCGGCGGGGAGGTCGGGCGCGAGATCCGCGATCTCGTCGGCATCGAGATGCTCGGCCGCCGCGAGCAGCTCGTGCGAGTCCATGCTGCGGATCAGCGTCTCGCGCACCGCATCGGACACCTCGAGCAGGATCTCGCCGTCGCGGTCGGCCTTGACGAGCTCCCAGACGGCCAGCCGCTCGTCGAGCGGCAGCGCCTCGAGGATGTACGCGATGTCGGCCGGGTGCATGCCCTCCAGCTTGCGGCCGAGCTCGGCGAGGTGCTGCCTGTGCACGAGCTGCTCGACGAGCTCGCGGTTCGCCATCCTCTCCTGGCGCTCGACCAGCCCCTCGACCAGCTGCTGCCGGCGCAGGAGCTCCTGGACCTCGCGCAGGTCCTCCTGCAGGTCCTCGAGCTCCTTGCGTTCGATCGTCTCCGGCACGCGGCTATCGTAACAGCGTGTCGCGGGCCGATGCGACCACCGGCGCGCGCCCGCGGCCGCTATGATTGCGCGGCACGGTTGACGATCGCTTGACACACGATGAGATGACGAAGGCCCCCAGCGAGCGTCCGCGGCGGCTCGCGCCCGGCGTCCGGCCCCGCGAGGTCGTCGCGTGGGCGATGTACGACTTCGCCAACTCGGGCTACACGACGGTCGTGATCACCGCCGTGTACAACGCATACTTCGTCGGCGTCGTGGCCGGCAGCGCGCCGTGGGCGACGCTCGCCTGGACCGCCGCGCTGGCGCTCGCCAATGCGCTGATCGTGCTGACCGCGCCGGTGATCGGCGCCTACGCCGATCTGCGCGCGCGCAAGAAGCGGCTGCTCGCGCTCTCGACGGTGGGCTGCGTCGCGTTCACTTCGGCGCTGGCACTGACCGGGCCGGGCAGCCTCGCGCTCGCGGTGGTGCTGGTCGCGGCCTCGGCATTCTTCTTCGGCACCGGCGAGAACCTGATCGCCGCGTTCCTGCCCGAGCTCGCCGAGGGCGAGGCGCTCGGCACCGTCTCGGGCTGGGGCTGGAGCCTCGGGTATCTCGGCGGCCTGCTCGCGCTCGGCCTCGCGCTCGGCTACGTGGGCTGGGCGCAGTCGCAGGGGCACGCCGCCTCGCAGTTCGTGCCGGTGACGATGCTGATCACGGCGGCGCTGTTCGCGCTGGCGAGCCTGCCCACGTTCCTGCTCCTGCGCGAGCGCGCCGAGCCGCAACCGGCCGCGCCCGGGAGCCGCCTGGTGCGCGACGCATTCGCGCGGCTTCGCCATACGCTGCGACACGCCGCGCACTTTCGCGACCTCGCGCGGTTCCTCGGCTGCGTGATCGTCTACCAGTCCGGCATCCAGACCGTGGTCGCCCTGGCGGCCGTCTACGCCCAGGAGGCGCTCGGCTTCGACACGCGCGAGACGATCGTCATGATCCTCGTCGTCAACGTGACCGCCGCGCTCGGGGCGTTCGCGTTCGGGCAGGTGCAGGACCGGCTCGGCCACGTCCCCACGCTCGTGGTCACGCTCCTGATCTGGATCGCGACCATCGCCGCGGCCTGGCTCGCCGAGGGCCGCGGCCTCTTCTGGGTCGCGGCGAACCTCGCCGGGCTCGGGCTCGGCGCCTCGCAGTCGGCCGCGCGCGCGCTGGTGGGCTACCTGAGCCCGGCGACGCGGCGGGCCGAGTTCTTCGGCCTGTGGGGGCTCGCGGTGAAGCTCTCGTCGATCCTCGGGCCGATGAGCTACGGGCTCGTGACCTGGCTGTCGGTCGGCAACCACCGGCTGGCGATCCTCGTGACCGGCGCGTTCTTCGTGGCCGGCCTCGCGCTGCTCGCGGGCGTCGACGTGGCCCGCGGGCGCCGCGCGGCGCTCGCGCAGCCGTAGGGCCCCCCGGCCAGCGGACGGGCCGCGTGAGGGCCGAAGCGCCCGCCCGGGAATGCGCGGATAATCGCGGCTCAACGAGAAGACATCGCCCGCGCGGCCGGGCCCGGCTCTGCGGGCCGCCGCGCGGCAGGAGCGCACATGCCGACCCCGCCAGACGACAACAACATGGCCCTTTTCTGCGACTTCGAGAACATCGCGCTCGGCGTGCGCGAGGCGAGGTACGACAAGTTCGACATCCGCAAGGTGCTCGAGCGGCTGCTCCTGAAGGGCAGCATCGTGGTGAAGCGCGCCTACTGCGACTGGGAGCGCTACAAGGAGTTCAAGAGCGCGATGCACCAGGCCGCCTTCGAGCTCGTCGAGGTGCCGCACGTGCGCCAGTCGGGCAAGAACTCGGCCGACATCCGCATGGTGGTCGACGCGCTCGACCTCTGCTACACCAAGCCGCACGTGGACACGTTCGTGATCATCAGCGGCGACTCCGACTTCTCGCCGCTCGTCTCGAAGCTGCGCGAGAACAACAAGGAGGTGATCGGCATCGGCGTGAAGAAGTCGACCTCCGATCTGCTGATCTCGAACTGCGACGAGTTCATCTACTACGACGACCTGGTGCGCGGCGAGAAGGCGCAGAAGCGCACGCGGCGCAAGGAGCCGGCCGCGGGCGAGGGCGAGCGCAAGCCCGAGCCGAAGGAGGAGGGCGGCAAGCCCGAGGACGCGCTCGCGCTCGTGGCGAAGACGGTCGAGGCGCTGCTCGCCGAGCGCGGCGAGGAGGAGAAGCTGTGGGGCTCGGCGGTGAAGCAGGCGATCAAGCGCCAGATGCCCGGTTTCAGCGAGTCCTACTACGGCTACCGCTCGTTCTCGAAGCTGCTCGAGGAGGCGCAGAAACGGAAGCTCCTGCAGCTCGAGCGCGACGAGAAGTCCGGCGGCTACATCATCCGCGGCCCGGTCCACGAGGGCTGAGGGGGACGAACGGGAGGGAACCCACACGGGTTCCCTCCCGTTACCCTCCCTCCGCTGAGCCGGGCCGGCTACGGCACCTGCGCGGAGGGCATGCGGGCCAGGATGCGCTCGGTGTACTGCTCGAGGTATCGCGTGCTGCGGTTGCGGTCGTAGTAGCGCGGCCGCGGCAGCATCGCCGCGAGCCGCGCGGCCTGCCACGGCGTGAGGGCGGCGGCGCTCACGCCGTAGTGGTGGCGGGCGGCGGCCTCGGCGCCGAACACGCCCTCGCCCCATTCGGCGACGTTCAGGTAGATCTCGAGGATGCGCCGCTTGTCCATGACCGCCTCGAGCATGATCGTGATCAGCGCCTCCTGGCCCTTGCGCAGCACCGAGCGCTCGCCCGACAGGAACAGGTTCTTCGCGAGCTGCTGGCTGATCGTCGAGCCGCCCGCGACCACCCTGCCGCGGCGCTGGTTCTTCTCCAGGGCGCGCTGGATCCCCTCCCAGTCGAAGCCCTCGTGGTCGACGAACTTGGCGTCCTCGGCCACGATCACCGCGCGCTTGAGCTGTACCGAGATGCGCCCGTAGTCGACCCACTGATGCCTGAGCTCGGCCTTCGGGTTGCGCGCGCGCATGCCCTCCAGGCGCGACTCCATGAAGCTCGTGCGCTGCGGATCGACCCGCGTCCAGTAGGCGATGTGCAGGAGGTACCAGACCTGCACGACCACGAACGCGAGGAAGAGCCCGGCGAGGCCCCAGCCGAGGAACCTCCGGATCGAGCGCAGGCGCTTCACCGCGCGGCGCGCAGCCCGGCCAGCACCGGCGCGGTGTCCGGACGGATGCCGCGCCAGACGAGGAACGACTCGGCGGCCTGCTCGACCAGCATGCCGAGGCCGTCGGCGAGCCGCGTCGCGCCGGCACGCCGGGCCGCGGCGAGAAACGGCTCGGCGAGCGGCCCGTAGACCATGTCGTAGGCGAGCGCGCCCGGTGCGACCGCACCGGCGGGCAGCGGCGGCGCCGCGCCGGAGAGCCCGGCCGAGGTCGCGTTGATCAGCACGTCGAACGGCTCGTCGCCAAGCGCGTCGAACCCGCAGGCCGCGACCGGCGCGCCGTGGCGCCGTGCCAGCGCTGCGGCGCGGTCCTCCGTCCGGTTCGCGATCACGAGCCGTGCGACGCCGGCGCCGAGCAGCGCCGGGACCACGCCGCTCGCCGCACCGCCGGCGCCGATCAGGAGCACGCGCCGGCCGGCAAGCGCCACGCCGAGGTTCACGGTGACGTCGCGCACCAGCCCCGGCCCATCGGTGTTGTCGCCGTAGACGCCGTCGGGGTCGAAGCGCAGCGTGTTCGCCGCCTCGGCGAGGCGCGCGCGCGCGGCGAGCGTCGTGGCGAGCCGGAACGCCTCGCCCTTGAACGGCAGGGTGACGTTGACGCCCTTGCCGCCGGCGTCGCGGAACTCGGCGACGGTCCGCGCGAAGCCGTCGAGCGGCGCGAGCAGGCGCGTGTACTCGATGTCCTCGCCGGTCTGGCGCGCGAACGCGGCGTGGATCGCGGGCGAGCGCGAATGCGCGACCGGATTCCCGACGACGGCGTAGCGGTCAGGCATGGATCGTTCGGCCTGCCGCCCGCGCGGGCGGCCGCGGCGTCATTCCCCGTACAGCCGGTCGCCGCGCGCGAAGGTCCAGGTGCGCGTGATCACCAGGATGTCGGTGTCGCGCCGGATGTTGGGCGGAAACGCCGCGAACGGGCCCGCGAGGTGGACGATCTTCTCGGCGGCGCGGTCGAGCACGTCGTACCCCGACGGCCGGTCGACCTGGATCGCGTCGACCGACCCGTCGGCCTTGATCGACACGGTCAGCCGGAGGCTGCCGTAGATGCGGCCGCGCGCGGCCTCGGGGTAGTTGAGGTTGCCGATCCGCTCGACCTTCTGCCGCCAGGCCTCGACGTACATCGCGAACCGCGTTTCGGCCGCGCGGGCGCCGACGAACTGCTTGCGCGGGCGCTTGGCGTACTCCTCGTTCTGTCGCGCGACCTGCGCCTCCATGCGCGCGAGCGCGAGCGCGGTGTTGGCGAGGTCGAGGCCGGAGGGTTGCGGGGGCTCGACCACCGGCGCCGGCGCCGGCTTGGCCGGCTCGGTAACGACCGGCGCGGGCGCCTTCTCGAGCTTGCTCATCAGCTGGCGGCTCTTCTTCTCGAGCTCCTGCACCCGCTTCTGCGCCTGCTTGAGATCGCTGCCCTGCCGCTCCTCCTTCAGCACCGGCATCGTCGTCTTGGGGGTGCGATCGGCCTCGACGTTGCCGCCGGCGTCGAGGTTCGCCTGGGCCAGGACCTGGGGCTTCTCGGGCGCCGACTTCGTCTTGCTGTTGATCAGCACGACGTCGAGCGTCTGCGGCGGGGGCTTCAGCCGCGCGACGTCGGGCAGCTCGAATCTGAGCGACAGGGCGAGCGCATGCACCGCGATCGACACCACGACCGCGGCGAGGAGCGGGTGGGCCGACTGCGCGGGGGCCTGCGGATAGTCGAGTACGACCTGCACCTTGCTTAGAAGCTCTTTAAAATCAGCGCGATCTAGCCGTCACTTAACGCAGATTCTTGACGCTTATAGACGCATCGCACCTGGGTGTCAATCAGATCCACGTCGGCGACCTCGACGATGACCTCGGTGCTCGGAGCGAGTTCCGGCAGCGACGGCACCCGCACGTAGAGCGGCAGGCCGGCCAGCTTGACGAGATTCTCCCGCACGACCGTGGCCTCCGCCAAGCGCACCCCTTCCTGGAGCAGCCAGCGCAGGCACCAATAGTGCTCCATGTGGCGCTGGAACTCGTCGTAGGCCGCGTGGGTGAGCTCGAAGTCGCGCATCGCCGCCAGCAGGGGCTCGGAGCCGGGCGCGAACGGCGGCGGGTCGCCGCGGAGCGCGGCCACCAGCTGCCACTGGTTCACCAGGTCCACATAGCGCCGCAGCGGCGACGTCGCCCACGCGTAGTGGCTCACCCCGAGGCCTTGGTGCTCCGCCGCCGCGGTGGTCATGCGCACGCGTGCGGCCGCGCCCTGCGCCCGATAGATCGCCGGCACTTCGCGCTCGGCGAGCAGCCGGCCCCAGGTGCTGTTCGCGAGGATCATCAGCTCGGCGACGAGCTTGTCGAGCGGCGCGCCGCGCTTGCGCTCGGTGATCGTCACGCGCCCGTCCTCGACGTGGAACGCGTACTCGATGCGCTCGCCGCCGGCCGGCGGCTCCTTGCCGCGCGCCGCTTCGAGCGCGAGCGCGACGCGGTAGAGCAGCCAGAGCTCGGGCACGAAATGGCCGGCGTCACCGGGAGCGCCGGCGGCGAATCGCTCGTTCAGCGACTCGACCTCGTGATGGCGCAGGTTGGCGGCGATCGGCACCCGCTCGATGCGCGTCTCGTGGCCGAGCACCGCGGCGGTCGCGCGATCGACGTCGAGGTAGAGCGAGACCGCGGCGCTGTCGCGCCC
>JAHDYJ010000023.1:0-12277 GCA_023383795.1 Burkholderiales bacterium | reverse complement strand
GTTCCCGGCATGTAGGCGGTGGACAGCCGCTCGCGCGCCACGACGTCGATCTCCGAGCCGGGCGCGAAGCCGAGCGCCGGCGCCGCGATGTGGATGCCGACGCGCGCCACGCGCTCGTCGATCCACGCGACCGAGAACGCGTCGTCGATCTCGGTGGTGGTCGCATCGTCGAGGCTGAACGCCCGAACGTCCGCGCGCGGCAGGTCGGCAGGCGGCGGCGGCGCGGCGTGCGGGGGGAAGGCCGGGGCGCGCGGGACAGGGGCGGACAGGGACCGGGCGGGATGGTAGTCGTGGCTCGACGGCAGCGCGCCGCACCGCGCGAGCAGCTTGGGCGCGGAAAGGCCGGTCTCCTCGCACGCCTGCTCGAGTGCCTTGGTCTCGATGCGGTTGCGGTCCGGCCGGTAGAGCAGCTCGCGCACGAGCGGCGCGAAGGGCTCGGGCAGCTCGAACCGCCTGAGCTGCTCCACCCAGGCCGCGATCGTTTCCACCTGCCGCCGCTTCTTCTCCAGCCCGGCGAGCGCGGCCCGAAGCGTCTCCTCCGGCGCGGCGCGGAACCGCCCGCGGCCCTTGCGGTGGAAGTAGACCGGCGCCGAATGCAGCCGCAGCAGCACGCCGGCCGCCTCCACCGGCGCCGGCGCGCGGCCGAAGTACTCGGCAGCGAGCGCGTCGAACCCGAACTCGTCCGGGCCGCACACCTGCCACAGGAAGTCGACGTCGATCTCCTCGGCGATCGCGTGCGCGCGCTCGAGGAAATCGGCGAGCGGCGCGTCGCCGAGCGCGAGCAGCACGTTGGCGCGCTTCACCTTCGAGCGCTTGCCCGAGACCGACTCGACGTGCACCGAGGCGTCGGTCTCGGTGCGCACCGCACCCACCTTGAACGCGCCCTCCTCCTCGTAGAGCACGTTCATGGCGGCGCGGGGGCGTCCAGCCCGGCGAACGCGAGGATCGCCGGAAGGTGATCGGCGAAGCTCGCGAGCGTGTGATCGCCTCCCTCGACGACGATCTGGCGCGCGCCGCGGTACTTCGCCACGGCGATCCGGTAGTCCAGCAGCTCGTCGCCGGTCTCGACGATCAGCAGATAGCGCTCCGGGTGGATCGCCGTCACGACGAGCTCGCGCCACTCGTCGAGGTGCGCGCGGGTGAGCTCGTACTCGGCGCCCGTGTACAGATTGCGCTGCACGCCGAGGTAGCTCTCGAGATCGGCCCCGGGCGTGACCGCCGGGTTGAGCAGCACGGCGCGCACGCCGCGGCGCTCGGCGAGCCAGGTCGCGTAGAAGCCGCCGAGCGAGCTGCCCACCAGCGTCACCGCGGCGGCCGGGTGGCGGGCGATCTCGCGCTCGACGAGCGCGATCGCCGCGCGCGGGCGGTCCGGCAGCTGCGGGCAGAAGAACCGACCGGCGAGCCCCCGCGCGGCGAGCGCACGCGCGAGCAGCTGCGCCTTGTGCGACTGCGGCGAGCTGTTGAAGCCGTGCAGGTAGATGATCATCGCCGGTCGGTCGCCGCGAGGCGCGCGAGGAGCTTCGCATGGACGCCGCCGAACCCGCCGTTGCTCATGACGAGCACGAGGTCGCCGGCGCGCGCCTCCGCGGCGATCGCCTCGACCAGCGTATCGAGCCCGGCATGGCAGCTCGCGCGCTCGCCGAGCGGTGCGAGTGCCGGCGCCGGGTCCCATCCGAGGCCGCCCGAGTAGCAGTAGACGCGGTCGGCGCCGGCGAGGCTCGGCGCGAGGCGGTCGGCCATGACGCCGAGCTTCATCGTGTTCGAGCGGGGCTCGAACACCGCCAGAACGCGTCCGTCGCCCGCCCGGTCGCGCACCGCGGCGATGGTCGCCGCGAACGCCGTCGGATGGTGGGCGAAGTCATCGTAGACGGCCACGCCGCGGACGGTGCCGCGCAGCTCCAGGCGCCGCTTGACGTTCTCGAACCCCGCGAGCGCGGCGGCGGTCGCCGCGGGAGAGACCCCGGCGTGGTGCGCGGCGACGATCGCCGCCAGGGCGTTCGCGCGGTTGAACTCGCCGGCGAGCGCCCAATCGACCGTGGCCGCAAGTTGCCCGCCACGCGAGATCTCGAAGCGTCCGCCGTCCCGCGCGCGCGCGGTCCATTCGCCGCCCGGCCCGAAGCGCTCGATCGGGGTCCAGCAGCCGCGCGCGAGCACGCGCTCGAGCGCCGCGTCGGCCGCGTTGGTCGCGATGAGGCCGTTGCCCGGAATCGTCCGCACCAGGTGGTGGAACTGGGTCTCGATCGCCCCGAGGTCCGGGAAGATGTCGGCGTGGTCGTACTCGAGGTTGTTGAGCACCACGGTGCGCGGCCGGTAGTGGACGAACTTGGAGCGCTTGTCGAAGAACGCCGTGTCGTACTCGTCGGCCTCGATCACGAAGAACGGCGCCTCCCCGAGCCGCGCCGACACGCCGAAGTTCTGCGGGATGCCGCCGATCAGGAAACCGGGCCGCCGCCCGGCGTGCTCCAGGATCCAGGCGAGCATCGCCCCAGTGGTGGTCTTGCCATGGGTGCCGGCGACCGCGAGCACCCAGCGGCCGGCGAGCACGTGCTCGGCGAGCCACTGCGGTCCCGAGGCGTAGGGGGCGCCGCGCTCGAGCACCGCCTCCATCAGCGGGTTGCCCCGCGTCACGACGTTCCCGATCACCCACAGGTCGGGGCCGAGCGCGATCTGGTCCGCGCCATAGCCCTCCACGAGCTCGATGCCCGCCGCGCGGAGCTGGTCGCTCATCGGCGGGTAGACGTTGGCGTCGCAGCCGGTCACGCGATGGCCCGCGGCGCGGGCGAGAACGGCGACGCCCGCCATGAACGTGCCGCAGATGCCGAGAATGTGCAGGTGCATCGCGGGGATTGTAGCCGGCGCGCCGACCGCGCCGGCGCGCGCGGGGGAACGCGTGAGCGAAAGGCAACGTCTGCTCATCTGGCCCGGTAACAGAGGGAGCCGTGATGCATCCTGCGGATGGGTCAGGGCCCCCCTGAGGTAAGATCGCGCTTGACGGCGTGCGCGGCCGCCCATCGACCGAGCCGGCCGCGCCCGCCGATCCCGCCTTCGTCGATCGCCGCTCGCATGTCGCGTCCCTCCCGGATCTCCCGCGAAACCAAGCAGAAGCACTCGCACATGCGGGCGCGGATCGCGGCCGCCGCGGCGCGCATCATGGCCGAGGACGGCGTCGAGGATTTCGCGACGGCGAAGCGCAAGGCGGCGCGCCAGCTCGGCGCGCTGGACACCCAGGCGCTGCCGACGAACGAGGAGGTGGAATCGGAGCTGCTCGCCTACCTCGCGCTCTACCAGGGCGAGGAGAGCCGCTCGCGGCTGCAGGCGCTGCGCGCGATCGCTCTCGGGGCGATGCGCGGCCTGGCGTCGTTCAATCCGTACCTGACCGGCCCGGTGCTGAAAGGCACGGCGAGCCGCTACGCCGACATCGACCTGCAGCTCTTCACCGACGACCGCAAGGGGCTGGAGCTCTTCCTGCTCAACCGCAACGTGCCCTACGAGACGAGCGAGCAGCGCCGGTACTGCGGCGACGAGCCGCGCGAGGTCCAGGTGCTGCGGCTCGAGTGGGACGGCGTTCCGCTCAGCCTCGCGGTGCATGCCGCCAAGGACGAGCGCAGCGCGCTCAAGGCCTCGCCGGGCGGCCGGCCGATCGAGCGCGCCGGAATCAACGCCGTGTCGGCGCTCGTCGCCGGCGGCGAGTGACGGCGCCGACGGTGCGCATGCCGGCGCCGCACAGACCGCGAACGCGCGGGACGGGGAAGGCGGCCCAGCTCGCGCTCGTTGCGGTCGTCGCCGCAGGCGCGCTGGCCGCGGGCGTTTTCGTCGCGCTCGAGCGAACCCGCCTCGACCCGCCCGGCGCGAATGCAGTGTCAGCGCTTACTAGCGCGAGATACCGCGACTTGCACGGGCGGGAACGGACTCTCCAGGAGTGGCAGGGCAAGATTCGTGTCGTGAACTTCTGGGCGACCTGGTGTCCTCCCTGCCGCCAGGAGATCCCTGGTCTGATCAAGATCCAGGAAAAACATGCTCCGAGCGGCGTGCAGGTTGTGGGCATCGCCGTCGATCAGGTCGACAACGTCCAACCTTACGCGGCCGAGATCGGGATCCCGTACCCCATCCTGATCGCCGGCATCGAAGCGCTGGACATCGCGCGAGCGCTCGGCAACAAGGCCGGCGCGCTGCCCTTCACGGTGGTCCTGGACCGCAACGGCAACGTCGTCAAGAGCCATCTCGGGCTGATGACGGAGGCCGATCTCGACGCCGTGCTCGCCCCGCTGCTCGGCTGACAGGCCAATCCGGGCGCAGCACAGTCGGAAGTTCCTGGAAAATGCGGCGAATTTGCGGCCGAAAGTTGGACATCTGCCGCGATCTGCGGCAAACTCGCCGCCCATGGGAGGACGTAAAACGGATCCGCGGAGGCGGGCTGGCGGACGTGCGCGTCGCATTCTGGTCGTGCACGGGCCGAACCTGAACCTGCTCGGCACCCGCGAGCCCGAGGTCTACGGCCGCGAGACGCTCGCCGAGATCAACCGGCGCCTGGAGCAGGCCGCACGCGCCGGCGGCGCCGCGATCACCTTCTTCCAGAGCAACCACGAGGGGGATCTGATCGACCGCGTGCACGCCGCGCCGGCGGAAGGCATCGGCTTCATCCTGATCAACCCCGGCGGGCTGACCCATACCAGCGTCGCGCTGCGCGACGCCCTCGCCGGCGTGGCCATCCCGTTCGTCGAGGTGCACCTGTCGAACATCCACGCCCGCGAGCCGTTCCGGCGCCACTCGTACTTCTCCGACCTCGCGGTCGGGACGATCTGCGGCCTCGGCAGCCGCGGCTACGACCTCGCGCTCGACTACGCCCTGCGAGCCTGACCCGTCCCGGTGCGCCACCGCGCGCCGGGGGGAGACCCATCATGGACCTCAGAAAGCTAAAGAAGCTGATCGATCTCGTGCAGGAGTCCGGCATCGCGGAGCTCGAGATCACCGAGGGCGAGGAGAAGGTGCGGATCCGGCGCGGCGCCGCCGCCGAGGTGCTTCCCGCGGCGCCTGCCCCGGTCGCCGCGCCTGGTGCCTCCACGGCCGGCCCGCCGGCAGCCGTGCTTGCGGCCGCACCCGGAGCCGAGGCGCCCGCCGGCCCGGAGGGCCACCTGGTCAAGTCGCCGATGGTCGGCACGTTCTATCGCGCCCCGTCGCCGGAGGCGAAGCCTTTCGTCGAGGTGGGCGACGCGGTCAAGACCGGCCAGACCGTGTGCATCATCGAGGCGATGAAGCTCATGAACGAGATCGAGTGCGACCAGGACGGGGTGGTCAAGGCGATCCTCGTCGAGAACGGCCAGCCGGTCGAGTACGGCGAGCCGCTGTTCGTCATCGAGTAGCGACCACGTCGAGTGGCAAGGGCGGCGGCGCAGAGGAGGATCTACGAGGGCCGGGCGGGAAGCGAAGGGTCCCACCCGTTCCCTTTGGCCCCTTGTCCGTACGACCTCGGTTCAGGAAGAAGCACGGCCGCGATTTTGAGACAGCCATAGATGTTCGAGAAGATCCTGATCGCCAACCGCGGCGAGATCGCGCTGCGCATCCAGCGCGCCTGCCGCGAGCTCGGCATCAAGACGGTCGTCGTGCACTCCGAGGCCGACCGCGAGGCGAAGTACGTCAAGCTCGCCGACGAGTCGGTCTGCATCGGGCCGCCGCCCTCGGCGCAGTCCTATCTGAACATCCCCTCGATCATCTCCGCGGCCGAGGTGACCGACGCCGAGGCGATCCATCCGGGCTACGGCTTTCTGGCCGAGAACGCCGATTTCGCCGAGAAGGTCGAGAAGAGCGGCTTCGTCTTCATCGGGCCGCATCCGGAGAACATCCGGCTGATGGGCGACAAGGTGAGCGCCAAGGACGCGATGCGCAAGGCCGGCATCCCGGTCGTGGCGGGGTCCGACGGCGCGCTGCCGGACGACTCGGACGAGGTGCTGCGCATCGCGCGCGCGATCAAGTACCCGGTCATCATCAAGGCCGCCGGCGGCGGCGGCGGGCGCGGGATGCGGGTCGTGCACACCGAGGCGGCGCTGCTGCCGGCCGTCGCGCTGACCCGGTCCGAGGCGCAGGGCGCGTTCGGCAACCCGACGCTCTACATCGAGAAGTACCTCGAGCATCCGCGCCATATCGAGGTGCAGGTGCTCGCTGACGCGCACCGCAACGCGATCTATCTCGGCGAGCGCGACTGCTCCATGCAGCGCCGTCACCAGAAGGTGATCGAGGAGGCGCCCGCGCCGGACATCTCGGCGCGCCAGCGCGCGAAGATCGGCGAGCGCTGCGTCGAGGCGTGCAGGAAGATCAACTACCGCGGCGCGGGCACGTTCGAGTTCCTCTACGAGGATGACGAGTTCCACTTCATCGAGATGAACACGCGCATCCAGGTCGAGCACCCGGTGACCGAGCTCGTCAGCGGCATCGACATCGTGCAGCAGCAGATCCGCATCGCCGCCGGCGAGAAGCTCTCGATCCGGCAGCGCGACGTCGAGCTGCGCGGCCATGCGATCGAGTGCCGGATCAACGCCGAGGACCCGTTCAACTTCACGCCGTCGCCCGGCAGGATCACCTCCTATCACCCGCCCGGCGGGCCGGGCATCCGGGTCGATTCGCACGTGTATCAGGGCTACACCGTGCCGCCGTACTACGATTCGATGGTCGCCAAGGTGATCGCCTACGGCGCGACGCGCGACCAGGCGATCCGGCGCATGCGCGTCGCGCTGTCGGAGATGGTGGTGCAGGGCATCCAGACCAACATCCCCCTGCACCAGGACCTGCTGAACGACACGCGCTTCCTGCGCGGCGGCACGAGCATCCACTACCTCGAGCAGAAGCTCGCGCAGCTCGCCAAGCGCACCGCCGGCGGCTGAGGCCCCCGCAGTGGCGTGGGTGTCGCTCGTGCTCGAGGTGCCGGCCGAGGCGGCCGACGCGCTCGCCGACGCGCTGCTCGAGCTCGGCGCGCTGTCGGTCGGCACCGAGGACGCGGCGGCGGGCACGCCCGACGAGCGGCCGCTCTTCGACGAGCCAGGTGCGGCGGGCGCCGGCTGGGGGCGTGCCGTGCTGCGCGCGCTCTGCGATTCCGGCGTCGACGGCGCCGCGCTGGTGCGCGAAGCCGCCGCGCGCGCCGGGCTCGCGGCGCCGCCGGCCTTCGATGCCGAGCCGGTCGCCGACGCGGACTGGGTGCGCGCCTCGCGGGAGCAGTTCCAGCCGCTGGAGATCGACGAGCGGCTGTGGATCGTGCCGTCGTGGTGCGCGCCGCCGGCACCGGCGGCCGCCAATGTCGTGCTCGATCCCGGCCTCGCGTTCGGCACCGGGAGCCATCCCACGACCCGCCTGTGCCTGCGGTGGCTCGTGCGCAACGTGCGCCCCGGTGCGCGCGTGCTCGACTACGGCTGCGGTTCCGGTATATTGGCCATCGCCGCGGCGAAGCTCGGCGCCGGCCCGGTGGTGGGCGTGGACATCGATGCAGCCGCGATCGCCGCAGCGCGCGCGAACGCGGCGGCGAACGCGGCCGCGGCCCGTTTCCAGGACGCAGCGGCGCCGCTCGAAATGGACGCCGATCTCGTGGTCGCCAACATTCTCGCCAACCCGCTGAAGGTGCTCGCGCCGCTCCTCGCCCGCCACACCCGCGACGGCGGACGACTCGCCCTGGCGGGGCTGCTCGATGCGCAGGCCGACGAGGTCGCCGACGCCTACGCGCAGTGGTTCGACATGCGGGTGTTCGAAGCGCTCGACGGTTGGACGGTGCTGGAAGGGGTGCGCCGATGGCGCTGATCACCCGCTGCCCGTCGTGCGAGACCGCATTCCGGGTGCACCAGCACCAGCTCGAGGCGCGCGACGGCCGCGTGCGCTGCGGGCGCTGCGCGGTCGTGTTCGACGCGCGCGCGGCGCTGATTCCGGAAACGCGCGCAATGCCGGACGCGACCGCGCGGGCGCCGGAGCAGATGCCCGCGGAGCCGGCGCCGGCAGAGGACGAGCGGGAAGCGGCGCCGGAAGCCGTCGAGCCGTATGGTGCAGCGGCGCCGGACGTCGCGCCCGACGCGCCGCACTCCGTCCCCGGCATGCGGCTCGAGGGGCCGCCGTCGGCCCCGTTCAGCCAGCCGCCGGCCGGCGAGCGGTGGCGCGCGGCGCGCGGCGCAGCGACGCTGCCGCCGATCGATGACGACGCCGAGGCGTCGTACGCGGAAGAAGAGGAGTATGGCTTCGGCCCACAGCGCCGGCGGCGGGCACGAATCGCTGCGGCCCTGTGGGGCGCGGCTGCGCTCGTGCTTGTGGTCGTGCTCGCGTTCCAGGCGGTCTACCACTTCCGCGGCGACATCGCGGCGCGCGTCCCCGAGCTCCGCGCGTGGCTCGATCGGGCGTGCGAGACGCTCGGCTGCGACGTTCCGCTGCCGGCGCGGTCGAGCTTGATCACCATCGAGGTCTCGGAGATGCAGCCCGACCCCGATGCGCGGGGCGTGCTCCAGCTGTCCGCGATCCTGCGCAACCGCGCCGCGTTCGCGCAACGCCAGCCCTGGCTCGAGCTGACCCTCACCGACGCGCAGGATCGCGCCATCGCGCGGCGCGTGCTCGCGCCGCGCGACTATCTCGGGCCGCGCGCCGACTTCGAGCCCGCCTTCGCCGCCGGCGCCGAGCAGTCGCTGCGCCTGCTGCTGGACGTGGACACGCTGCCGGCCCGCGGCTACCGCCTTCTCGTCTTCTACCCCTGACAGCCGGTCCTCATGCCCATGCGCACACTGATCTGCGGCTCGATCGCCTTCGACAACATCATGGTCTTCCAGGGCCGGTTCAAGGAGCACATCCTGCCCGAGCAGATCCACATCCTGAACGTCGCGTTCCTGGTGCCGGACCTGCGACGCGAGTTCGGCGGCTGCGCCGGCAACATCGGCTACAACCTCAAGCTGCTCGGCGGCGAGCCGCTAGTGATGGCGACGGTCGGCGACGACGCCGGCACGTACGTCGAGCGCCTGGACGCGCTCGGACTCGCCCGCGATCACGTGCGCGGCGTGCCTGGCACGCTGACTGCGCAGGCGTTCATCACCACCGACCTCGACGACAACCAGATCACGGCGTTCCACCCGGGCGCCATGAACCACTCGCACCTGAACCACGTGGCGCCGGGGCTCGACGCCGGACTCGCGATCGTCGCGCCCGACGGGCGAGAGGGCATGGTGCAGCACGTGCGCGAGCTCGCCGCGGCCGGCATCCCGTTCGTGTTCGACCCCGGCCAGGGCCTGCCGATGTTCTCGGGCGCCGAGCTGCTGGAGATGATCGGCCTCGCGTCGTATCTCGCGGTGAACGACTACGAGGGCAAGCTCATCGAGGAGAAGACCGGCCGCGATCTCGCGTCGCTCGCCGGCATGGTGCAGGCGCTCGTGATCACGCGCGGCGCCGCCGGCTCCGTCATCCTCGCCGGCGGCAAGCGCCACGAGATCCCCGCGGTCAAGGCGGAGCGGGTCGTCGACCCGACCGGGTGCGGCGACGCCTATCGCGCGGGACTGCTCTACGGGATCGGCGCGGGCTGGGACTGGCCGAAGACCGGGCGGCTCGCCTCGCTGATGGGTTCGATCAAGGTCGCGTCGCGGGGCGGACAGAACCACCGTTCGACGCGCGGGGAGCTCGACGCCCGGTACCGGCAGGCGTTCGGCGCGCCGCTGTGGGGCTAGGTTAGCTCCGCAGGCAGCGATCCGCGCCTCGCCGCGCCCGCCCGCCGATGCGTGCCCGCGCTACGCCGCTCCGCGTCCGCGTCCTCCGCCTGCTGCGGCTTGCCGGTCATCTGCTCGCCGGATCGTGGGTCACTTGGGCGCGCATTCCGCGGCTCGACGCCGCGGCCCGCGAGCGCGAGATCCGGCGCTGGTCGCGCGCGCTGCTCGACATCCTGAACGTGCGCCTGCGCCTGCCGGAGGAACCGGTCGCGCTGCCGCCGCGCTGCGTGCTGGTGTCGAACCACGTCTCCTGGCTCGACGTGTTCGTCGTCTTCGCGGTGCGGCCGGCGGTGTTCGTCGCGAAGAGCGACGTGCGGCGGTGGCCACTCGTCGGCGGACTGTGCGCGCGCGCGGGCACGCTGTTCATCGAGCGCGGCAACGGCCGTCACGCGCTGCACATCAACGGCCAGGTCGCCGCGACGCTCGCCGCGGGCCGCGTCTTCGCGGTGTATCCGGAGGGGACGACGACCGACGGCCGCACCATGCGGCCGTTCCACCGGGCGCTGTTCCAGCCCGCCATCGACGCCGCGGCGACGCTGCAGCCGGTCGCGATCCGCTACACCGATCCCGGCGGCGCCTGGAGCGGCGCGCCGATCTACGTCGACGACATGAGCCTCGGCGACTCGCTGTGGCGGCTCGTCTCGACGCGAGAGCTCGTCGCGGAGCTGCGCTTCGCCGCGCCGATCGCCGCCGCCGGCATGCACCGGCGCGAGCTCGCGCGGCGCGCCGAGACGGCTATCGCCGCCGCGCTCGGGCTCCCCCCGCCGCACACGACGCCTGGAAGAGCGCCCGATCCTCCAGGCGCACCGCCGTGAGCCTGCCACCCCAGACGCAGCCGGTGTCGAGCGCGATGAGGTCCGGACGCATCACGAGGCCGAGCGCCGACCAGTGCCCGCAGACGATCGGCACGCGGCCGCGCCGGCGCGCCGGCACGTCGAACCACGGCAGGTAGCCGCGCGGCGCCTTCTGCGGCGGACCGACGACGTTGAATTCCATGCGCCCCTCCGGCGTGACGAACCGCATCCGGGTCATTGCGTTCACGATGACCCGCAGGCGGTCGTATCCGCGCAGGCCGTCGCGCCAACGCGCGGGCTCGGCGCCGTAGAGGTGCGCCAGGAACCAGCGGTAGCGCGGGCCGCGCAGCGCCGCCTCGACCTCGGCGGCGAGCGCACGCGCCGCGCGCACCGACCACGCGGGCAGCAGCCCGGCGTGCACGAGCGCGTGCCCCGCGGCGACGTGCATCAGCGGGCGGGCGCGCAGCCACGCGATGAGCTCGTCGCAGTCGGACGCGGCAAGCACGTCGTCGAACGTGTCGCTCTTGCGGCGGCGGCCGAACCCTTCGGCGTAGGCGACGAGGTGCAGATCGTGGTTGCCGAGCACGACGGTCGCGCTGCGGCCGAGCGCGCGCACGAAGCGCAGCACCTCGAGCGACTGCGCGCCGCGGTTCACCAGATCGCCGACGAACCACAGCCGGTCGCGCGCGGCGTCGAACCGGCACCGGCGCAGCAGCGCGGCGAGCGCGTCGAAGCAGCCCTGCACGTCGCCGATCGCGTAGGTCGCCATGCCGGGCAAGGATATCAGGGCACGGCTTCGATACCCCTCCGGTAGCCGATCGCCTCGGCGACGTGCGCCGTGGCGATCGCATCGGCGCCGGCCAGATCGGCGATCGTGCGCGCGAGCTTGAGCACGCGGTGATAGGCCCGCGCGGAAAGGCCCAACCGGGCGATCGCGCTCTTCAGCAGCGCCTGCGCCGCCGCGTCGGCCCGGCAGTGCCCCTCGAGCTCGCGCGCCGCGAGCTCGCAGTTCGGCTTCCCCTGGCGCGCGAGCTGCGCCGCGCGCGCGCGCGCCACCCGCTCGCGCACCGCCGCCGTGCTCTCGCCTGGCGCATGGCGCATGAGCTCCTCCGGCGGCACGGCCGGGACCTCGATGTGGATGTCGATGCGGTCGAGCAACGGTCCCGAGATCCTGCCGCGATAGCGCGCCACCTGATCGGGCGTGCAGCGGCACCGGCCGCCGTAGTGGCCGAGATACCCGCACGGACAGGGGTTCATCGCTGCCACGAGCTGGAACCCGGCCGGGAAATCCACCCGGCGCGCCGCCCGCGAGATCGTGACGCGGCCGCTCTCGAGCGGCTCGCGCAGCACCTCGAGCACCTTGCGATCGAACTCCGGAAGCTCGTCGAGGAAGAGCACCCCGCGGTGCGCGAGCGAGATCTCCCCGGGCCGCGGATCGCCGCCGCCGCCGACCAGCGCGGCGCTCGAGGCCGAGTGGTGCGGCGCGCGGAACGGCCGCGCACGCCAGTCCTCGATTCTGAACCCGTCGGAAGCGAGCGAGCGCACCGCCGCGGAGTCGAGCGCCTCGGCGACGGTCATGTCGGGCAAAAGCCCCGGCAGACGGGCCGCCAGCATCGACTTGCCGGTGCCCGGCGGCCCGGCCATCAGCATGCTGTGGCCCCCGGCCGCCGCGAGCTCCAGGGCGCGCTTGGCGTGTGCCTGACCCTTCACGTCGGCGAGATCGAGGTTCCGCGGCGCCGCGTCGACCGCGGGCGGCGGCGGACGCGCGAGCGG
>JAHDYJ010000022.1 GCA_023383795.1 Burkholderiales bacterium | reverse complement strand
GCCCGTCGTCGGCGCGGAAGATGCGCTTGTAGCGGTAATCGATCAGGGTGTTCACGTTGCGGTCGGCGCGCGCGAGGACGCTGCCGCCGCGACCGCCGTCGCCGCCGTCCGGACCGCCGCGCGGCACGTACTTCTCGCGGCGGAACGACACCGCGCCGTCGCCGCCCTTGCCGGCATGGACCTCGATGCGCGCTTCGTCGACGAACTTCATCGTTGGGGGGAGGGCGCGGCCGGCGAACGCGACGCAGACAAAAAAGCCCTATCGCGCGGATAGGGCTGCCGGGCTCCGGTCGCGGGCGACCGGGCGAGTGCTCAGGACGCCGCGATGACGTTCACGCAATGCTTGCCGTCCGGGCCGCGGTGCCCGAACTGCACCGTGCCGGTGATCTTGGCGAAGAGCGTGTGGTCGCGGCCGAGCCCCACATTGACGCCCGGATGGATCCGCGTGCCGCGCTGGCGCACGATGATGCTGCCCGCGGTGACGAGCTGCCCGCCGTAGCGCTTGACGCCGAGCCGCTTCGCCTGGGAATCGCGCCCGTTGCGCGAGCTGCCGCCTGCTTTCTTGTGTGCCATGACTGCTCCTGAGTGCTTCCCGCTGCTGTACGTGTACGGAGCGTCCCCTACCCGGAAACGCCGGTGATCTCGATCTCGGTGTACGACTGACGGTGGCCCTGCGACTTCTTGTAGTGCTTGCGCCGGCGCAGCTTGAAGATCGTCACCTTCTCGCCGCGGCCGTGCCCGAGCACCTTCGCCTTGACCGTGGCGCCGGCCACCAGCGGCGCCCCGACCTTCACGCCCTCGCCCTCGCCGACCGCGAGCACCTGGTCCAGCACCACCTCCGCCCCGACGTCGGCGGGGAGCTTCTCCACTTTCAGCCTGTCGCCGGCCGCGACGCGATACTGCTTGCCGCCGGTACGGATCACCGCGTACATGATTGTCGTCCCGAGATTGGTGTGCCTGTTGCGAAAGGGTGGGCGCCGCTCGAGCGATGCGGCCGCTTTTCCCTTGCGAAAACCGCGCATTATAGCGAGGATCGGGTGCGAACGTCAAAGCCGCTGTGCTATCCTCGCGGGGCGGCCCGGGGACCGGCCCGGCGCTACGATCCAGCGCTGCCGGCCGACGGGGCGCCCGATCCCGCCCCGCCGGTGTCCTGCCCGATGCATCTGCCGCACCCGCCATCGTCGCTCCGCCAACCTTGTCGCCGGGGCGCTCCAACCGCATTCGACGGCCGTGCCACCCGCGCTGGATGACATCCGCGCCCTGATCGAGGCCGACCTCGAGGCCGTGGACACGGTCATCCGGCGGCGGCTCGACTCCGACGTGCTGCTGATCCGGCAGGTCGCGGAGTACATCATCGCGAGCGGCGGCAAGCGGCTGCGGCCGGCGCTGCTGCTGCTCGCCGCCGGCGCGGCCGGGCACCGCGGCACGCACCAGCACGAGCTCGCGGCGGTGGTCGAGTTCATCCACACCGCGACGCTGCTGCACGACGACGTCGTCGACGAGTCGGATCTGCGACGCGGCCGCGCGACCGCCAACGCGTCCTTCGGCAACGCGGCGAGCGTGCTGGTCGGCGATTTCCTGTACTCGCGGGCGTTCCAGATGATGGTCGGTGTCGGCAGCATGCGGGTGATGGACGTGCTCGCAGACGCGACCAACACCATCGCCGAGGGAGAGGTGCTGCAGCTCCTGAACGTGCACAACCCGGAGGTGGCCGAGGCCCAGTACCTGGAGGTCATCCGCCGCAAGACCGCGAAGCTGTTCGAGGCCGCCGCGCGCCTCGGCGCGATCCTCGGCGGCGCGCCGCCTGCCATCGAGGAGGGCATGGCGACCTACGGCATGCACCTCGGCACCGCGTTTCAGCTGGTGGACGACGTGCTCGACTACTCGGGAGACCATCATGAGACGGGCAAGAACCTGGGCGACGATCTCGCCGAGGGCAAGCCGACGCTGCCGCTGATCTACGTGATGCGCAACGGCACCCCCGCGCAGGCGGCGGTCGTGCGCCGGGCGATCGAGGAGGGCGGGCGCGACGAGTTCCGCGCGGTCCTCGAGGCGATCCGCGACACCGGCGCGCTCGAGGTCGCCCGGGCGCAGGCGCACCGCGAGGCCCGCGTGGCCTGCGACGCGATCGTCCAGGTCGCGGATTCAAAATACCGCCAAGCTCTGCTAAACTTGGCGGCTTTCGCGGTGGACCGCAACTTCTGAGATTTCCCGGCCGCGGTCCGGACCACGCGCGATCCTCGGGGTGTAGCTCAGCCTGGTAGAGTACTGCGTTCGGGACGCAGGTGTCGGAGGTTCGAATCCTCTCACCCCGACCAATTCCGCCTCTTCCTTTCCGGCATCGGTCGACGCGCTGGCCTGGCGTTGCGCGGCGCGCGACAACGTTCACGCTGCCGCGCACGGCCGCCGACGTAGAATGAGCCACGGCACCGGCCGCGCGGCCGGTGCGGCGCGTTTGCTTCGTCTGCAGGCATGGGACATCTCCTCGTCCTGATCATCGTCGCGCTGGTGGCGTACGCGGTGCTGAGGGCGCTCACGGCGCCGCGGCGCGGACCGGGCGCCTCGGGCCCGGCCGGGGGTGCGCGGGGCGGCGAGCGCATGGTGCCGTGCAGCCGGTGCGGCGTGAACGTGCCGGAGTCCGAGGCGCTCGTGTCCGACGGGCGGTACTACTGCAGCGACGCGCATCTGCGGCAATCCGGCCAGTGACGCGCCTGCTCAGCCAGCACCGCACGCTCCTCCCGCCGGTCGCCGCGCTCGCCGCGGACGCGCCGCCGATCAGCGACTCGTTCTGGGTCTCGCTGCGCTATTTCAACGCCTACCGGATCGCGGTGGCCGGGCTGTTCCTCGCTTCGGTCGCACTGTTCCGCGACCTGTTCGCGCTCGGCGACCACGATGTGCGGCTCTACGCGGCCGTGAGCGCGCTCTATCTCGGCGCCGCGGTGACCTTCCACGTGGTCCTGCGGCGCGCGCAACGCAACTTCGACGTCCAGCTCACGGCGCACCTGCTCGCCGACGTCGTCGCGATCACGCTCCTCAGCTACGCGAGCGGCGGCTTCCGCAGCGGCCTCGCGGTGATGCTGCTCATCTCGGTCGCCGCCGCAGGCCTGGTGAGCCGCGGCTCGCAGCTGCTCGGCTACGCCGCGCTCGCCGCGATCGGCGTGCTCGCGGAGCAGACGGTGCAGGTGCTCGCGCACGAGGCGAATCTCTCTTCGTACCTGCAGCCGGGGCTGCTCTCGATCGGCTATTTCGCCACGGCGCTGATCACGAGCCAGCTCGCTCAGCGGGTGATCACCAACGAGCGCGTGGCGCGCCAGCGCGGCATCGAGCTCGCGAACCAGCTGCGCATCAGCGAGCTGGTCATCCAGGACGTGCAGGACGGCGTGCTGGTCGTGGACGCGAACGGCCTGGTGCGGCAGCACAACCGCCAGGTGGAGGCGCTGCTCGGGCGGGCCGTTCCCGAGCTCGAGCAGATCGAGGGCTACTCGCCGGAGCTCGCGGCGGCGCTCGGCGCCGGGCGCGGCGGCCGCGGCGCCTCGCCGCAGGTGCTGACGCTGTACGATCCCGGCCGCACGGTGCGAGCGCGGTTCGTCGCGGCCGGCCTGCGCGATGCCACGGTGACGGTGATCTACCTCGAGGACATGTCGAAGCACGAGGAGCACGCGCGCCAGCTCAAGCTTGCCGCCCTCGGCCGGCTGACCGCGAACATCGCGCACGAGATCCGCAACCCCCTCGCCTCGGTCTCGCACGCCGCCGAGCTGCTGATAGAGGAGAACCGCGGCCCGGCGCGCGAGCGGCTGACGCGCATCATCCGGGACAACGCGCGCCGGCTCGACCGCATGGTGAGCGACGTCCTGGAGCTCAACCGGCGCGACCGCGTCCAGGCCGAGCCGATCCGCCTGGCCGGCTTCGTGCCGACGTTCGTCGAGGAGTTCCTCCAGAGCGAGGGGCTGCCGGCCGACGGCATCGCCATGGAGCTCGCCGCCGACGCGGTGGTCGACTGCGACCGCGTCCATCTGAACCAGATCCTCTGGAACCTGGTGCGCAACGCCTGGCGGCACTCGGCCAAGGGCAGCCGCAGCGTTCGCATCACCGCCCAGCGCGCCGGGGGCCGCACCGAGCTGCACGTGGTCGACGACGGGCCGGGGGTGCCGCGCGAGCTGCAGGCACAGCTCTTCGAGCCGTTCTTCACCACGTACAGCGCCGGAACCGGCCTCGGCCTGTACATCGCGCGCGAGCTCTCGGCGGCGAACGGCGCCGCGCTCGACTACGTCGACCGCGGGGCCGGGGCGGACTTCCGCGTTGCCTGGCAGGGAGGGCGAACATGAGCAGGGCCGACCGCCGCGCCGCGTCGAACAAGGCGACGGTGCTCGTCGTCGACGACGAGGCCGACATCCGCGAGCTCCTCGAGCTGACCCTGATACGCATGGGGCTCGGCGTGGAGACCACCGGCCGCATGGCCGACGCGAAGGCGCTCCTGGCGTCGGGGACGTTCGATCTGTGCCTGACCGACATGCGGCTGCCGGACGGCGACGGGCTCGAGCTCGTCCGCCACATCAATGCGAACTGCGCCGACCTGCCGGTGGCCGTGATCACGGCATACGGCAGCGCGGAGAACGCGGTCGCCGCGCTGAAGGCCGGCGCGTTCGACTACGTGAGCAAGCCGCTCTCCCTGGAGCAGCTGCGCACGCTCGTGAAGTCCGCGCTCAGCCTGCCCGAGAAGACCGCGCCGAAGCCCGGCGCCGCGCAGCGGATGCTCGGGGAGAGCCCGCCGGTCCAGCACGTGCGCGCGATGATCGAGAAGCTCGCCCGCAGCCAGGCGCCGGTCTACATCACCGGCGAGTCCGGCAGCGGCAAGGAGCTCGCGGCCCGGCTGATCCACGAGAACGGGGCGCGGCGCGACCGGCCGTTCGTGCCGGTCAACTGCGGCGCGATCCCCGAGAACCTGATGGAGAGCGAGTTCTTCGGCTACCGGAAAGGGGCGTTCACCGGCGCCGAGCACGACCGGGAGGGATTCTTCCACGCCGCGACCGGCGGGACGCTCTTCCTCGACGAGGTCGCCGACCTGCCGCTCTCGATGCAGGTGAAGCTCCTGCGCGCGATCCAGGAGAAGCGGGTGCGCAAGGTGGGCGCGACCAGCGAGGACCCGGTCGACGTGCGCATCATCTGCGCCACCCACCAGAATCTCGCCAAGCTGGTCGAACAGCAGAAGTTCCGCCAGGACCTGTACTACCGGCTCGCGGTGATCGAGCTCAGGATGCCGTCGCTGCGCGAGTGCCGGGAGGACGTCCCGCTGCTCGCCGCAGCGATTCTCGCCCGGCTCGGCGACGAGTCCGGCCGGCGCCGGGCGCGGCTCTCGGACGACGCGCTGGCGGCGCTCCAGGCCTACGACTTCCCTGGCAACATCCGCGAGCTCGAGAACATCCTCGAGCGCGCGATCGCCCTGTCGGTGACCGAGGAGATCGCGCCGGACGACCTGCAGCTCGCACCGCCGAGCTTCACGCAGGAGCCGCCGGGGCCGAACGCCAAGTGGCCGCTCCAGGACTACCTCGACCGCATCGAGCGCGAGGCGATCCTCGAGGCGCTCGACAAGACCCGCTTCAACCGCACGGCGGCAGCGAAGCTGCTGGGCATCACGTTCCGCGCGCTGCGCTACCGCATGGAGCGGCTGGGGATTCATTGAGCGGCCGGTCGCGGAGGCGCGCATGAGCGCCGCGCTCAGCGTGGACCCGCAAGGCGTGGCCTCCGGGGTCCGTTTCGTCGCCTCGCCCAATTTCGACCGGCGGCCGGACGGCGCCGAGGTATCGCTGCTCGTCGTCCACGGCATCAGCCTGCCGCCGGGATCGTTCGGTGGCGACGCCGTGCTGGCGCTGTTCGCCAACCGGCTGGATCCGGCCGCGCACCCCTACTATGCCCGCCTCGCCGGCCTGCGCGTCTCGGCGCATTTCCTGATCCGGCGCGACGGCGAGCTCGTCCAGTTCGTCGCGTGCGCGCGGCGCGCCTGGCACGCCGGCCAGTCGACGTGGCGCGGCGTTGCGCGCTGCAACGACTTCTCGATCGGCGTCGAGCTGGAGGGCACCGACGATTCGGCCTATATGCCGGCGCAGTACGCGCGGCTCGCCGCGCTCGTCCGCGCGCTGCGGCAGCGCTACCCGATCCGCGACATCGCCGGACACGCGGACGTGGCGCCCGGCCGCAAGACCGATCCGGGGTCCGCCTTCGACTGGTCCGCGCTCGAGGCGCTGCTGGACGGAGCGCGCTAGCGCGCTCCTGCCGTTCGGCGTCGGCGCGATTCCACCGTTCGGGCCGGGCGCGCGATGCGCGCCTCCCGCGCTCTCTCGCTCGACCGCCCGCGCCCGGCGCGGAATGCGTCGCGGTGCGGCGTTTCGTGATGGAGTTCACGCGCGCGCGCGCGCATCGCTCGCGAAAAAGGCTTGCGCCTCCAAGAACATGGCACTAGAATTAGTTGCGCACCGCGATTTGGCTACTATATATAGTGTTGTGACTTTGGACCCGGGTGCGCAGGCCGCCGGGCCGCAAGAGCCCGCAGAGAAATAACACGGTGGACAAAGGAGACGGCTATGCAGGTGGCGGGTGAGGTCGGCACGACGCAGGCGGTCGGCAGCGCGGGCTACGTCGAGGCGTCGGACGGCGGGACCTCACCGTATTCGGAGTACAAGGTGATCCGCCGCAACGGGGCGGTGGTCGGCTTCGAGCCGGCGAAGATCTCGGTCGCGATGACGAAGGCGTTCCTCGCGGTGAACGGTGGCCAGGGCGCGGCATCGGCGCGGGTCCGCGAGCTGGTCGCGGCGCTGACCGAGGGCGTCGTCGCCGCGCTGATGCGCCGGCGCCCGGCCGGCGGCACCTTCCACATCGAGGACATCCAGGACCAGGTCGAGCTCGCGCTGATGCGCTCCGGCGAGCACGAAGTGGCGCGGGCGTACGTGCTCTACCGGGAGAAGCGCGCCGCGGCGCGCGCCCGGGAGGCCGCGCAGAAGAAGGCGCAGTCGCCGGCGCGCGCGCCCGGCCTGCACGTGACCGACGGCGCGGAGCGCCGGCCGCTCGATGTCGCGGCGCTCAGCGAGACCGTGGGGGCGGCCTGCGCGGGCCTGGGCGACGCGGTGAGCCCGCAGACCATCGTCCAGGAGACCCTGAAGAACCTGTACGACGGCGTGCCGATGGAGGAGGTCCGCAAGTCGGTGATCCTCTCGGCGCGCGCCCTGATCGAGAAGGATCCGGCCTACGGCTACGTCTCCGCCCGCCTGCTGCTGCACTCCATCCGGCACGAGGTGCTGGGCGAGGAAGCCTCGCAGGCCGAGATGGCCACGCGCTACGCGGACTACTTCCCGCAGTTCATCAAGGAAGGGATCCGCGCCGAGCTGCTCGACGAGCGGCTCGCCCGCTTCGATCTGCTCAGGCTCGGCGCGGCGCTCGACGCCGCGCGCGATCTCAAGTTCACCTACCTCGGGCTGCAGACGCTGTACGACCGCTACTTCCTGCACGTGGCGGGGCGGCGCATCGAGCTGCCGCAGGCGTTCTTCATGCGCGTCGCGATGGGTCTCGCGCTGAACGAGCTCAACCCGGAGGAGCGGGCGATCGAGTTCTACAGCGTGCTCTCCTCGTTCGACTACATGAGCTCGACCCCGACGCTGTTCAATTCGGGGACCCGGCGCTCGCAGCTCTCCTCGTGCTACCTCACGACGGTCGGCGACGACCTCGACTCGATCTACGAGGCCATCAAGGAGAACGCGCTGCTGCAGAAGTTCGCCGGCGGGCTCGGCAACGACTGGACGCCGGTGCGGGCGCTGGGCGCGCACATCAAGGGCACCAACGGGAAGTCGCAGGGCGTGGTCCCCTTCCTGAAGGTCGTCAACGACACCGCGGTCGCGGTCAACCAGGGGGGCAAGCGCAAGGGGGCGGTCTGCTCGTACCTGGAGACCTGGCACCTCGACATCGAGGAGTTCCTCGAGCTGCGCAAGAACACCGGCGACGACCGCCGCCGCACCCACGACATGAACACGGCGTGCTGGATCCCGGATCTCTTCATGCGCCGCGTCATGGAGAACGGCGACTGGACGCTCTTTTCGCCGTCCGACGTTCCCGACCTGCACGACCTGTACGGCAAGGCCTTCGCGGAGGCGTACGAGCGCTACGAGGCGCGGGCGGCGAGCGGGGAGCTCAAGCTGTTCAAGCGGATCCCGGCGGTCCAGCTGTGGCGCAAGATGCTCTCGATGCTGTTCGAGACCGGCCACCCGTGGATCACGTTCAAGGACGCCTGCAACCTGCGCTCGCCGCAGCAGCACGCGGGCGTGGTCCACAGCTCCAACCTGTGCACCGAGATCACCCTGAACACGAGCGACCGCGAGATCGCGGTCTGCAACCTCGGCTCGGTGAACCTGGTAAACCACCTGGTCGACGGCCGGCTCGACCAGGAGAAGCTCCGCCGGACGGTGCGCACCGCGATGCGGATGCTCGACAACGTCATCGACATCAACTACTACGCGGTCGCCAAGGCGCGCAACTCGAACCTCAAGCACCGGCCGGTCGGGCTCGGCATCATGGGATTCCAGGACTGCCTGCACATCCTGCGCATCCCGTACGGATCGCCCGAGGCGGTCGAGTTCGCCGACCGCTCGATGGAGGCGATCGCCTACTGCGCCTACTCGGCCTCGACCGAGCTCGCCGAGGAGCGCGGTCCGTACCCGAGCTTCCGCGGCTCGCTGTGGGACCGCGGCATCCTGCCGCACGAGACCCTGGGGCTGCTGCGGCGCGAGCGCGGCGGGTTCGTCGACATCGACGAGTCGGCGACCCTCGACTGGGAGGCGCTGCGCGAGCGGATCCCGCGGGTCGGCATGCGCAACTCGAACTGCCTTGCCATCGCGCCGACCGCGACCATCGCCAACATCATCGGGGTCTCGGCGTCGATCGAGCCGACCTACCAGAACCTCTACGTCAAGTCGAACCTGTCGGGCGAGTTCACGGTGGTGAACGAGTACCTGGTGGCCGACCTGAAGAAGCTCGGCATGTGGGACGAAGTGATGGTCGCCGACCTGAAATACTTCGACGGGAACCTCGCGCGCATCGACCGCGTCCCGCCGGACCTGCGGCGCCTGTACGCGACGGCGTTCGAGATCGACCCGAGCTGGCTCGTGGAGGCGGCGGCGCGGCGACAGAAGTGGATCGACCAGGCGCAGTCGCTCAACATCTACATGGCCGGCGCCTCGGGCAAGAAGCTCGACGAGACGTACAAGCTGGCGTGGCAGCGCGGCCTCAAGACTACCTACTACCTCCGCTCGCTCGGCGCGACGCATGCCGAAAAATCGACAGTCAAGGCGGGGCAGCTGAACGCGGTGCCGACCGATCTCGCGGCGGCGGGCGCGGGCGAGAGCGCCGGGCCGAACTTCTGCGCGATCGACGATCCGACGTGCGAGGCGTGTCAGTGATGGCGGCGGAACAGTTGCTGAAGAACGATAGGCGGGGAGCGATGCTCGGCTTCGAGGACGATCCCCGCGCGGCGGTGATGCCGGCGACCGCACCGCGTCCGGCGGACGACGGCCGGACCGACTTGCGCCGGATCAGGGTCGAGGACAAGCGCGTCATCAACGGCGGGACCGACGTCAACCAGCTCGTGCCGTTCAAGTACCGCTGGGCCTGGGAGAAGTACCTCGCGGCGTGCGCCAATCACTGGATGCCGCAGGAGATCAACATGAGCCGCGACATCGCGCTCTGGCGCGACCCGGACGGGCTCACCGGGGACGAGCGGCGCGTCGTCAAGCGCAACCTGGGCTTCTTCGTCACGGCGGACTCGCTGGCGGCCAACAACATCGTCCTCGGGACCTACCGCCACATCACCGCGCCGGAGTGCCGCCAGTACCTGCTGCGCCAGGCGTTCGAGGAGGCGATCCACACCCACGCCTACCAGTACATCGTCGAGAGCCTGGGCCTCGACGAGGGCGAGGTGTTCAACGCCTACCACGAGATCCCGAGCATCCGGGCGAAGGACGAGTTCCTGATCCCGTTCATCGACACGCTCACCGACCCCGGCTTCCGGACCGGCACGGCCGAGGCCGACCAGCGGCTGCTGAAGAGCCTGATCGTGTTCGCGTGCCTGATGGAGGGCCTCTTCTTCTACGTCGGCTTCGCCCAGATCCTTGCGCTCGGGCGCCAGAACAAGATGACCGGCGCCGCCGAGCAGTACCAGTACATCCTGCGCGACGAGTCGATGCACTGCAATTTCGGCATCGACCTGATCAACCAGATCAAGCTCGAGAATCCGCACCTCTGGACGCAAGAATTCCGCGAAGAGGTCGCAGAACTCTTCCGCAAAGCGGTCGAGCTCGAGTATCGTTACGCCGAAGACACCATGCCGCGCGGCGTATTGGGCTTGAACGCACCCATGTTCAAGGAGTATCTTCGCTATGTCGCCAATCGGCGCTGCCAGCAGATCGGCGTGGAGCAGCAGTATCCGGGGGCGGGGAACCCGTTCCCCTGGATGAGCGAGATGATCGACCTTAAGAAGGAGCGCAACTTCTTCGAGACGCGAGTGATCGAGTACCAGACGGGAGGCGCCCTCAGTTGGGATTAGGCGCTCACCCCGCTGTGCGGGCGACTCGCGCCCGCCATACGGCCCGCTGCCGTCCGCCCGCAAGCGGCGGTCGGTGCGCAGGCGCGGTGCGTTTCCCGCGTCCGCGGAGCACGAAGTTCGATGTCGGCGCCGCCGCGGCGCCGACATTTTTGTTTGTGCCGTCGTCTTCGCACGACGGCCGCAGGATTCGGCTGCGCGAGCTTCGGCTCGGGCGGCCGGATACCCGGGCCTGCACGGCCGGGTCCATCTGGTGTGTTTGTTCAACTACGTGAAAGGAGTATGAGCATGGCAACGAAGAAGAAAGCGAAGAAGGCTGCGAAGAAGGCCAAGAAGGCCGTGAAGAAGTCTGCGAAGAAGTCGAAGAAGCGCAGATCAGCAGCGAAGAAGAAGTCTTCCAAGAAAAAGGCATTAAAGAAGAAGAAGTCAGCGAAGAAGAAGAAGAAGGCCAAGCCGGCTAAGAAAGCGGCACGTAGAAAGAAAGCAGCCAAGAAGCCCGCGAAGAAGGCCAAGAAGAAGGCTGCGCGACCCGCCAGAAAGAAGGCGGCCGGACCCGCGAAAGCGGCCAGATCCGCAGGAAAACCGGCAATGCCGGCGCCGGCGGGGGCTCCTGCAGCCCCGTCGACCGCGGCAGCGTCTGGGGCGAAAAGCGCCCTCAATCCTGCGGCGGCTTGGCCCTTCCCGACGGGGTCTCGGCCTTAAGGCGGGTGTCGAATGGTCTGCGGTCGTCCCCTGTGCAGGCAGGGGATGGACCGCAGACATTCGGCATTTGGTGTGTTTGTCCCCGGCACTGACTGCCGAACGACGCTGGGAATTTTACCAGCCGGTCCGGAGCAGGCCGGGGGCGCTTTCCCCCAAAATTTTTTTATTGTGCAGCGCAGCGTCAAGCCTTTGACGGCGCACGCTTTTCCGCGTCGGCGCCAAATAGTAAGATCTTAATTAGACTGGATTTTCGGCTGCTCTTCGGGTATTCTCCCGAGCGCACTCCGCAGGGTGGCAGTACCGGCCGAGGGGGGCCGGAGCAGCATGCAACCGCGGACGCCACACGGTCATCGGAGCCGCAGCCCCTGCGGGCTCTCGGCGACCGCACATAACGACTACACCCGCCGAGCGGTTCTGTTGGCGGTGCGCCCGCAGGGAGGCAGGCGCACCTGGGTTCGTCGCGGCCGGCGATTCTAGAGCGCCGGCCGCGAAAGACTGGAGGCAACGCGGATGAGATTGAAACTGGTCGACGTCAAGGCGCGCGTCCGACGCGGCGGTGAGACCCTGATCGCGGCCGTTCACAACGGCCTCGCGGGGTTCGGGCTGCTGGTCGCGCTCTTCCTCCTGCTCGGCGGACCCGGCGACTGGCCGAAGGACGCCGGCGCCGCGAGCGCGCTGGACGTTCCCGTGGTCCGCACGTCGCGCGACACGGCGACGAGCACGGCGGCGGCGACGTCCGCGGCCGAGCCGCGCCAGCGCGCGCTCGCCGCCTACCTCTCGCGGAAGTACCGGGTATCCGGCGAGGCGACCGCCGAGCTGGTGGGCGAAGCCTTCCGCGCCGCGCAGCGCACCGGGCTCGACCCGCTGCTGATCCTGGCGGTGGTGGCGATCGAGTCGAGCTTCAACCCGATCGCCGAAAGCACCTATGGCGCGAAGGGCCTCATGCAGGTCGTTCCGCGCTTCCATCTCGACAAGCTCGCCTATCACGGGGGCGAGGAATCGGTGCTCGACCCGCGCACGAACATCCGCGTGGGAGCCGAGATCCTGAGCGACTACATCCGTCGTGCCGGCGACCTGCAGGGCGGGCTGCAGATGTACGCGGGGGCGGTCGAGGATCCGGCGAACCAGTATTCGCAGAAGGTGCTTGCCGAGAAGCAGCGCCTGCGCGAGCGGGCGGCGGCCGCCTTGCCTTCCGAGCGTGCCAGGCGGCCGGGGTCGGACGCCTGAGGCACACCGTCGCGAGCGTCGGCAGGATGCGATCGCGGTGCGCGCTCCTGCTTGCGGCGGCGCTCGGCGCCGCGTCCGCCGTGGTCCCGGGCGGCGTCGCCGCGGACGAGATCGTGCGCTTCTCGGGGCGAGGCAGCTTCGACGACGTGAGGGATGCCGTGGCGGCGGCGATCGAGGGCAAGGGCCTGGTCATCGACCGCGTGGCGCACGTCGGCGACATGCTCGAGCGCACCGCGCAGGATGTCGGGGCCGCCCGCCGGCTGTACGGCAAGGCGGAGATCCTGGAATTCTGCAGCGCACGGGTCTCGCGCGCGATGATGGAGGCCGATCCGCACCGGATCGTCTACTGCCCCTACACGATCGCGGTGTACACGCTCGCCGAAGGCGCCGGCGAGGCCGGCCGCGTTCACGTGGCGTACCGTCGGCAGCCCCGGGGGCAGGGCATGGCCGAGGTCGAGCGGCTGCTCGACGAGATCGTTCGCGAGGCGCTGCGCTAGCGGCTGGGTCGCCTGCCGGCCGGTTCAGCGCGCGAGCTCCGCGCGCATGCGCTCCACGCCCTCGCTCAGCTCCTCCAGGGCGCGCGTGTACGCGAAGCGCAGGTGGCGCTCCGGTCGATGCACCCCGAAATCGATGCCCGGCGTGACCGCCACCCCCGCGCGCTCCAGCAGCCGCAGCGCGAGCGCGTGGCTGTCCGGACCGAACGCCTCGCAGCCCGCGTAGACGTAGAAAGCGCCCTCCGGCATCAGCGGCACCCGGAAGCCCAGCTCGCGCAGCGCCGGCACGAGGAAGTCGCGCCGCCGCTGGAACTCGCGCCGGCGCTCCTCGAAGACCGCGAGCGCGTCCGGGTCGAGCGCCGCGATCGCCGCGTGCTGGGCCGGCACCGACGCGCAGATGTACAGGTTCTGCGCGAGCCGCTCCAGCGCGCGCGCGTAGCGCGCCGGCGTCACGATCCAGCCGAGGCGCCAGCCGGTCATGTTGAAGTACTTGGAGAAGCTGTTGACGACGAACACCTCGTCGGACAACGCCGCGGCGGTCGGCAGCGGGTCGCCGTACACGAGCTCGTGGTAGATCTCGTCCACCAGGACGAAGCCGCCGCGCGCCTGCACCCAGTCCACGATCGCGGCGAGCTCCGCCGCCGGGACGATCGTCCCGGTCGGGTTCGACGGCGACGCGAGCAGCACGCCGCGCGTGCGGGCTCCCCAGTTGCGCTCGACCTCGGCGAGCGTCAGCTGGTAGCGCGTGCGCTCGTCGACCGGGATCGAGCGCGCGACGCCCTCGAACAGGCGCACGAAGTGACGGTTGCAGGGGTAGCAGGGGTCGGGCATCAGCACCTCGTCGCCCGGGTCGACCAGCGCCCCGAGCGAGATCAGGAAGGCGCCCGACGCGCCCGCGGTCACGAGCACGCGCTCCATCCCGATCTCGACGCCGTAGCGCTCGGCGTAGAACCGGGCGATCGCGGCGCGCAGCGCCGGCAGCCCGAGCGACGGGGCATACCCCATCGGCTCGCGGCGCATCGCCGCGATCGCCGCCTCGACCACCGGCTCAGGCGCCGCGAAATCCGGCTGCCCGATCTCCATGTGCACCACGCGCCGCCCCGCCGCGTCGAGCTCGAACGCCCGGCGCTGGATCTCCATCACGTGGAACGGCTCGATGTCCGCCATGCGCGCGGCGAGGTGGACGGCGTGGATCGACTCGGCGCGGGCGTGCGGCGTCATTGGCCGGGATTCTAGCGGCAAAAGTGCGCACTTCGCGGCCCCCTTTGCCGCCGGAACCGTGCATAAGTCGTTGTTGGAGCTGGGGTCGCGCCCTACACTCGTTTTTCTCGGAGGTCGAGAGAGAACAGCACGCCCGTGAGCCCGGTTTCGCTAAAGCGGGAGCAGGTGATCTGGGCGCTCGCGGCGGTATCGCAGCTGCACCGGATGCCGTTCGATGCTGCGCTGGTGCAGCGCGAGTTCCCGCCCCCGTACGCGCTCGGCACGCTGGTCGACGCCGCGAAGCGGCTCGGCCTGCGCGCGGCCGTGCGGCACGCGAGCGGCGCCGATCTCGACGGCGTGACCCTGCCGTGCGTGGTCGTGCTCGCGCCCCCGGCGGCGGAGCCGCCGCCTGTGGCCCCCGCGGCCGCCGTCGAGCACGACCTCGGCCTCGTGATCCGCGCGGACCGCGACCGGGTGCACGTCGTCGAGGCCGGCCACTTGGTGCCGCGCGCGTTCACCGTCGAAGAGTTCGAGGACCGGTTCGCCGGCGAGCTCGTGCAGCTCGCGCCCGAGGGCAAGCCGGTGCGCGATCCGGATGCCGCCGCGGAGGCGGCCGCGCGCTTCGGGTTCGGCTGGTTCGTTCCCGAGCTGCTGCGGCACAAGCCGATCTGGCGCGACGTGCTGCTCGCCTCGGCCGCGATCCAGCTGCTCGCGCTCGCCACGCCGCTCTTCACGCAGGTGGTCATCGACAAGGTGATCGTGCACCAGACGACCAACACCCTCGCCGTGATCGGCATCGCCCTGATCGCCGTGATGGCGTTCACCGCGGCGATGAGCTGGGTGCGGCAGTACCTCGTGCTGCACACCGGCAACCGGGTCGACGCGGTGCTCGGCACGCGCGTGTTCGACCACCTGCTCGCGGTGCCGCTGCGCTACTTCGAGAGCCGGCCGACCGGCACCATCGTCGCGCGGCTGCACGGCGTCGAGACGATCCGCGAGTTCGTGAGCGGGGCGGCGGTCACCCTGGTGCTCGACCTGCCGTTCCTGGTCGTGTTCCTGGCGCTGATGTTCTGGTACAGCTGGCAGCTCACGCTGATCGCGCTCGGCATCCTCGCGGCGATCGCCGCGCTGTCGATCTTGATCGTCCCGCTGATCCGCGCGCGGCTGAACCACCAGTTCCTGCTCGGCGCGCGCAACCAGGCCTTCACCACCGAGTACGTGGCCGGCATCGAGACGGTGAAATCGCTGCAGATGGAGCCCCAGCTGAGGAGCCGCTTCGGCGACTACCTGTCGAGCTACCTCGTCGCCGGGTTCAACACGCGCCAGCTGTCGAACACCTACGGCGTCGCCGCCGGCTCGCTCGAGCAGCTGATGACGCTGCTGATCCTGGTGGTCGGCGCGTGGCACGTGATGCGGAACGAGGGCTTCACCATCGGCATGCTGGTCGCGTTCCAGATGTTCGCCACCCGGCTCTCGCAGCCGATGCTGCGCCTGGTCGGGCTGTGGCAGGAATTCCAGCAGGCGGCGGTCGCCGTCAGGCGGCTCGGGGACATCATGGATCACCCGGCCGAGCCGCACTCGCTCGTGCCGGCGCGCGCCGGGCAGAGCGTCGTCTCGGTCGAGATCGAGGACCTCGCGTTCCGCTACGCCGACAATCTGCCGTACCTCTACCAGGGGCTGAGCGTGCGCGTGCGCCCCGGCGCCTGCGTGGCGATCATGGGGCCCTCGGGCAGCGGCAAGAGCACGCTCGCGAAGCTCCTGCAGGGCTTCTACCTTCCCACCGCGGGGCGCATCCTGGTCGCCGGGCGGGACATCCGGACCTTCTCCGCGAACGAGCTGCGCGCCCACTTCGGCGTGGTGCCGCAGGAGACCGTGCTGTTCGCGGGGACCATCTACGAGAACCTCGCGCTCGCCAACCCGCACGCCACGTTCCAGCAGGTGGTGCAGGCCTGCCGCATGGCCGAGATCCACGACTTCATCGAGCGGCTTCCCGACGGCTACCAGACCCGCATCGGCGAGCACGGCGTCGGCCTATCGGGCGGGCAGCGCCAGCGCGTGGCCGTGGCGCGTGCGCTGCTCAAGCGCCCGCGCGCGCTGATCTTCGACGAGGCGACCAGCAACCTCGATCCGGAGACGGCCGAGCAGCTCGCGCGGACCGTGAACCAGCTCAAGGGCCACGTCACGATGATCTTCATCGCGCACCAGCTGCCGCGCGGCCTGCAGGTCGACGAGATCGTCGGCCTGGGCGGCCGCCCGGCGCTGCGCACCGTGGGCGGGGACGCCCTGGCCGTTCCGGGGGCCGTCCCATGAGCGCCTTCGAGCGCATCCGCGGCCTGCGCGCCGAGCCGCTGGATTTCGCGCCCGGCATCCTGCGGCTCCAGGAGGCGCCGCCGTCCCCGCTGCCGCGCCTGCTCCTCTACGTGCTGCTGGCGCTGGTGGCCGTGTCGATCGTATGGGCCGCGGTCGGCCGCCTGGACATCATCGCGGTGGCGCACGGACGGATCGTCCCGCGCAATTACCTGCAGATCGTCCAGCCCGCCGAGTCGGGGATCGTCAAGGAGCTGCTCGTGCGCGAGGGCGACCGGGTGCGCGCCGGCCAGGTGCTCGCCCGCATGGACAAGCGCTTCACGGAGGCGGACAAGCGGACCATCGAGAACGAGCTCGCCCTCGCGCGACTGCAGCTGCGCCGCGTCGACGCCGAGCTCGCCGGCGGGCCGCTCGCCGCCGGACCCGCCGATCCACCGGAGCTCTACGCCCAGGTCGAGGCGCAGTTCCGCGCGCGGCGCGAGGCCCATCGCGACCAGCTCGACGCCGAGCGGGCGGTGCTCGCCCGCGCCGAGCAGGAGCTCAAGAGCGCGATCGAGATCGAATCCAAGCTGCGGCAGAGCCTGCCGATCGCGATCGAGCGCGAGCAGTCGTACGAGCGGCTGGCGCGCGAGGGCTTCGCGAACCGGCTCGCCTATCTCGACAAGCGGCGCGAGCGCATCGAGAAGGAGCAGGACCTCAAGGCGCAGCAGTTCGCGATCGCGAGCCTCTCCGCCGGCATCGAGCAGGCGCGGCGGCGGATCGCGCAGAGCCAGTCGGGCTACCGCGAGGCGCTGCAGAACGAGCGCGTCGAGCTCGCCGCGCAGCAGCACCGCCTGCGCCGCGAGCTCGACAAGCAGACCGCGCGCTTCGAGCTGCTCGAGCTCCGCGCCCCGCAGGACGGCATCGTCAAGGACCTCGCCACCCACACCGCCGGCACCGTGCTGCAGCCCGGCACCGTGCTGATGACGCTCGTGCCGGTGAACGAGCCGATGCAGGCCGAGGTGTGGGTGGGGCACGAGGACGCGGGCCTGGTCGCCGCGCGGCGCCCGGTGAAGCTCAAGCTCGCGGCCTATCCGTTCCAGAAGTACGGGATGCTGTCCGGGACCGTGGAGCGCGTCAGCCCGGATGCGAGCGACGGCGGCGAGCGGCGCGCGCCCGGTACGGGCGGGCCGCCGGGCGCCGGCTACCGGACGGTGGTGGCGCTCGCCGAGCCGTACCTGGAGGCCGAGGGCCGGCGCTTTCCGCTCTCGCCCGGGATGCAGGTGACCGCGGAGATCAATCTCGGCACGCGCACCGTGCTCGAGTATCTGCTCTCGCCCGTGCGCCGCACGCTGCACGAAGCCGGACGCGAGCGCTGACGCCGCCGCGTCCGCGACCGCTCAGCGCGGCAGCTCCTCGCCGCGGATGCGCCGGACGCCCGCGGCCTCCATGTCGCGCCACGCGGCGGCGAGCGACCCGCCGGTGTCGATCGCCCGGCACGCGTCCTCGATCACCACCACCTCGAACGCGAGCCGCCGCGCATCGGTCGCCGACCACGCGACGCAGAAATCCGTGGCGAGCCCGCAGAGGAACACGCGGCGCAAACCGCGCGCCGCGAGATAGCCGGCGAGCCCGGTGCTGGTCGTCCGGTCCGCCTCGACGAACGCCGAGTAGCTGTCCACGTCGGGGTGGTAGCCCTTGCGCAGGACGAGCTGTGCGTGCGGGATCGCGAGCGCCGGATGGAACTCGGCGTCCCGCGTGCCCTGCACGCAGTGATCCGGCCACAGGATCTGGTCCCCGTACGCGAGCCGGATCGTCTCGAACGGCTTCCTGCCCGGGTGGCTGGAGGCGAACGAGATGTGCCCGGCGGGATGCCAGTCCTGGGTGAGCACCACGTTCGCGAAGGCGCGCGCGATGCGGTTCGCGATCGGCACGACCTCGTCGCCGCGCGCCACGGCGAGGTTGCCGCCGGGAACGAACCCGTTCTGCACGTCCACGACCAGGAGCACGTCGGTGGATTCGATGCGGATAGGCATTGCCGCAGCCAGTGTCGCTTCGCAGCGCCGGTTCGGGCCGGCCCGAGCTCGATGAAACAAGTATCGCATGACCTATAATCGTTTGCATCGCTGCGACCGGAGCGACAACGGGCACGATCATGGACGACACCTTCCGCAACGCCGCGCTCGAGTACCACCGCTCGCCGCGGCCCGGCAAGATCTCGATCGCGCCGACCAAGGCCCTGGTGAACCAGCGCGACCTCGCGCTCGCGTACTCGCCGGGCGTCGCGGCGGCCTGCGAGGAGATCGTGCGCGACCCGGCCGAGGCGGCGCGGCTCACCGCGCGCGCGAACCTCGTCGCGGTCGTCACCAACGGCACTGCGGTGCTCGGGCTCGGCGCGATCGGCGCACTCGCCGCGAAGCCGGTGATGGAGGGCAAGGGCGTGCTGTTCAAGAAGTTCGCCGGCATCGACGTGTTCGACATCGAGATCGACGAGCGCGACCCCGACCGCCTGGTCGAGATCATCGCCGCGCTGGAGCCGACTTTCGGCGGCATCAATCTGGAGGACATCAAGGCGCCGGAGTGCTTCCACGTCGAGCGGGAGCTGCGCAGCCGCATGCGGATCCCGGTGTTCCACGACGACCAGCACGGCACGGCGATCATCGTCGGCGCGGCGGTGCTGAACGGCCTGCGCGTCGTGGGCAAGGACATCGGCGCGATCAAGCTCGTCACCGCGGGTGCGGGCGCAGCGGCGCTCTCCTGCCTCGACCTGCTCGTGACGCTCGGCGTGCATCCCGAGAACATCTGGGCGACCGACATCGCCGGCGTCGTCTACGAGGGGCGCAAGGCGGAGATGGACCCGGCCAAGGCGCGCTTCGCGCGCAAGACCGACGCGCGCACGCTCGCCGAGGTGATCGGCGGGGCGGACGTGTTCCTCGGCCTGTCGGCGGGCGGCGTGCTGAAGCCGGAGATGGTGGCCGCGATGGCCGACCGGCCGCTGATCCTCGCGCTCGCCAACCCGGTGCCCGAGATCATGCCCGACGAGGCGAAGCGCGTGCGGCCGGACGCCGTGATCGCGACCGGACGCTCGGACTACCCGAACCAGGTGAACAACGTCCTGTGCTTCCCGTTCATCTTCCGCGGCGCGCTCGACGTCGGCGCCACGCAGATCAACGAGGCGATGAAGATCGCGGCGGTGCGCGCGATCGCCGACCTGGCGACCGCCGAGCAGTCCGAGATCGTCGCCGCCGCGTACGGCCAGGCCGACCTCAAGTTCGGGCCGGAGTACCTGATCCCGAAGCCGTTCGATCCGCGGCTGATCGCGACCATCGCGCCGGCGGTGGCGCAGGCCGCGATGACGAGCGGCGTCGCGACGCGGCCGATCGAGGATTTCGAGGCCTACCGCGACTCGCTGCAGCAGTGGGTGTACCACTCCGGGCTGCTGATGAAGCCGCTCTTCACGGGGGCGAAGGCGGCACCGCGGCGCATCGTGTTTGCCGAGGGCGAGGACGAGCGGGTGCTGCGCGCGACCCAGGTGATCGTGGACGAGCGCCTGGCGAAGCCGATCCTGATCGGGCGTCCGGCGGTGATCGCGCAGCGCATCGAGCGGCAGGGGCTGCGGCTGCGGCCGGGCGTCGAGTTCGAGCTGGTGAACCTCGACTGGGACGAGCGCTATCGCGAGTTCTGGCGCGAGTACCACCGGCTCACCGAGCGGCGCGGCGTCTCGGTGCAGTACGCGAAGATCGAGATGCGCCGGCGCGGCACCGCGATCGGCGCGATGATGATCCACAAGGGGTACGCCGACGGGATGATCTGCGGGACGTTCGGCACGCACGGCCTGCACCTGCACTACGTCGACCAGATCATCGGCCGGCGGCCCGGGGTCAGGCACTACTACGCGCTGAACGTGCTGATGCTGCCGAAGCGCACGGTGTTCATCTGCGACACCTACGTGCACCTCGACCCCACCGCCGAGCAGGTCGCCGAGATGACCGTGCTCGCCGCCGAGGTGGTGCGCGGCTTCGGCGTCGTGCCGAAGGCGGCGCTGCTCTCGCACTCGAGCTTCGGCACCAGCGACGCGCCGAGCGCGCGCAAGATGCGCGAGGCCCTCGCGCTGATCGGGCGCATGGCGCCCGACCTCGAGGTCGAGGGCGAGATGCACGGCGACGCCGCGCTGTCCGAGGACGTCCGCAACGCGGTGTTCCCGGGCTCCCGGCTGAAGGGCGAGGCGAACCTGCTCGTGATGCCGACGCTCGAGGCGGCGAACATCTCCTTCAACCTGCTGAAGACGGCCGCCGGCGACGGCGTCACCGTCGGGCCGATCCTGCTCGGCGCAGCGGCGCCGGCGCATATCCTCACGCCCTCGGCTACCGTGCGGCGGCTGGTCAACATGGCGGCGTACACCGTGGTCGAGGCGAATGCCGCCCGCGCGCCGGTCTAGCCCGGCCGCGGCGGCCGCCGCGCCGCGTGCTGGCGCAGGGGCGCTCCGTTTCGCTACACTCTCGGCTCGATCCGGCGGGGAGGAGCGCCGGTCGAGCTCCCCGAGGCGCAGGCGAGATGACGGGACGGAAGAAGACCGGCCTGATACTCACGGGCGGGGGCGCGCGCGCCGCCTATCAGGTCGGCGTGCTGCGCGCGGTGAGCGAGCTCCTCGAGAGGCCGACGTGGAACCCGTTCCCGATACTGTGCGGAACCTCGGCAGGTGCGATCAACGCGGCCGCGCTCGCCATTCACGCCTACAACTTCGCGCTCGGCGTGCGGGGCCTGGTCGAGGTGTGGGAGCATTTCCACGTCGGCCAGGTGTACCGGGCGGACGCCTGGGGGATCATCCGCACCGGCGGCCGCTGGCTCTCGGCGCTGATGCTGCTCAACCGCACCAACCCGGTGTCGCTGCTCGACAACACGCCGCTGCGCGAGCTGCTCGACCGGACGATGGACTACGCGCGCGTCCAGGAGAACATCGACGCCGGCACGCTCTACGCGCTCTCGGTCACGGCCTCGGGGTACAGCTCCGGGCAGAGCGTGTCGTTCTACCAGGGCGGGCCCGAGGCGGTCGAATGGGAGCGGACCCAGCGGGTCGGCAGCGCGACGCCGATCGGCACCGACATCCTGATGGCCTCGAGCGCGCTGCCGTTCATCTTCCCGGCGGTCAGGGTGCATCGGGAGTACTTCGGCGACGGCTCGATGCGCCAGATCGCCCCGATCAGCCCGGCGCTGCACCTGGGCGCGGATCGCGTGCTCGTGATCGGCACCGGCCGGCAGACCGCCGACGCCCGCGTGCGCTCGAGCCTCTACCCGTCGCTCGCCCAGATCGCGGGGCACGCGCTGAACTCGATCTTCCTCGACAGCCTGAACGTCGACATCGAGCGGCTGCAGCGGATCAACCGGACGATCAGCCTGGTCCCGCACGACCGGCTGCGCGACTCCGGCCTGCCGCTCCGACATGTCGATGTGCTGGTAATCTCGCCGTCCCAGCCGATCGAGCGCATCGCGGGCCGGCACCTTTACGATCTGCCCCGCCCGGTGCGCTTCCTGCTGCGGGCCGTGGGCGCGATGAACCGCAACGGCTCGAACCTGGCGAGCTACCTGCTTTTCGAGCCCGGGTTCACGCGTGCACTGATCCGGCTCGGGTACGACGACGCGATGGCGCGCGGCGACGAGGTTCGGCAGTTTCTGGCCGGCTAGACCGGTCGACGGCAGCCTGCAGAAGAATGGGAGATCGAAAGAATGGATGCACGCAGCATTGAGCGCGTTTACGACCGGTACGCCAGGTTCTACGACCGCGTGTTCGGGGGCGTGTTCGAGCCGGGGCGCGTCGCGGCGGCCGAGGGCCTCGAGGTCCGGCCCGGCGACCGCGTGCTCGAGGTCGGCATCGGCACCGGTCTCGCGCTCGCCCGCTATCCGAAGAGCTGCCAGCTGGTCGGGATCGACGTGTCCGAGGGCATGCTCACGCGCGCTGCGCGCCAGGTGCAGTCGCTGGGGCTGCGCAACGTCCAGCTCCTGCGCATGGACGCGCAGGCGATGGCGTTCGCGGACGACACCTTCGACGTCGTCGTCGCGGCCTACGTCATGACGGTCATCCCGGATTTCCGCCGCGCGCTCGGCGAGATGGCGCGGGTGTGCCGTCCCGGCGGGCGCATTCTGATCATCAACCACTTCACCAACCGGAACCGGCTGGTGCGCATGGTCGAGCGGGCGATCTCGCCGGTCTGCGAGCGCCTCGGCTGGCGCTCCGATCTCGCGATCGACGACCTCCTGGTCGGCGCGCCGCTGCGGCTGGTGCGCAATACGCGGCTTGCGCCGCTCGGCATGTGGCATCTGCTGGATTGCGTGAACGCGAAGTGCGACGCGCCGTCGCCGGCGGCCTGAGCCGGGTGCGCGCCGCCGGGGATGGCGGCCGGCCCGGACGGCCGCATCGCCGGGCGCCGCCGCGATTTCCGGATAAGTTCTAAACTGACTGTGCCCCGGCATGGTCCGAAGGCCGCCGCCACCGCTGGTGTCCCACGGATCGTCCCTCGGGTCGCCGCGTCCGTGGCGCATGCCGGGCCGCACACGGAGATCTTCCGCGATGAGCGATCAGAGCCCCCCGCCCGATCCGCTGGAGCTTCTGCGGCGCATGTGGACGCCCATGTCGCTGCCGATCCCCGGCATGGTCGTGCCGCTCGCGAACGCCGCCGACGTCGAGAAGCGCATCGCCGACCTGAGGTCGGTCGAGCATTGGCTCACGCTGAACCTGAACGTCGTGAAGATGAGCATCCAGGGGCTGGAGATGCAGCACGCGACGCTGGCCGCGCTGCAGTCGGTGCAACAGTCGCTCGGCGGGCACGCCGGGACGCACGCGGCGGCGCCTGCGGGCGGCTCCGCGCCGCCGGCGGCGGAGCGGGGACCGGACGCGGCCGGCGCCGCGGATCCCGCCAATCCGTTCGAGGCGTGGTGGTCGCTGCTGCAGCCGTCGCCCGCCGAGCCGCCGGGGGCGCAGTCGTCGTCGCATTCCGAGTCCGGCGCGCGGACGCGGCGCGATCCCGCGCGCAGGCAGAACGGCGGCGGGAAGAAGGCGCGATGAGCTTCCGGGCCGGCCACGCGCGCGCGTCGGGCTGGCGCGAGGCCGCCGAGGGCTGCCTCGCGGCGATCGGCGAGCCGCCGCCGGGCGCGTCGATCGGTTTCGTGTACTTCACCGACCACTTCGTCGCCGAGGCGGCCGAGCTGGTCGGCTACCTGCGCGACGCGACCGGCATCGACGAGTGGGTCGGCAGCGTCGGCGTGGGCGTGCTCGGCGGGGCGACGGAGTACATGGACGAGCCGGCGGTGGCGGTGCTGCTGGCCGACCTCCCCGAGGGGGAGTTTCGCGTCTTCTCGGGCAAGGCGCGGCCGCCCGCCGCCGGGGAGCGCACCGCAAGCGGCGCGGAGGCGGCGCATTTCGCCATCGTGCACGGCGATCCCGGCACGCACGACATGCCCGAGCTCATCGAGGACATGTCGGGCAAGGTCGCGAGCGGGTTCCTGGTCGGCGGGCTGTCGAGCTCGCGCGGCGCGAGCTGCCAGGTCGCCAATGCGGTGCTGCGGGGCGGACTGTCCGGCGTGGTGCTGTCCTCGGCGATCCCGGTCGCGACGCGGCTCACGCAAGGGTGCACGCCGCTCGGCACGGACGCCGGCGCGCCGGCGCGGCACGTCGTGACCGAGGGCGAGCGCAACATCATCGTGACGCTCGACGGGCGCCCGGCGCTCGACGTGTTCCTCGAGGACGTCGGCGAGGTCCTCGCGCGCGATCTGCGCCGGGCGGCGCGGTTCATCCATGCCGGCATCCCGGTGTCGGGGTCGGACACCGGCGACTACACGGTGCGCAACCTGGTCGGGATCGATCCGCAGAACCGGCTGCTCGCGATCGGGGCGCCGGTGGAGAAGGGCATGCCGCTCATGTTCTGCAAGCGCGATGCGCAGTCCGCGCGCGAGGACCTCGGGCGCATGCTCGAGTCGATCGCGCACGAGATCGGCGGGCGCAGGGGCGGCCGCCCGCGCGGCGGACTCTACTACTCCTGCCTCGGGCGCGGCGAGCACATGTTCGGCGCGCGCTCGGCCGAGCTCGAGATCATCCGCGCGCGGCTCGGCGAGTTCCCGCTGGTCGGGTTTTTCTGCAACGGCGAGATCTCGCACGACCGCCTGTACGGCTACACCGGCGTGCTGACGCTGTTCCTCTGAGGCGCCGGCCGTGACGCCGCCCGTCGCCGTCGTCACCGGCGCGAACCGCGGCATCGGCCTCGGCATCGCGCGCCGCCTGGCGCGCGAGGGCATGTGCGTGGTACTGACCGCGCGCGACCGCGGATGCGGCGAGGCGGCCTGCCGCGGGCTCGCGGACGAAGGCCTCGCCGTGCGCTTTCATCCGCTCGACGTGCGCTCGCGCGCGCAATCCGATGCGCTCGCGGCGTGGCTCGCGCGCGAGCTCGGGCGGCTCGACGTTCTCGTGAACAACGCCGGCGTCCTGATCGATCCGCGCGGGTCGCGCGCGCTCGACGTCGCGCCGGAGGTGGTGCGCGAGACGATCGAAACGAACGTGATCGGCGCGCTGAACGTGACTCAGGCGCTCGTCCCGCTCATGCGGCAGGGCGGCGCCGGGCGGATCGTGAACGTCTCGAGCGAGCTCGGGCAGCTCGCCGACATGGGCGTCGGCAGCCCGGCCTACCGGATGTCGAAGACCGCGCTGAACGCGCTCACGCGCATGCTGGCGTCCGAGCTCGCCGCGAGCGGCATCAAGGTGAACGCGACGAGCCCGGGCTGGGTGCGCACCGACCTCGGGGGCCCGCGCGCGCCGCGCTCGGTCGACGAGGCGGCCGACACCGTCGCCTGGCTCGCGACGCTGCCGGACGACGGCCCGACCGGGGGGTTCTTCAAGGACCGGCGCGCGATCGCCTGGTGACTGGGGCGGTGCCGTTGACCGCGGCACCCTCGACGCTGCACCATTGCTCCTCCCAGGACCAGGAGGAAGCATGGCAACGACCGCAAAAGCGATCCGCTTCGCGAAGACCGGCGGTCCCGAGGTGCTCGAGCTGCAGGAAGTGCAGGTCGGCGACCCGGGCCCCGGGCAGATCCGCATCCGGCACCACGCCATCGGGCTCAACTACCTCGACACCTATCAGCGCTCGGGCCTCTACAAGCTCGAGCTGCCAAGCGGCCTCGGGTCCGAGGCCGCCGGAGTCGTCGAGGCGGTCGGATCGGGTGTCGCCGACCTCAGACCCGGAGACCGCGTCGCGTACGGCGGGGCGCCGCTCGGCGCCTATTCCGACGTGCGCCTGATGCCCGCCGAGCGGGTGGTCAAGCTCCCGGACGGCATCGGCTTCGAGCAGGCGGCGGCGATGATGCTGAAGGGAATGACCGCCGAGTACCTGCTGCGCCGCACGTACCAGGTGAAGGCGGGCCAGACGATCCTGGTGCAGGCCGCGGCCGGCGGCGTCGGGCTCATCCTGTGCCAGTGGGCGAAGGCGCTCGGCGTCACCGTGATCGGAACCGCCGGCTCCGACGAGAAGGCAGCGCTCGCCAGGGCGCACGGCTGCGAGCACACCGTCGTCTACACGCGCGAGAACTTCACGGCGCGCGTGCGCGAGATCACCGGCGGCAAGGGCGTCCCGGTCGTCTACGACTCGGTCGGCAAGGACACGTTCATGGGCTCGCTCGACTGCCTCGAGCCGTTCGGGATGCTGGTGGTGTTCGGCGCCTCGTCGGGGCCGGTGCCGCCGTTCGACATCAACCTGCTGCAGACGAAGGGTTCGCTCTTCCTCACGCGCCCGACGCTGAACACCTACAACGCAAAGCGCGAGGCGCTGGTGGCGAGCGCGAACGCCCTGTTCGACGTGGTGCTCGCCGGCAAGGTCAGGATCGAGATCAACCAGCGCTACGCGCTGAAGGACGCGGCGCAGGCGCACCGCGACCTCGAGGCGCGCAAGACCACCGGGTCGACGCTGCTGATCCCCTGAGCGGCGCGCGGGCGGCGTCGCGGCGCGCGCCGCGACGCCGCGTCGCGCTACTTGATGTCCAGGATCTGCATCGCCTTGGCGAGCGTGTCGACCGACTCCTGATGCTTGCCGGCCTTGTGCAGCGCCTCGCCGTCGGCGCGCAGCTTCTTCACCTCGGCCATCTGCGCCGCGCTCAGCTTCGGGTTCTTGGCGAGCGCCGCGTCGATCTTCTTCATGTCCGCCGGGCAGTGGAACGCGAACGCGCCCGGCGAGAGCGCGAGCAGCGCGGCGGCGACTGCGGTGTGGATCCTGATCATGATTCCTCCTGTGTCCGGATGCGCCGCCCGCGCCCGGAACGGGGCGGGCGGTCGTTCGCTAAACACCCGGCGCGGCCCGGCAATTCCACCGCGGCGCGCAAAAAAACACGCCGAACGGCACACCCCCGGATGCGGCGTAGCGCGGCCGGGGTAGAATCTCGAATGCTCGGCACCTGCCCCGAGCCAGAGCACATGAACGCGCCCGGATCCCCCCGCCTTCCCGATGCCCGCTGGCTGCGCGAGCGCTTCGCCGCGCGGCGCGCATTCGAGCCGCTCACGACCGGCGACGGCCATCTCTTCCGCCGCGACGGCGTGATCCGTCCGGCGTCGGTGCTCGTCCCGGTGGTGGACCGCGACGCCGAGCTCAGCGTGCTCTTCACGCGCCGGACGGCGCACCTGCACGACCACGCCGGGCAGATCAGCTTCCCCGGCGGACGCGCCGAGCCCGACGAATCGGCGCTCGACACGGCGCTGCGCGAGACGGCCGAGGAGATCGGGCTCGACCCGGGCAGGGTCGAGGTGCTCGGCACGCTCTCGGACTACGTGACGGTGACCGGCTACCGCGTCACGCCGGTGGTCGGCCTGGTGAGTCCGCCGTTCGATCTGCAGCCGGACGCGTTCGAGGTGGCCGAGATCTTCGAGGTCCCGCTCGCGTTCCTGCTCGACCCCGCCAATCATCAGCGCAACCGCGTCGTCGCGCAGGGCCTGGAGCGCCAGTACTACGCCATGCCGTACGGCCCGTACTACATCTGGGGCGCGACCGCCGGGATGCTGATGAACCTCTACCGCTTCCTGACGCGGTAGCACGCCGGCGGGCGTGCGCGCGCCGCGGCGCGCGCTTTCGCATAAGATGCGCGGTTTCCCGCTCACGCCTGGCGTACGCTCGATGCTCGCGCGTCTGTACCGTTGGATCGACCGCAACTTCATCGAGCTCGGCCGCGAGCTGCGCCTCTCGTACCTGCCGCCGCTGATGGTCTACGTCGCCGCCGGAATCTCGGGGCTCACCGGGATCGTCGGCGTCTTCTTCGTCAAGGACTACCTCGGCCTCTCGGCGGCGTTCCTCGCCGCGCTCGGGTTCTGGACCGGCATCCCGTGGGCGCTGAAGATGCCGCTCGGCCATCTGGTCGACCTGCTGTGGCGCTGGAAGGCGGGCTTCGTCTTCGCCGGCGCGGGCCTGATCGCGGTCAGTCTGCTGATCATGATCGGGCTGCTCGCGCATACCGACGCCATGCGCCGGGTGATGTCGGTCGAGGCCTGGTTCGTGCTGAGCGCGCTGCTCGCGCCGGTCGGCTACGTCATGCAGGACGTGGTCGCCGACGCGATGACCGTCGAGGCGGTGCCGCGCGTCGACCTCGACGGGCGGGCGGTCGAGCCGGCGCAGCTCAAGCTCATGCACACGACCATGCAGACGCTCGGCCGGGTCGCCATCATCGGCGGCAGCGTGGCGGTCGCGGCTGCGAACGTGATCCTGTTCAGCGGCGTCGAGAAGATGGCCGAGGCGCAGAAGGTCGCGATCTACGTCCGGATCTACGAGTACGCGCTGGTGATCCCGGTGGTCTCGGTGCTCGGCGTCGTGCTGGGCGGCTGGCTCAAGCTGCGCCGCGCCAGCGCGATGCGCGACCGCGGCATGTCCTGGCGCGAGGCGCTCGATCTCGCCTCGGGGCGGGCCGCCGCGCCGGCGCCGAACTGGTGGATCCTCGGTGGCAGCCTCGTGTTCGTGGCGTTCACGGTGACGATGGGCCTCGCCGAGGTGCCTTACAACCAGGAGATCATCTTCGCCGGCTCGCTCGGCATCATCGCGTTCCTGATGGCGCGCCTGATGCGCGCGCTCGCGCCGGAGGCGCGGCGCCTGCTGCTCGGCACCGCGATCGTGATCTTCGTCTACCGGTCGATGCCGGACGTCGGCCCCGGCTACGGCTGGTGGGCGATCGACGTGCTCGGCTTCGACCAGCAGTTCCTGTCGAAGCTGTCGCTGATCGCGAGCGGCTTGACGCTGCTCGGGATGTTCATCTTCCGGCGCTTCATGGCCGACCACTCGATCGCCTACATCGTGGCGTTCCTGACGATAGTCGGCACCTTCCTGATGCTGCCGAACGTCGGCATGTACTACGGCCTGCACGAGTGGACCGCCGCGCGCACCGGCGGCGTGGTGGACGCGCGCTTCATCGCGGTCATCGACCAGGCGATCTCGGCGCCGTTCGGCCAGATCGCGATGATCCCGATGCTCGCCTGGATCGCGAACTCGGCGCCGGACGACCTCAAGGCGACCTTCTTCGCGGTGATGGCCTCGTTCACGAACCTGGCGCTCGCGCTCGCGCAGCTCGGCACCAAGTACCTGAACACGGTCTTCGTGGTGACGCGCGAGGTCAAGGACCGGACGAACGGCGCCGTGACGGTGCCGGCCGACTACAGCGAACTCGGGGTACTGCTGGTCGCGGTCACGGCGATCGGCCTCGTGCTGCCGCTCGCGACGATTCTCGTGGTCAGGCGTTGCGGGCTGGGAAGCGCGTGACCCGCCCCGGACACGGCGGCGCGGACGAGCGCGCGGCCGGGGTGGTGGTCGTGCGACGCGCGCCGGACGGCTGGCGGCTGCTGCTCCTGCGCGCATACCGCAACTGGGATTTCCCGAAGGGCCTGATCGAAGTGGGCGAGTCGCCGCGCGCCACGGCGGTGCGCGAGGCGCGCGAGGAGACCGGGATCGACGACCTCGCGTTCTCCTGGGGCGACGCGTACCGCGAGACGGCGCCGTACGGGCGGAACAAGGTGGCGCGGTACTATCTCGCCGAAACGCAGGCCGAGGCGATCGCGCTGCCGGTCAGCCCCGAGCTCGGCCGGCCGGAGCACCACGGGTTCCGCTGGGCCACGCCGGCCGAGGCCGGACGGCTGCTGCCGCAGCGCCTGCAGCCGATCCTCGCCTGGGCGCGCGCTCTGCTCTCGGCGTAGGCCGGGTCAGCCGCCGCCTCGGCCGACACCCGCGCCGCGCACTTCGAACCGAACAGCGTCCACCTCGCGTCCATGCTCGTCGACGAGCGCAAGGCGGTGCCGCCCCGGTCGCGGTTGCCAGAGGCTCGGCGTGGTGGCCGCGCCGAGCCGCTCGCCGTCGAGCGCCCACGCGAGGCCGTCCCGCGTCGCCGTCGCGGCGAGCGCGATGCGCTGATGGGCGGCGGGGATGTCCGGATCGAGCGCGACGATCGCGCCATGGCCCGGATATGCGATGCGCGGGCGCACACCGGTCACGAGCCGCACGACCCCGGCCTCGGTGCCGGCGAGGAAGAGCTCGGTGCGAGGCGGCTCGATCGCCGGCTCGAACCGCACCGGCCGCCGCACCACGCCGGCCGGGAGCGCGTCCGGCGCGCGGCCCGGCATGCCGTCGTGCAGGCGGCGCATGACCGCGTTCCACACCGGCGCCGCGCCCGACACGCCCGACACGTCCCACATCGGACTCCCCGGGAAGTTGCCGACCCAGACGGCGACCGTGTAGCGGTCGGAGAAGCCGATCGCCCAGTTGTCGCGCATGTCCTTGCTGGTGCCGGTCTTGACCGCGGCCCGGAAAGGCAGGTCGAGCGGGCTCGCGAGACCGAAGGTGAGCGCGCGGGCGCCGGGGTCGGCGAGGATGTCGCCTATCACGCGCGCGGCGCCGGCCGACACGACGCGGCGCCGCGGTTCGGGCGCGCCGGGCGTGAAGCGCACGGGCGACCATTCGCCGCCGTTCGCGAGGGTGCGATAGGCGTTCGCGAGCTCGAGCAGCGTGACGTCGGCGCCGCCGAGCGCGAGCGCGTAGCCGTAGTGTGCCGCCGGTTCGGTGAGGCTCGCGAAACCGAGCGCGAGCAGCCGCTCGTGGAAGCGCTCGAACCCGGCCAGCAACAGCGTGCGCACCGCCGGCACGTTCAGCGAGGCGCCGAGCGCCGTGCGCAGGCTCACCGGTCCCTTGAAGTCGCGATCGTAGTTCTGCGGCACGTAGAGGCCGACCGGCGTCGCCACGTGCAGCGGCGAATCGTCGAGGATCGAGGCGGCGGTGAGCCAGCGCTCCTCGATCGCGAGCGCGTAGAGGAAAGGCTTCAGCGTCGAGCCGGCCTGGCGCCGCGCGGTGATGCCGTCCACGTGCGCGGCCTCGGAGAGCCCGCCGCTCGAGGCGACGTAGGCGAGCACGTCGCCGCTCGCGTTGTCGAGCACCAGCACGGCGCCGTCCTCGACGTTGCGCTGCGCGAGCTCCAGCAGGTGCCCGAGCAGGGTGTCGCGGGCGAAGCGCTGCAGCGCGCCGTCGAGCGTGGTGGCGACGCGCGCGCCCGGCCGCTCGAGCAGGGTGCGCGCGAGGTGCGGCGCGGCGTCGAGGCGCGCGGCGAGCGGCCGCCGCCCCGCGAGCGCCACCGCCGCGAGGGCCTCGATGCGCGCGCAATCGGCGGCCGGATTGCCGCGCGCGGCGAGCGCGCAGGCGCGGCGTGCGGCGGCGTGCGGCCCGGCGTTCGGCGCGCGGACGAGCGCCGCGAGCAGACGCGCCTCGTCGGCGTCCAGCCCGGACGGGTGCTTGCCGAACAGTCCGCGCGCGGCCGCGTGCACGCCTTGCAGCTCGCCGCGGAAGCTCGTCAGGTTCAGGTAGGCCTCGAGGATCTCCGCCTTCGTCCAGCGTGCCTCGAGCGCGCGCGCGGCGCGCGCCTGGCGCCACTTCTGGGCGAGCGTGCGCCCGCCGCGCGACGGACGCAGCCGGTCGTCGAGCAGCGCGGCGAGCTGCATGGTGATCGTGCTCGCGCCGCGGGCGCGGTCGCGCCGCAGGTTGTCCCATGCCGCCGCCGCGATCGCGCGCCAGTCGACGCCGCCGTGCGCGTGGAAGCGCCGGTCCTCGGCGGCGATCACCGCCTCTTGCAGGGCTGGCGAGACCTCCGCCAGCGCTACCCAGCCGAGGCGGCGCGCCGAGCGGTCGACCCGCAGCTCGGCGAGCGGTGCGCCGTGGCGGTCGAGCAGAACGGCCTCCGAGGGCGTGTAGCGCGCGCGGACCTCCTCCGGCGTCGGCGGCGCGGCGAGCGCTGCCGCCGGCACGAGCGCGAGCGCGGCGAGCAGGCGGGTGCGCGCGAGCAAGCGTGCCATCGCTATCTCGCCTTCACGACCATCCGGGCGTTCGGGGTCTCGCCGAACATCTCCGGCGCGTACATCGCCTCGACCCGCGTCGCCGGGAGATCGAACTCGCCTTCGGCGTTCAGGCGCACGGTGTACTCGACCTTCCAGCTTCCCTTGGGGACGAACTCGTAGTACGCGCGGAACGCCTCGAAGCCGCGCTCCTCGAACGCCGGCCACGCGAGACCGGCGCGCCGCTCGCCGCGGGCGAGGAGCCGCGAGTCGCGCCCGAGCCCGGTGCCGAGGATCGCCGCACCGGCCGGGATCGGGTCGCTCACGACCACCCACGTCATGTCCGATTGCGCCTCCAGTTCGAGCGCGACCCGCAGCACGTCGCCGCGCGACCACTCGCCCGGCGTCTTCTGCTCGACCGGCGCGACGGTGCGCCTGATCGTGTACCCGCTGGAGAAGGGCGCCTTCAGCGGGATCGCGGCGCGGCTCGCGATCGTCGCCCACGGCCTGCCGGCGCCTTCGTGGGCCACCTCGAGAGTCGCCTGTCCGGCAGGCCACGGGAAGTCGAGCGCGCCGCCGCCCGGCGCGCGCTGCCACTCGAGCCGCCGCTGCGCGCCGGCGAGCGCGGCCGCCGTGGCGCCCGCCACCGGCGTCGCCTCGAAAGTCGCGGCGAACTTCTCCATCGCCAGCACGCCCCACGCGTTCGCGGTCGTCGTGTTCCAGTGGCCGCGCAGACGGCGGCCGAGCGCGCCGCGCGCCATGCGCGGGAGGTCCTCGCGCCACGCCGGCGCATCGGCGAGCGCCAGCACCGCGCGCACCGCGTTCACGTCGCCCGAGATCATGAGCCACCACAGCGCGTCGCCGCGCTCGGTGGCGAAGCCCATCGTCGTGCCCTGGAAGTTCAGCCGCGCGCGCACGATGCTCTCGGCCGCGGCGCGCCGCGCCGCGCGATCGTGTAGCCCGGGCATGCGCTCGAGCAGGCTCAGCCAGTCGAGCACCGCCGAGGTGGGCCACAGGTTCGGCTCGATCGCGATCGAGTCGAGCATCCGGGGCTGCGCGCGTCCGTGGCGCGCGAGCGCCTCGATTGCCGCGATCTTGCGGATCGCGAGGTCGGCCGTCGGCAGGCGGCCGTAGCGCAGCACGCGCCCTTCGACGAAGCGGGCGAGGCCCTGCAGCATGCGCTCGCGCGCGGCGTCCGGGATCGCCCAGCCCGCTTCGTGCGCGATCGCGAGCAGGTAGGTGGTGAGCACGTCGCTGCCCTCGAGCCAGTCCGAGGCGAAGTACTTCGCCAGCCCGTCGCGGTCGAGATGGCTCGGCAGCGCGTTCGTGACGCCCGACCAGAGCCCGGCGTCGCGCAGCGCCACGGCCTGCGAGGCCCGCTGTTCGAGGCACGTGTAGGGGTAGAGCGACATGTGCTCGCGCACGCCGGCGAGGTCGTCGCCGAGCCGGGCGAGGAGGCCGACCGAGACGCCGCCGCGGCCGCCGATCGCATCCCCGGGCATCGCCACCGGCAGCGCGAGGGGGCGGTCGAGCTGGACGAGCGTCGCCTGGAACGTGCGCACCGGATGGGCGGCGACGACCTTCTGCGCGACCTTGATCCGATCGGCGGCGTCGCCGCCGCGCTCGCGCGCGCTGACTTCCCACGCGAGCGCGGCCGCGCCCGCCGGCGCGGTCACGGTCCAGCCGGCCTCGCGCGCCTCGCCGGGCGCGAGCACGAGCGACTGCGGCGGCAGTCGGCCGGGCGCCGCGTCGCCCGTCCCGGCCGCCGCGGCGAGCTCGACGGAGAGCTTGCGATCGCTCGCGTTGCGCACGGTGAACGCGCCGTGGAACCGGTCGCCCTCGCGCACGACCGGAGGCAGGCCCGCGAGCAGCATTAGGTCCTGCGTGGTGCGGATGGTCGCCGCGCCGGTGCCGAAGAGGCCGCTCGCGCCGCTCGCCACCGCGACGATCCGGAAGGCGCTGAGCGAGTCGTTGAGCGGCACCTCGACGCGGGCTTCGCCGCGCTCGTCCAGCGCCACGCGGCCGCGCCACAGGAGCAGCGTGTCGAAGAGCTCGCGGCCGGCCTGCTGTCCGCCGCCGCCGCCGGGGGCGGCGGCCTTCTTGCCGTAATGGCGCTTGCCGACCACCTGCATCTGGGCGGTCGCGGTCGCGACCTCGATCCCGCGCCGCTGCATCATCGCCTCGAGCAGCTTCCACGACGCGTTCGGCGCGAGCTCGAGCAGGCCCTCGTCCACCGCGGCGAGCGCGATCTCCGCGTCCGCGGGCGGCGCCGCGCCGTCGATGCGCTTCACCGCCACGCGCACCGTCGCGGTCTCGCGCACGCGGTACGTCTCCCGCTCGGGGCGCACGCCCACCGCGAGCTCGTGCGCCGCCCAGCCGACGTTGATCTCGGCGATCCCCAGCCGGAAGGCGGGCTTCCCCAGATCGACGGTGGCCTTGGGGCGGATGTCGCGCGCGGAATCGCGCTCTGCCAGCACGCCGAACGTCGCGCCGAGGCCGAACGCACCCTTGCCGAGATCGGCGAGCGGCACCGGCGACGGCGCCAGGCGCCCGCGCACCGCGAGCACCGAGACGTAGACGTTGGGGGCGTGGCCGCCCTGGACCGGCAGCTCGACGATCGGCGCGCGCCCGGCGAGGCGGTGCACGCGCGCCTCGATGACGCCCTCGCGCTCGACCGTGACGAGCGCGGTCGCCTCGGCGAACGGCATGCGCACCTGGAACCGCGCGATCTCGCCCGGCTCGTAGCGCTTCTTCTCGGGCACGACGTCCATCCGGTCGCTCGCGCCCTGCCGGAACCACCAGCGGTCGGCCCCGACGACATAGACGGTACGGCTCGCCGCGGCGACGTTGCCGGCGCCGTCGGGCGAGCGCGCACGCAGGATCAGCTCGCCGGCGACCGCGGTCCTGACCTGGCACGCGAGCAGGCCTTGCGCATCGGTCGCGCCGGCGCACACCGACTCGCCGATCTTCTTCGTCTCGGTGTAGTCCTCGTAGGCGTAGAACCCGCCGATCAGCCGCTTGCGGTGCGAGTAGTGCGTGCGCTGGAAGAGGTCGACGGCGACCTGCGCCCCGGCCGCGGGCCTGCCGGCAAGGTCGAGCGCCGCGACCTGGAAGCGCACGGCGTCCTTCGATGCCGCCCAGCCCTCGGTGCGGATGCCGAGATTCAGCCGCGCCGGCCACAGCGCGATGCGCGTCGCGGCGGCGAGCGTCTCGCCGTTCGCGTCCTGGTACTCCATCTCGACCACGAGGTCGTGCGGCGCCTCGACCGCCGGCAGCTTGTCGAGCCTCGCGCGCGCGGCGCCGGCCTGGTCGAGCGTGAGCGGCAGCTCGTGCGCAAGTCGGCCGCCGGCGGGCGCGCCCGCGGCCGCGCCGGACTCTTCGTCGTCGGACGCGTCGTCGTCGCCGCGCTGCACGACGCCCTCGACGACGTCGGTGCCGCCGAAGACGAAGTCGGGATAGTCGGGGTAGCTCACCGACTTCGGCTGGACCTGGCTCCTGAGCTTGACCGGCGCATGGCCGGCGCCGCCGCCGGCGAGGTAGGCGACCAGCAGGTCGAGCTCGACCGCGGTCGCATTCACGAGCGGCGTCCGCGGTCCCTGGATCGACGCCTTCATCGTCGGCACCCGGAACGCCTCGACGCGGATGCTGCCGCTCTGCAGGCGGCGCTGGCGGCCGAGCTCCAGGGCAACCGTGTAGGCGCCGAGCTTGGCCTGCTGCGGGATGACCCAGCGGCTCTCGGCGGTGCCCGTCGCGGTCCACTCGAGCGGGAGCTCGAACTCCTCGCCGCTGCCTTGGTGCCGCACCACCGCGCGCGCGGGCAGCTCGCGCCCGGCGAGGAGCTCGATGCCCTCCCGCGTGTGGCGGCGCAGGAAGTGCTTCATGCCGACGCTCTCGCCGGCGCGGAACAGCGTCCGGTCGAAGACCGTGTGCGCGATGAGCGGGCCGCCGTAGCTCCCGGTGGGCAGGTTGAACTGCCACGGCCGGATGCCGTCGCTCCACGCCGAGAGCACGAAGGTCATGTCGCCCGCCGTACGCGCGCTGACGTAGTAGCCGGAGGGGAAGTGGCTGCAGTACGGCAGCGCGTGCTCCGCGGGCAGCGCCGCGCTGATCGCGGCGACGCCGTCAGCGCCGGTGACGCCTTCCCAGAGCGCACTGCCGCGGCAATCGCGCACCGCGACCGCGGCGCCGGCCACCGGACGACCGTGGTCGAGCGTGGTGACCCACACGAGCGACGACTCGCGCCCGCGCTTGAAGTGCGCGGCGAGGTTCGTCACCAGGGCGCCGGTGGCGACGTAATAGGGCTGCGCCTCGCCGTGCAGCGCCGCGCCGAGCCGCGGGCTCGCGAGCTCGACGACGTGGAAGCCCGGCTCGCGCAGCGGTATCCCCACCACCTCGAGCGCCTTCGCGCCGTTCGGCTTCGGCACGCCGAGCGTCTGGGTGGCGGTCGCGTCGTCGAATACGGAGAACTCGCCCTCGCGGGCGACGTGGTGCCGGCTGCCGGGATCGCGCCGGTAGCGGGGCCGGCCGCCCTCGTTCAGGCGCTTGATCCACTCGATCACCTGGCGGTCGTCGCGCGTGGCGAGCGCGCGGCCCGGGATCGCGGCGCCCCCGGCGGCCGCCAGCGCGAGCGTGCGGCCGGCGACCTGCGGCTCGACGTTGCGCAGCGTCACCGGCAGCACGCCGCCCTCGGCGAGCTCGAGGATGCCGAAGCGTCCGGCGAACTTCGCGAGCGGCGGCGCCTCGTCGGTCGCCACCGCGAGCGGATAGCTCGACGCGTTGGCGAGCGGTCGGCCGGCGTCGTCCTGCAGTCCCTCGGGCAGCTCGATCCGGAAGCGCGTGCGCTCGGGGAGCGGCGCCGCGAAAGTGACGCCGTCCACGAACGGCGCCCCGTCCCCGGCGACCTGCGCCGCGCGCACGGTGCCGTCCTCGGCGCGCAGCCGGATGCGCGCGGCCGCCGCGCGCGCGACCGGCGCCGAGAAGTTGACCGCCATCGGCAGCACCGGGACGCAGGGCGATTGCGCGTTCACCCGCGTGCAGCTGAACTCCGCCAGGAAGCGCTCGCGCACGCGGAAGGCGAGCGACTGGTCGGCGCTCGTGGCGACGCCGCCCGCGGCTCCGCCTGCGGCGGCGATGCCGCGGCCCCAGACCAGGCGCACCTGCGCGCCGTTCGGCAGCGTGCGCCGGCATTGCACGACCGCGAGCGGCAGCGCCGCGTCCTGTCGCTCGCGGATCCGCAGCAGGATCTGCTCCGGCGTGGCCTCGAAGACCAGTCGATAGAAGCGGTTGCCGAGCAGGCTGCGCTGCGCGACGATCCCCGCCTTCTCCTCCCCGGTGAGCACCCGCACGCCGATGCGCTCGTTGACGCCCTCGACCGCGCAGTGCGCATGCTCGGCGATCGACGCTTCGCGCGCCGGCGCGTCGAGCGCGAGGACGAAGACCTGCCGCTCGTCCACCAGCGCGCCCTCGTAGGGCAGCACGCGTCGGATCGCCGGGCCGCCGGTCGTGAAGGTGAAGCGCGCGTCTCCCGAGAGCGCGGTGCCGTCCAGCGCGGCGAGCCCGGGCTTGAGCGCGAACGTGCAGACGATCCCGGCGGGCAAGTCGGCGTCGAAGTCGAAGACCCAGTTGCGCGCATCGGCCCAGCGCGAGCGCCCGCGCGCCGGGCAATCGACGTCGAACGGCTCGAGCAGGCGCGGGTCGCCGAACGGCACCATCGGGTGGGTGAACCGCGCGGCGACCTGACGCACGCCCTTCACCTCGCCCTGCGGCGAGAAGAGTTCGACGCCGGCGGCGCAGGCGGCGGGCGCGGGCAGAGCGAGCGCGGCGGCGATGCCGGCCGATGCAAGGATGCGCTTCACGTGAGCCTCGGGACGATTGTGCGGCGCTTCGGGCTGGATTGTCGCGGACGACTGTGTCATCACGCTGCGCAGAAAATGGCGCGCCGGTGTCGTTGCGGGCGCCGGGCGTGAACAGGTTGGCGCGCGCCGCGCGGTCGGCGGACGCATGCAGCGCGCCGGCCGCCACCGTCGCTATGATATCTTCGCTGCGGGGCGCCTCCGCCCGCGTCGCGTACCGCGCATCGCCCATGTCCTTCCTGTCGCTCACGCTCGCATTGCTGCTCGAGCAGTGGCGGCCGCTCGCCGACCGGCGGGCCTTGTTCGCGCCGCTGGCGGCCTACGCGAACTTCCTCGAGCGCCAGCTCAACGTCGGCCAGTCGGCGCCGGGCGCGCTGGCGTGGCTCGCGGCGGTCGTGCCCGCGCTCGCCGCGGCCTGGTTCCTGTACAGCGCGTTCTACGCGGTCAGCCCGCTGCTCGGCCTCGCCTTCAACGTCGGCGTGCTGTACCTGACGATGGGCTTTCGCCAGCAGAGCCGCCACTTCTCGGAGATCCAGCGCGCGCTGCGCGAGGGCGACGTCGAGCGCGCGCGGCGCGCGCTCGCCGAGTTCCGCGGCCACGACTGCTCGGCGCTCTCCGCGGCCGAGGTCTCGCGCCTCGCGATCGAGGACGCCCTGGCGGTCGCGTACCGGCGCGTCTTCGCGCCGGCGCTCTGGTTCGTCGTCCTGCCGGGACCGGCCGGCGCCGTCCTGTACCGGGTGGCCGCGTTTCTCGCGCGACGCTGGGGCGCGCGTCCCGATCCCGAGGTCGCCGAGTTCGGCGCGTTCGCGCGCCGCGCGTTCGCGGCGATCGACTGGGTGCCGGCGCGCGTTACGGCGCTCACCTTCGCCGTCGTCGGCGACTTCGAGGACGCGGTCTACTGCTGGCGCACCCAGGCGGCGCGCTGGATCGATCCGCTGCTCGGCGTGGTGCTGGCCGCCGGGGCGGGTGCGATGGGCGTGCGGCTCGGCGGCGCGCATCCCGTGGCCGGGCGCATGGAGGAGCGCCCCGAGCTCGGGACCGGGGACGACGCGGACACGGCGTTCCTCGATACCGCGATCGGGCTCGTGCGGCGGACGCTCGTCGTGTGGCTTGCGCTGCTGCTGATGCTCAGCCTGACCGCCGCGCTCGGCTGAGGGCGCCGCCGGATGGCGGACTACGCCGCGCGCGGCCGGCCGCACCGCCAGCACGCGGTGAACTGCGCCTCGAGCTGCTCGCCGCAGGCATCGCAGGCCCACGGCGGCGCGGCGCCGGGCGCCGCGCCGCGCCAGTCCTCGAGGATGCGCTCGGCGCGCCAGCGGTCGGACTCGTCGACCAGGTGCAGCTCCAGCGCGCACTCCGTGAACGGGATCTCGCCGGCGAGGCGCGTGAGCAGCTCGTTGCGCAGATAGCACCGGATCCCCTCGGTCTCGAGGACGTTCTTGAGGTGATGCACCTCGAGCGTGTCGAACGATGCGATGAGCGGCTTGCGCATGCGCGGTCATCGGCCGGCGCCGGTCGCGCGCCTTGCGGAGGCGCGGTGGCGGGTCACGGCGATGCCTCCGCCGCCAGGATCCGGTGCAGCAGCTCGAGACGTCGCGGATGCACGTCGCCCGCGGCGACGGCGGCGCGCACCGCGCAGGCGGGCTCGGCGCGGTGGCGGCAGTCGCTGAACCGGCATCGGCCCGCGAGCGGGCGCAGCTCCGGAAAGGCGTGCTCGATCCGCGCCGGCGTCAGATAAGCGAGCCCGAACCCCTGGAGGCCCGGCGAATCGACGATCGCGCCGCCGCCGGGGAGGCGGTACAGCCGGGTCGAGGTCGTGGTGTGGCGTCCCGAATCGAGGAACCGCGAGATTTCCTGCGTGCGCGCGGCCACGCCCGGCACGAGCGCGTTCACCAGCGTCGACTTGCCCATGCCGGACTGCCCGAGCAGCACCGTGGTCTCGTTCGCGAGACGCGCCGCGAGCGGCGCGAGCTCGCCGAGCGCGCTCACCGCCAGCACCGCGTAGCCGGCCTGCTCGAAAGGCCGCAGCCGCTCGCGCGCCGCGCGGGTGAGCTCCGCGAGATCGGCCTTGTTCAGCACGAGGATCGCGGGGATTCCCTGGCTTTCGGCGGCGACGAGGATGCGGCAGACGAGCTCGTCGGAGAAGCTCGGCTCGCCCGCCACCACCACCGCGACCTGCGTCGCGTTGGCCGCGATCAGCTTCTGCCGGTGCGGCGCCGCCCGCAGGAAGAGCGACGTGCGCTGCGCGGCCGACTCGATCACGCCGGCGTTCCGGCCGGCGGGGGCGAGCGACACGCGGTCGCCGCAGGCGTAGACGCTGCGCTTGCCGCGCGGCACGCAGCGCACCAGCGCGCCCGAACCGGTCTCGACGACGTAGTGGCGGCCGTGGGCGGCGACGATCACGCCCGCGTCGTCCGGCACCGGCGTCAGACCGCGAGTGCCGCCTCGATCTTGGCGGCGCAGATGAAGTCGTTCTCCGACAGGCCGCCGACCGAGTGCGTGCTGTACTCGACGCGGCACTTGTTGTATCCGACCGAGAGGTCGGGATGGTGGTCCTCGCGGTGCGCGATCCAGGCGATCGCGTTCACGAAGGCCATCGTCTCGTGGTAGTTCTTGAACGGGAAGGTCTTCACGAGCGTGTCGCCCTCGAGCTGCCAGCCCGGCAGCTCGCCGAGCAGCCGGGTCGCGTCGCTCTGCGCGAGCTTGGTCACCGAGGGCTTGCAGCGTCTGGCGGCGAGATTGCTCATCGGGAGACTCCGTGGTGGCTGTGGCAGAACCGCCCTATTGTCGAAGCGCCTGCAGACGGGCGATCCGCAGGGCCGCGGGCGGGTGCGAATCGTAGAACGCCGAATGGACCGGATCGGGCGTGAGCGTCGCGGCGTTGTCCTGATACAGCTTGACCAGCGCCTGCACCAGGCTGGCGGCGTCCGCGTGGCCGGCGGCGTAGGCGTCCGCCTCGTACTCGTGCTTGCGCGAGTAGAGGCTCGCCAGCGGCTGCAGCAGGAACGTGAACACCGGCAGCACCATGAAGAAGAGCAGCAGGGCGAGCGCCGTAGTGCGCGTCTCGACGCCGAGCGCGCGGAAGAACCACTCCTGTCCGATCAGGTAGCCGAGCAGGTAGAGGAACCCGAGGCTGACCGCGGCGACGACGAGGATGCGCTTGACGATGTGCCGCCGCTTGAAGTGGCCGAGCTCGTGCGCGAGCACCGCCTCGATCTCCGGCGGCGCGAGCCGCTGGATCAGCGTGTCGAAGAAGACGATGCGCTTCGCGGCGCCGAGCCCGGTGAAGTAGGCGTTGCCGTGGCTGGAGCGGCGCGACCCGTCCATCACGAACAGCCCCTTGGCGCGGAACCCGCAGCGCGCGAGCAGCGCCTCGATGCGGCCCTTGAGCGACGGGTCCTCGAGCGGCGTGAACCTGTTGAACAGCGGCGCGATCACGGTCGGGTAGATCGCCAGCACGAGCAGGTTGAAGCCCATCCACGCGAGCCACACGTACAGCCACCACAGCTCGCCCATGCGGTCCATCAGCCACAGCACGACGAAGACGAGCGGCAGGCCGAGCGCGGCCGCGAGCGCCGCGTGCCGCGCCAGGTCGGCGACGAAGAGGAGCGGAGTCATGCGGTTGAACCCGAACCGCGCCTCGACGACGAAAGTGCGGTAGACCGCGAACGGCAGGTCGATCAGCCCGCCGATGACGGCCACGCTGGCGATGAGCGCGATGCCGTGCCAGTAGCCGCCGGGGGCGAGCGCGCGCCCCCACCCGTCGGCGAGCGCCTGCAGCCCGCCGCCGAGGGTGAACGCGAGCAGCACCGCCGCCGACACGAGCGTCTCGAGGCCGGCGAGGCGCGTCTTGGCGGCGGTGTAGTCGGCCGCCTTCTGGTGCGCGGCGAGCGTCACCGTCTCGGCGAACTCGGCGGGCACCGCGTCGCGATGGGCGAGCACGTGCGCCACGTGACGCCGCCCGAGCCACAGGCGGATCAGCGTCGTGGTCGCGAGCGCGATCAGGAAGGCGATCGTGAACGGATGCATCTGCTGGCCGTCTCAGGATCGCGGCCGCGCCGCTTCGCAAGCAGGAGTTCGCACGGGGGAGAAGTCCTCCGGGGCGCGCAGGTGCGGGCCGTAGGGTAAGCGTCGATGCAGGTGTGAGACAATGCAATTCTACCTTGGCGGCGCGGAAACCGATCGATCACGGCATGGCGCAGGATCAGAACAATCTGGTGTGGCTCGACATGGAGATGACGGGCCTCAACCCGGACGCCGATCGCATCATCGAGGTGGCGATCGTGGTCACCGACCAGGCGCTCGCGACCGTCGCCGAGGCGCCGGTGCTCGTCGTGCACCAGGCCGAGAGCGTGCTCGCCGCGATGGACGACTGGAACAAGGGCACGCACGCCCGGTCGGGCCTGATCGACCGCGTCCGGGCCTCGACGCTCTCCGAGGCCGAGGTCGCGGCGCGCATGCTCGAGTTCCTGCGCGAGCACGTGCCCGCGAACGCCTCGCCGATGTGCGGCAACTCGATCTGCCAGGACCGCAGGTTCCTCGCGCGCTGGATGCCGCAGCTAGAGGCCTACTTCCACTACCGCAACCTGGACGTCTCCACCGTCAAAGAGCTCTGCAGGCGCTGGCGGCCGGAGATCGCCAAGGGGTTCACCAAGGCCTCGCGGCACGAGGCGCTCGCCGACATCCGCGAGTCGATCGAGGAGCTGCGCTACTACCGCGAGCACTTCCTCAGGGCGTGAGCGGCACCACCTTGCCCGGGTTCAGGATGTTGTCCGGATCGAAGGTGCGCTTGATCGCGACCATCAGGTCGACGGCCTCGCCGTGCTCCTTCTTCAGCGACTCGATCTTGCCCAGGCCGATGCCGTGCTCGCCGGTGCAGGTCCCTTCCATCGCGAGCGCGCGATCCACCACGCGCTCGTTGAACGCCTTCGCCTCGGCGAGATCCGCCGCGTTGCCCGGCCGGATCAGCACGACGCAGTGGAAATTGCCGTCGCCGACGTGGCCGAAGAGCGGGATCGGCATCGAGGCGCGCTCGATGTCGCGGGTGGTCTCGACGATGCACTCGGTCAGGCGCGAGATCGGCACGCACACGTCGGTCGACACCGCGCGGGTGCCGGGCCGCAGCTGCAGCGAGGCGAAATAGGCCTGGTGCCGCGCCGACCACAGCCGGTTGCGGTCCTCCGGCTTGGTGGCCCATTCGAAGCCCTCGCCGCCGTGCTCGCGCGCGATCTCCTGGACCAGCTCGGCCTGCTCCACGACGCTTGCTTCGCTGCCGTGGAACTCCAGCCAGAGCGTAGGCTGCTCCCTGTACGACGACTTGTTGTACGCGTTGATCGCCTTCATCGTGGTGGCGCACAACGCCTCGCTGCGCGCGATCGGGATCCCGCTCTGCAGCGTCTGGATCACGGTGCCGACCGCGCCCGCCATGTCCTTGAACGAGCATACCGCGGCCGAGATGGCCTCGGGAATGGCGTACAGGCGCACGGTCACCTCGGTGATGACGCCGAGCGTGCCCTCCGAGCCGACGAAGAGCCGCGTCAGGTCGTAGCCCGCGGAGGACTTGCGCGAGCGGCGCGAGGTGCGGATGACGCGGCCGTCGGCGGTGACCACGGTGAGCGACAGGACGTTCTCGCGCATCGTGCCGTAGCGCACGGCGTTCGTGCCGGAGGCGCGCGTGGCGGCCATCCCGCCGAGCGTGGCGTCGGCGCCGGGATCGATCGGGAAGAAGAGCCCGGTGTGGCGGATCTCGTCGTTCAGCTGCTTGCGGGTGACGCCGGCCTGCACGGTGACGTCCATGTCCTCGACGTTCACGCGCAGGATCTTGCTCATCTGCGAGAAGTCGATGCACACGCCGCCCGCGAGCGCGAGCACGTGGCCCTCGACCGAGGTGCCGACGCCGTAGGGGATGACCGGCACCCGGTGGCGCCGGCAGACGTTCACGATGTCGCGGACCTCCTCGGTCGAATGCGGGAACACGACCGCATCGGGCGGCGCGTAGGGGTAGTAGGACTCGTCCTTGCCGTGGTGCTCGCGCACGCCGCGCGAGGTCGTGACGCGCTCGCCGACGAGCGCCCGCAGCGCATCGAGCACGGTGGCGTCGAGCTCTCTGGGCTGGTTCATCCTGGCGCCTCCCGGTGCGGCTACTCGAGCTCGATCTTGCCGTCGAACTTGACCGAAAGGCCGAGCGCGGGGATCTCGAGCGTGACCGACGCCGGGAACGTCTCGTCGCCTCTGGCCTTGCCGCTCTCGCGCGCCCGGGCCACCGCCTGCTCGATCTCGCGCTGGGAGTTGACGCCGACCATCTTCAGGAACTTCCGGATCGACAGGTTGAAGGTCTCTTCGTTCATGGTGTGCCTTCCAGGTTACGTTGCAGGCTATTCCGCGCCCGGCCGCAAGTCAAATGCGCGATGCGCGGCCGGCCCGCCCGAGTTGCCGCGCCGCCTCAGTCGCCCCCGCCTCCGTTACCCCTTATCCGCGCGAGCAGGGCGCGCGTCGAGGCGTCGAGCTCCGGCGCCTCGCCGCCTTCGAGCAGCCGCGGCAGCAGGCCGCGCGCGAGCACTTTGCCGTGCTCGACGCCCCACTGGTCGAAGCTGTTGACGTTCCAGATCACGCCTTGCGCGAACACCTTGTGCTCGTACGCGGCGAGCAACGCCCCGAGCGCGCGCGGCTCGAGCGCGGGCAGCAGCAGCGTGCTGGACGGCTGGTTGCCGGGCAGCGCGCGGTGCGGCGCTTGCGGATCGTCCTTGCCGGCCATCAGCGCCGCGCTCTGCGCCAGGGCGTTGGCGGTGAGCATGGCATGCGCCTCGGCGGGCTCCGCGCCGCGCGCGAGCAGCACGAAGTCGCTCGGCACGAGAAGCCGCCCCTGGTGCAGGAGCTGGTGGAACGAGTGCTGGCTGTTGGTGCCGGCCGCGCCCCAGATCACCGGGGCGGTGGCGTAGTCCACGACGTTGCCGTCGCGGTCCACGCGCTTGCCGTTCGACTCCATCTCGAGCTGCTGCAGGTACGCCGGCAGGTAGTGCAGATCCTCGGCGTAGGGCAGCACGCAATGGCTCTGCGCGCCCCAGAAGTTCGCGTACCAGACGCCGAGCAGCGCCATCAGCACTGGGAGGTTGCGCTCCGCCGGCGCGGTGCGGAAATGCTCGTCCATCGCGCGTGCGCCGGCGAGCAGCTCGGCGAAGCGCTCGTACCCGGCCGCGAGCGCGATCGGCAGCCCGACCGCCGACCAGAGCGAGTAGCGACCGCCGACCCAGTCCCACATCGGAAACACGGCGCTCTCGTCGAGACCGAATTCGGTCGCCGCCTCGACGTTCGCGCTGACCGCGGCGAAGTGGCGCCCCACTGCGCGCCCGCCGAGCGCGCCGGCGATCCACTCGCGCGCGCGCCGCGCGTTCGTGAGCGTCTCGACGGTGGTGAAGGTCTTGGAGGCGACGATGAAGAGCGTGTGCGCCGGATCGAGCGCGGGCAGCGTCGCCGCCAGGTCGGCCGGGTCGCCGTTCGCGACGAAGTGCACGCGCGGGCGCGGCCCGCCGAACGCGCGCAGGGCGCGGGTCACCATGCGCGGCCCGAGATCCGAGCCGCCGATGCCGATATTCACCACGTCGGTGACGAGCTCGCCGGTGCCGCCGCGCCACTCGCCGGAGCGCACCGCGTCGCTGAACGCGCGCATGCGCGCCAGCGTGGCCTCGACCTCCGGCATCACGTCGCGGCCGGGCGGGAAGGGGCCGCGCCCTGCGCGCAACGCGACGTGCAGCACCGCGCGGCCCTCGCTCGCGTTGATCTTCTCGCCGTCGAACATGCGCCGCGTCCAGCCGCCGAGGTCGCGGCTGGCCGCGAGCGCGAGCAGCAGGCGCAGCGTCTCGTCCGTGATCCGGTGCTTGGAATAGTCGAGATGAAGCCCCGCCGCCTCGACGGCGAAGCGGGCCGCACGGCCGGGATCCTGCGCGAACAGCTCGCGCATCGACGTCCCGGCAAGCCTCGCGCGGTGCGCGGCGAGCGCCTGCCAGGCCGGGCTGGAGGTGAGCGGCGGCATGATCGGTTTCAGCTCCTGCGGTAGAGGCGGTAGCGCTCCCGGTCGCGCGGCCGCTCGCCTTCCCACACCCGGGTCCACTGCGGCCCGGGCTCCGGCGGCTCGCCGTCGACGCGCGCCTGGACCAGCAGGAGCGGGCAGTCGGTCGGGCCGTAGACCTCGGCGCGTTTGGTCACCACGCCGGCATGGTAGTGGAACACCGCGCGCTGGGTCTCGCCCAGGCCCCGGCTCTCGATGCAGCCGTGTCCGTTCGGCAGCTGGTTCGCGAGCGAAGTTCCGACGCGCCGGTAGGTCTTGCCGAAATCGATCCAGTCCAGCGCGAGCGTGGTGGCGAGGCCCCAGCCGAGCGTCATGCCGGCGGCCCAGTGCGTGAGGGCGCGCAGGGTCGAGCGCTCGCTGCGCAGCACGAGGACGAACCAGCCGACGGTGAGCGCCGAGGCGACGAGATACGGCAGCCACTGGAACTCGAACACGAAGCCGGGCTGCAGCTTGGTGATGTTGCGCTCAAGCTGCGGCGGGATCCCGGTCAGCGCGGCGAACCACATCGTCCACGCGTAGCCCGCCGCCAGCGTGAAGGTCATGATCGAGAACCACGCGAGCGCGTTCGCCGCGCCGCGCCGCAACCCGACCGCCGCCGCGCCGGCCGGGATCGCGAGCGGCACCAGCACCGACAGGGCGTTCATCTCGCTCGCCCGCACCCCGAGCAGCAGCAGCGCGATGCCGACGATCGCGCCGAGGAACGGCACCGCGAAGCCGGGATCGCGCAGGTAGCGGCGGTACTCCCAGGTCGCCCAGATGCCGAGCGGCCACACCGGCCATGCGGCCCACGCGAAGGTCTTCAGGTAGTAGACGACGTCCTCCCAGCCCGGCGCGGTGCCGACCGACGCGATCTGCCACGCGAGCCAGCTCGCGAAGTACTCGGGCGCGCGGCTCGCGGCGGCGAGCGGCCAGACCGTCACGAACGGCACCAGCACGACGAGCCCCAGCACGACCGAGAGCGCGTAGTTGCGCGCGCGGAACACGCCCGACAGCGGGAGCACGAGAAGCGCGGCGGCGAATGGCTGCAGCGCCGCCATCAATCCCTTGGCGAGGAATGCGACGCCGGTGCCGCAGCCGAAGGCGAGCGCTGCCTTGTAGGGCTTCTTGTGCGAGATCGCGAGGCCGTAGTAGGCGGCGGCGAGGCCGGCGAGCATCGCGTTCTCGGCGGCGGTCTCGTGCGCGTGCCACATGAGCCCGACGCACCCGAGCAGCGCGAGCATCGAGAGGTCGCCCTGCACCTTGCCGTACAGGTCGCGCGCGGCGAGCCGCACGAACCACAGCGCGAGCAGCAGGAACACCGCGCTCGCGACGCGGGCGGCGTCGTGCGGCGCGAGGCCCCAGGCGAGCGCCTTCACCGCGAGCGCGCTCGCCCAGTAGTAGAACGGACCGTCCTCGTAGAACGGCTCGCCGGCGAGCCCGAGCGTGAGCCAGTCGCCGCTCGTGATCATCTGCCACACGACGCCGAAGCCGACCGCGTCCTCGGTCTTCCAGGGATCGTGGCCGAACAGGCCGGGCAGCGTGAATGCCGCGACCAGGAGCCCGAGCGGCCACCCGGTGAGCGGCAGGGCGATGCGCTGCGCGAGCCAGCCCGGGGTCATCGCGTCCGCGGCCTGATCGGGCGCCCCCGGGCGCCGGCGCACGCGACGGCGGCAGGCGACGCTCGGACGGGAACCCGCATGGCCCGGATTCTAGCCGGCGGCCGGAGACGAAAAAGGCAGCCGCAGCTGCCTTCGTTCGCGGAGCCGTCCCGGGCGCGTCAGGCGGCCGCCGCCTTCTTGCGGGTGCTCGCGTAGCGCTGGCGGAACTTCTCGACGCGGCCGGCGGTGTCGAGGATCTTCTGCTTGCCGGTGTAGAACGGGTGGCACACCGAGCAGACCTCGACGTGCAGCGGCTTCGCCAGGGTGGAGCGGGTCGTGAACGTGTTGCCGCAGCTGCACGTGACCGTGATCTCCGTGTACTTCGGATGGATGCCGGCTTTCATGGATGCGTTCCCTCGCTTGGGCGGCTTGGTCTCGCCGCGAACCGGTCCGGTTCGGCGTTGCAAGCCATTGAAGAGCCTTGGATTATGGCAGAACGCCGGCGACGGTGCAAACCCCGCGCCGGGCACCGGCTACCCGCGCCGCATCGAGCCGAAGAAGTCGGCGTTCGACTTGGTGGCCCGGATCTTGTCGAGCAGGAACTCCATCGCCGAGAGGTGCGCGGCGGACTCGGTGCCCGCGGAGCGGGGGGTGCGGGCAGCCGCGCGACCTCGAGGCGCGGGAAGACGGGGGCGCTAGCCTCTGCGCATCGAGTCGAAGAAGTCAGCGTTCGACTTGGTGGCCCGGATCTTGTCGAGCAGGAACTCCATCGCCGAGAGGTGCGCGGCGGACTCGGTGCCCGCGGAGCGGGGGGTGCGGGCAGCCGCGCGACCTCGAGGCGCGGGAAGACGGGGGCGCTAGCCTCTGCGCATCGAGTCGAAGAAGTCAGCGTTCGACTTGGTGGCCCGGATCTTGTCGAGCAGGAACTCCATCGCCTCGAGGTCGTCCATCGGGTACAGGAGCTTCCGCAGGATCCAGATCTTCTGCAGGATCGGCTGCTCGATCAGCAGCTCCTCGCGGCGGGTGCCCGAGCGGTTGACGTTGATCGCCGGGAAGATCCGCTTCTCGTACATGCGCCGGTCGAGGTGCAGCTCGAGGTTGCCGGTGCCCTTGAACTCCTCGTAGATCACGTCGTCCATCCGCGAGCCGGTGTCGATCAGCGCGGTGGCGAGGATCGTCAGGCTGCCGCCTTCCTCGATGTTGCGCGCGGCGCCGAAGAAGCGCTTCGGCCGCTGCAGCGCGTTCGCGTCGACGCCGCCGGTCAGCACCTTGCCCGACGCCGGGACGACCGTGTTGTAGGCGCGCGCGAGCCGCGTGATCGAGTCGAGCAGGATGACGACGTCCTTCTTGTGCTCGACCAGCCGCTTCGCCTTCTCGATCACCATCTCGGCGACCTGCACGTGGCGCTGGGCCGGCTCGTCGAACGTGGAGGACACCACCTCGCCGCGCACGGAGCGCTGCATCTCGGTGACCTCCTCGGGCCGCTCGTCGATCAGCAGCACGATCAGCACCACCTCCGGATGGTTCGCGGTGATGGCGTGCGCCATGTGCTGCAGCATGACGGTCTTGCCCGCCTTCGGCGGCGAGACGATCAGCCCGCGCTGGCCCTTGCCGATCGGGGCGATGA